>JBARRR010000001.1:0-4168 GCA_049644325.1 Candidatus Dormiibacterota bacterium
TACGGCAAGGACGGCAAACCCAACGCCATTCCCGGCCACAACATGCCCCTGGCCCAGCTGGGCGTGCTCATCCTCTGGGTCGGCTGGTTCGGCTTCAACCCCGGGTCGACGCTCAACGCCACCGGCCTGCACTTCCCCGACATCGTCATCACCACCAACCTGGCGGCGGCCGGCGGGGTGGTGGCCGCGATGGCGGCGATCTACATCGCCCAGCGCACTCTTGACGTGGGCATGATCGGCAACGGCGCCATCGCCGCGCTGGTGGCGATCACCGCACCCTCCGGTTATGTGCAACCGTGGGCGGCGCTGATCATCGGCGCCGTCGCCGGCGTGATCGTGGTCTACGGCGTGCTCCTCATCGACAAGGTCCTTGACGACCCCGTCGGCGCCCTCAGCGCCCACGGGCTGGCCGGGGTCTGGGGCACCCTCAGCTGCGGCCTCTTCACTGACCCCGCCCTGGCGACGTTCAATGGCACGGGTAAGGGAGGCCTCTTCTACACCGGCAGCTTCGCCCAGCTGGGGGCCCAGGCGCTGACCGTGGTGGTCTGCTTCGCCACCGTGTTCGTCCTGTCCTACGTCATCTTCTTCGTCATCAAGCAGGTGACCGGACTGCGCGTCAGCGCCCGCCACGAGATCGACGGTCTCGACATCAGCGAGCACGGCATGTGGGGCTACCCTGAGCAGTTCATGCCCGTGCCCGGCGGGGCCTACATTCATCCCGACGTCCTGGCGGAGCGAGAGCGTAGGGTCGATACCAGCACCACCCTGGAGGGCAGACCATGAAAAAGGTAGAAGCCATCGTTCGTCCCGACCGCCTCCAGGCGGTGCAGGACGCTCTCGACGAGCTCGGCGTGTCCGGCCTGACCGTCACCGAGGTGCTGGGCTGTGGCGCCCAGCGCGGCTACGCCGAGATGTACCGCGGCACCAAGGTGCAGATCTCGCTGCAGCGGAAGGTGAAGGTGGAGGCGGTGGTCCCCGACGACAAGGTCGACGGCATCATCGACGCCATCGTCGGCGCCGCCCGCACCGGCGAGGTCGGCGACGGCAAGATCTTCATTCTGCCGGTTGAGGGGGCGGTGCGCATCCGCAGCGGCGAGCGCGGCGACGAGATCGTCCAGCACCGGGCCCCGGAGCACTGGGGGCACTGATCACCGTATATGCTGATGATCCCGTCAGACGGTTACGGCGGGCTTGAGAGGAGAAGCGCTAGATGGTTACCGCCTACGTACTGATCAACACCTCGCCGGGCCGGGCGATGGACGTGGCCAAGAAGCTGCAGCAGACGCGCGGGATCACCGTGGCCGACGCCATAACCGGGGAGTACGACGTCATCGCCCGGCTCGAGGGCGAGGACGTCAACGCCATCGGAGGGATCATCGTGGAGGACATCCAGAAGATCGATGGCGTCTTTAAGACGGTGACCTGCTTGGCGGTCACCTAGGGCCGGCAAGCTGAGGCCATGCCCCTGAGCGACGGCGCGGCCCTGCCCGAGGGCACCGCCACCTTCCTCTTCACCGACATCCAGGGCTCCACGGTGCTGGTGCAGCAGCTCGGCATCGAGCGCTGGAAGGAGATCCTCGACACTCACTACCGGGTGCTGCGCGAGCAGTTCGACGCCTTCGGCGGCGCCGAGGTCAACACCGAGGGCGACGCCTTCTTCATCGCTTTCGGCCAGGCCAGCCAGGCGGTGGCGGCGTGCGCCGCGGGCCAGCGGGCCCTCTACGCCCACGAGTGGCCCCAGGACGCCGTCATCCGGGTGCGGATGGGGCTGCACACCGGTGAGGCAGCCCTGATTGGCAATGACTATGTCGGCCTCGAGATCCACCGTGCCGCACGGATCGCCTCCTCGGCGCACGGGGGCCAGGTGGTGCTCTCGGATGCCACTCGCAGCCTGGTCGAGGGCGCCCTCCCTGATGGAGTCTCGCTCGTCGACCTCGGCGAGCACCGGCTCAAGGACCTGTCGCGGCCGGAGCACATCTGGCAGCTGCGGATTGATGGCCTGCCCGACGAGTTCCCGGCGCTGAAGTCGCTCGACAAGACCCCCAACAACCTGCCAACCCAGCTGACCAGCTTCGTCGGCCGCGAACACGAGGTGGCCGAAGGGCTGCGGCTGCTGGACTCAAGCCGACTGCTGACGCTGACCGGGCCGGGCGGGACAGGGAAAACGCGACTCTCGATGCAGATCGGCGCCGAGGCGTCGGACCAGTTCAAGCACGGGGTGTTCTTCATCCCTCTCGCCCCGGTGAGCGACCCCGCGCTGGTGCCATCGACCGTGCTGCAGGCCATGGGTATCCACGAAGCCGATCGACGGCCGCCCCAGGACCAGCTGATCGACCACCTCAAGGAGCGGGAGGTGTTGTTGATCCTGGACAACTTCGAGCAGCTCCTGCCCGCGGCGCCCTATGTCGGCGAGGTGCTCAAGGCCAGCCCCAGCTCCAAGGCGGTTGCCACCAGCCGGGCCGCGCTGCGGGTCTACGGGGAGCAGGAGTACCCGATCCCGCCGCTGCCGGTGCCTGGGCCCGAGACCGCGGCCAGCGTGCCCCTCGAAGAGCTGGCCCAGTACGAGGGGATCAAGCTGTTCATCGAGCGTGCGGTGGCGATGAAGCCCAACTTCACCCTGACCACGGAGAATGCCGCCGCCGTGGCAGGCATCGCATCGCTGGTCGACGGCCTCCCGCTGGCCATCGAGCTGGCGGCGGCGCGGATCAAGCTGCTGCCGCCCAAAGCCATGCTGGAACGGCTCAGGGACCGGCTCGGCGACCTCGGCGGCGGCGCCCGCGACCTGCCGGAGCGCCAGCAGACCATCCGCGGCGCCATCGCCTGGAGCTACGACCTCCTCGACGAGCCGACGCGGAGGCTGTTCGCGCGCTTCAGCGTGTTCGTCCGGGGCGCCTCGTTGGAGCAGGTCGAGGCGGTCTGCGGTCCCAGCGAGGAGGTCGGTGGGGACATCATCGGCGGTTTGGAGACGCTGGTCGAGCACAACCTGCTCCGGTCCGCGGAGGATGACGAGGACGCTCGTTTCTTCATGCTCCACGTCATCCGGGAGTACGCCTTGGAACGGCTGGAAGAGGCGCCCGACGCTCATGAGATCCACGCCCGCCATGCCGGGGCCTACCTGGACCTCGCCCAGCAGACTGCGCCTTTGCTCACCGGCGTGAGCCAGAAACCGGCCCTGGACAAGTTCGAGCTGGAGAACGACAACATCCGCGCCGCCCTCAGCTGGCTGGTGGCGGAAAATGACGCGGCCGGCGCCGCCAACCTACTGACCTCCAGCTGGCGCTTCTGGCAGATGCGCGGCCATCTGTTTGAGGGCCGCCAGCGGGCGGAGGAGGCACTGGCCGTGGTGCGCCAGCCGGACCTGCGCTACACGGCGCTCGAAGCAGCCGGTGGTATCGCCTACTGGCAGGGCGACCAGGACGCGGCCAATGGCTTCTACCAGGAGGCCCTGGACATCGCTCGCGCCGGCAGGGACAAGAGGCTTCTGGCCAATGCCCTGTACAACGCCGCCTTCCCGGACATCATCATCGGCCAGAGCATTGAGCGTCCAGAAAAGCTACTCGCGGAGTCGTTGAAGCTGTTCGGCGAGTTGGGCGATGAGGCCGGCCGGGCCAAGGTCCTATGGGGTAGCGCCGACCTCCATTACATGACGGAACCCCGGGACTGGCGGGCGGCGATTGACCAACTGCTGGAAGCGCAGCCAATATTCGAGAACGAAGGCGACAACTTCAGCCTGGCCTGGTGCCTGTACACCCTTGGCGGCTGCTACATGGGCGTGCGCCAATTCGACCCCGCAGCCAAGGCGCTGACCCGGAGCCTGGAGATGTTCCGCGACGCCGACGACAGGTCGGGCATCGTCCTGCTCTTCGATCAGATGGCCCTGCTGGCAATCGCCCAGGGCGACCGGGTCGGTGGCGCGCGTCTGGACGGAGCAGCCCGGGCGCTGGAGCAGGCAAGCGGCGTCGGCCTGATCGCATCGCGGATCACGATCGAGCCGGAGCTGGAAGAGGTCGCCAAGCACCTGTCGGAGACGCAGCCCGAGGACTGGGCCGCCGGGCAGAGGATGAGCGTCGACGAGGCGATCGCCTACGCCCTGGACTGGAAGCCGGCTGGGGCTAGAAGCGCTCCCAGCTGACACCGAGGTCGGCCAGCGAGTCGAGGACGGCCTTCG
>JBARRR010000002.1:0-32444 GCA_049644325.1 Candidatus Dormiibacterota bacterium
GCGTCGGGCGGCAGGTAGTCCATCAGCGTGTAGGGCGCCTGCCCGGGCATCCGCCCGGAGAGGTGGCGGGAGTAGTTCTCGATGCCGGCGCACGTCCCGGTCTCACGCATCATCTCGAGGTCGAACATGGTGCGCTGGCGCAGGCGTTGCGACTCCAGCAGCCTTCCCTGCTGGTCGAAGAAGGCGCAGCGCGCCTCAAGCTCGTCCTCGATCTCGCCGAGGGCGGCTCGCATCTTGGCCTGGCTGGTGATGTACTGCCCCGCCGGGAAGAGCCGCAGCTGCTCCTTCTCGCCCAGGATCTCACCGGTCAGGGGGTCGAACTCGAGGATGCGCTCCACCTCGTCGCCGAAGAACTGGAGCCGGGTGGCGATCTCCTCGTAGGCGGGCTGAATGTCGACGGTGTCGCCGCGCACCCGGAAGCGGGAGCGCCCGAAGTCGGTGTCGTGGCGCTCGTACTGCAGCTGCACCAGGTGTCGCTGGAGGATGTCGCGGCGCATCGATTCGCCCTTGCTCAGCTCCATCGATTCGCCCAGCCAGTCCTCGGGGGCGCCGATGCCGTAGATGCAGGAGACGCTGGCCACCACGATGACGTCACGACGGGTCAGCAGCGCTCGCATCGCGCTGGTGCGGAGGCGGTCGATCTCGTCGTTGCGGGTGGAGTCCTTCTCGATGTACGTGTCGGTCCGCGGGATATAGGCCTCCGGCTGGTAATAGTCGTAGAAGCTGACGAAGTACTCGACGGCGTTGTGGGGGAAGAACTCGCGGAACTCCGAGCAGAGCTGCGCCGCCAGGGTCTTGTTCGGCGACATGATCAACGCCGGCTGCTTGGTCTCCTGGATGACGTTGGCGATGGTGAAGGTCTTGCCACTGCCGGTGACCCCCATCAAGGTCTGCTCGCGCTCGCCACGGAGGATGCCCTCGACCAGGCCGGCAATGGCGCGCGGCTGGTCGCCCGAGGGCTGGTAGGGGGCTTCGAGGCGGAAGTCAGGCATGTTCTGAAAGAAGCCTAGGGCATCGATGGGGGGCTCTAGCAGGGATTTGATGCCCCATCCTTTGTACCCGTGAACCACCCTGCTAAGCGGCCCCGGCGGCTCGGCGGCCCGGTCGGCGTCGCCGCCCTCGCGGTACTGCTGGTGTGGACCGCGCGCAGCGTGGTTGTCGAGGGCCTGGCAATATACGGCCCTGGGTCCCCGCCCGCTCCCTGGTCCAGCGCCGCGGAGGCGTCGCAGGTGGACCCGCTCCAGGGGGCGCTGACGGCGCTGGCCGACCGGCTCCCCGCAGGCGCCACGGTCAACGTCGCGGCGCCCAGCGCGGACCAGCCGACCTCCGAGTACTGGGCGACCTACTTCCTCTATCCCCGGCCGGTGCGCGTTACCGAGGCGCCCACGCTCGACACGCCCGGGCTGGTGATCATCAAAGCGCCCGCTCGGCCGGCGGCGCCGGCGGGCTACCAGGAGGTCGCAGTCGGGCGGCAGGGCGACGGGTGGCTGGCCACGTTCGTGAGGACGGCCACCTCTCCATGACCGCGCCGATCCTCCTGGCCGCCGCCGCGGGCTACTTCCTGGTCGCGACAGGCGTCGGGTTCTTGCTCCTGCGACTGGCCGGCTGGAGCCGGTCGCAGCTGGCTCCCGCGGTGGCGCCCGCCTTCGGCGCCGCCGGCCTCGGCCTCCAGCTGTGGGCGTTCGGCCTGGTGGGAATCCCCTGGAACCCGCTCACGCTGCTGGGCCCCTGGGTGATCGGCGGACTGCTTTTCATCCCCCAACTGATTCCCGTGCTGCCATCCGTGCCGGCACGGCTGCGCGCCGCGCTGCGGCCGAGCTGGGCCTGGCTGCCACTGGGACTGGCGGCGTTGCTGGTGCTGCCCGAGCTGACGGCGGTGGTGCTCCGGCCGGTGGTGGGCAACGACGCCATCGCCATCTGGCTGATGCGGGCCAGGGTCTTCCAGGACCTGGGGCGGGTCGAGCTCCGTGGCCTCACCGCGCCAGCGCGCCATCCCGACTACCCTCCCCTCTTCAGCCTGATGACGGACTCCATCTGGGTCGTCACCGGCGGGGTCACACAGCAGCTGGCCAAGGCCACCAACGGGGTGCTGCTGCTCTCTGTGGCATGGGCGATCTACCGCGGCTTTCGGCCGGTCGCAGGGTCGGCGCTGGCCGGGATCGGGGTGCTGGCACTGGTGGCGCTGCCGTCGTTCGACCCCTGGTTGTACTCCGGCTACTACCTTGGCTACGCCGACTTCGTGGTGGGGTGCTTCATGGCCATCTCCGGGCTGGCTCTCTTCTCCTGGCTGCGTGCAGGCGAGTCCGCCGACGCGGCCCTGGCGCTAGCCGCGGCCTTGCTGGCGGCGCTGACCAAGAACGAGGGGCTGCCTTTCGTGGTGGCGCTGGTGATCGTCCTGGTTGTCGCATCGAGGCGACGCCTGCTGACGGTCGACGCCCGCCGGATGGTAGCGCTGGGGCTGCCGGCCGCCGCCCTGGTCGGCTGGCGCGTCTTCGTCGCCAGCCGGGGATTCCAGAGCTCGCAGCTGCAGGCGGCGTCACTGGCCAACCTGGAGCCGGGGTTGCTGACCGCGCGGGCGGTGCGCATCGCTGATTTCTCGCTGCACTTGCTCGACGTCATCAGGGTCGATTACGGCTGGGTGGTGCTGGCCGGCCTGGTGACCCTGGAGCTGGCCCTGGTCAGCCGCAACCTGCTGGCCAGGGCGATGATCGCGCTGGTGGTGCTCCAGGCGCTGGCGTATGCCTTGGTTTACCTGCTGGCGCCGGGAGACATCGACTACTGGCTTAACACCTCGGCCGACCGCCTCACGGTGCAGCTTCTGCCGCTGGTCCTGATCGCACTGCTCAGCGCGGTGGCGCCCCTGGCGCGAAACCTGGGCATCCGGCCCGCTGTGCCGGGCGACGCCGCCGACCAGGCGTCGACGGCTTAGCTATAAAGGTATAGATGGGCTTGGGTTCGGGGCGCTTCGGCGTGCAGGTCGACAAGGTTTCCAAGGCGCTGGGCGGCCGCCCGGTGATCCGCGACGTCTCATTCATCGTGCCGCCGGGCCAGGTCACCGCCCTGATCGGGCCGTCGGGCACCGGCAAGACGACGATGATGCGCCTGATGCTGGGGATCACGCAGCCGGACTCCGGGGGGATCGAGGTCGACGGCCGCGATATCACGCGGATGTCGATGGACGAGCTCAACGCCATGCGCAGCGAGGTCGGGGTCCTGGTGGAGGGCGCGGGGGCCCTCTTCAGCTCGATGACCGTGTTCGACAACGTCGCCTTTCCCCTCAGGCAGATCGGCAGGCTGCCCGAGGCCGAGGTCGCCCGGGTGGCCAATGCCCACCTGGAAGAGGTGGGGCTGGCGAACGATGCCAGGAAGATGCCGGAGCAGCTCTCGGTCGGCATGCGGGTCAGGGCCAGCTACGCCCGCGCCACCGTGCTGCAGCCCAAGATGCTGGTCTTCGACTCCCCCGACCTGGGCATGGACAGCGTCCGCCTGGCGTTGCTCTTCCAGCTGATGGCGGAGGCCAACCAGAAGCTCGGCTGCACCACGCTAGTGCTGACCCACGACATCGCCGCCGTCTTTCGCATCGCCGACTACGTGGTGCTGATGCGGCAGGGCGAGGTCATCGCGCACGGCACCAAGACCGCGATCGAGCAGTCGCCGGACGCCTTCACCCAGCAGTTCATCAATGGGCTGATGGCGGGCCCCATGAAGGCCCTCTAGCCAGCCGATTCCTGGAGCCAGCGGGCGTAGGGCTCGGGGACGCCGCCGGCGTCCAGCACCAGGACTTCGGGGACCTCGTACGGGTGCTCTGCCAGCAGGCGCTCCCGGAGGCGGTCCACGGCGGCCGGTGCTGTCTTGATCAGGAGCAGCTGCTCCTCCTCCTCCACCACCTTGCCCTCCCAGCGGTAGGTCGACCGAGCCGCCGCGACGGTGGTCACGCAGGCCGCCAGCCGTTCGTCTACCAGCAGCCGCCCGATGCGGGCGGCGTCCTCGGCGCTACCCACCGTGGTCAGGACAAGGGCGGCGCGGTCAGCCATCGCTTCCATGGTGCACCCCCAGGGTGCCGTCAGGCGCGTAGGCCAGGCAGAGCCCGAGGCCGAGCCCGCCCAGCAGCAGGCCCCCGGCCACGTCGGTGGCCCAGTGGGTGGCGAGGTAGACCCGGCTGAACGCGATCAGCCAGACCAGGCCGCCGAAGACCAGCACCCACGCGACCAGGCCAGTGCGGCGGTACAGGCGTAGACCGATGATGCCGAAGACCATCGCAGCGCGCAGGACGTGACCGCTGGGATAGGAGAAGACCGTGTGCACCGCACCCGTGAGGCTGAGCTCGAGGCCCCGGTGCAGCGCCAGCGGTGGACTCTGCTGGGGCACCAGCCCTTTGGCCATGAACTCCACGGCGTTGAGCGCCAGGAACACGCCCAACGGTGTGAGGCGCTGCCACATCGGCAGCTCT
Organism: Candidatus Dormiibacterota bacterium; assembly: GCA_049644325.1. Lineage (GTDB taxonomy): Bacteria > Chloroflexota > Dormibacteria > DASZGP01 > DASZGP01 > DASZHA01. The sequence continues at coordinate 4,451 of JBARRR010000002.1, forward strand.
GACCGCCGCCCGGCGGTGACCGCCAGGATGATCATCAGCAGCAGGGTGACCTCCAGCGTGCCGAGGGCGGTGATCGCGCTCATTGCCACGTCCATCGCCCCGCTGGCCGGCAGCTGGGCCACGTCGAGCAGAAGCTGGTCCTGGAAGCCAAGGTCCCGGCCGGCCACCGCAGCGCTCAGCGCGATGACGAAGACCGCCATCAGCAGAGCCCATCCACCGGCCGCCAGCCGGATCCGGCGGCCGGCGGCATCGGCGGGCGAGACGCGCGCGGTCATCCCTGGCAGCGCCAGAAGCGGGCGACGGTACGCCCAGAGGGCGGGTGACCTAAGATCGCGTTCGTCATCGTTGGATGAGGCGTTGGCCGATCGTAGAAGTGGCCAGGATTCGCGCAAACATACGTTGCGCCTGGCGTTGAGAATACAAAGGGCAACAAGCGGGATGAACCGGGTCACTCGCGTCGGGGGCGCGGCTGGAGAAGGCCCTGTCGACCGACCCCTGGCGCCCAGGAGGCGACTGCTGCCGTCAATGCGTGCGATCCTCGAACCACTGGCATGGCGCCGGCTCTGGCGCTATGAGGAGTCCCTGCGTGGCAGGGTCTGGCGGGATCGCGGCTTCGCCGACCGCAAGCCCCCGATCACCCTCATCGAACAGCTGCAGCAGCGCGACCAGCCTCGCGACGGCGCCCGACTGAGTCCCACCACCAGCAGGGTCGGCCTAATAGGCCAGGCAGCCCCCGGTCAGGGGACGAGCTCGAACCTGGTCGCCCGGTTCTATGGGCTCGCCGTCGAAGGCGCCAGCGGGGTGGAGGCCGCCGATATATGGGCGCGCGCCACCCGCGAGGCCTGGCCGCTGGTGATCGCCGACGCCCGGGACCGGCCGCCACACGCCAGCGGCTGGACGGCGGCTCACAGGTACGTCTCCCGAGGCGGCGCGATCCTGCTCCAGGGGCTGGCTGCGAGCCGGGCCGAGGACCGGCGAGAGATCGAGGCGGCCCTGGGCACGACCCTGCCCAGGGTCCACGGCATCTCCAGCCCGACCAGCCGCGCCAGCGTTGCCACCTCCCGGGTCGACGTCGCCGGCGAGCTCGCCGGCACCGTCCTCGAAGCACAGAGCAGCGCCTTCCTCGACCACACGGGCGGCGCCGAGCCGATTGCCGCCGTCCGCGTCGACGGCCATGATCAACCGCTGGTCACCGAGACCCGGATTGGCAAGGGCCGGCTCTGGATCACTGCCTGGGACGGCCCCGCCCCCGCCGGCATGGCGGCGGCGCTGGCGCCCGAGCAGCTGCTGGGAACGCTGCCATTGATGATGCTGATGCGGGAGCTGTACGGCGACAGCGCTTACCACGCTTCGGCCCCGATTGCCAACATCACCATCGACGACCCCCTCCTGCGCAACAACCCGCTGGGGATGCCCTACGCCGACGTCGTCGAGATGGCTTCCGCCTCCAATTTCCACCTAACCGTTGCCACGGTGCCGCGCGACCTGCCGCACGCCGACCACGACGTCGTCCGCCTGCTGGCCCGGCATCCCACGCGGCTGACCGCTTGCTACCACGGCAACGACCACGACGGCTATGAGTTCTACAGCGGCCCCGGCCGGGGCCGCTTCCGTCCTCGCTCACGCGCCGCCCAGGAACGGGCCCTGGCCGAGGCGGTGGCGCGAGGCCGGCGCTTCGCGGCTCGCTGGGACCACGCTCTCGACCGGGTGATGGTGTTTCCGCATGGGGTTGGTCCCAGCTGGCTGCTGCCCCAACTCGGCGCCTCCGGCTTCCTGGCCAGCTGCAACTGGCTCGACCGCGAGCCCCTGGGCGGGGCACCGGATGACGATCCGCAGCTCGGCGTGCGGCCGGCGGACCTGGCCTGGGAGGGCTTCCCCCTGCTCTGGCGGCGGCGGCCCGACGACGACGGCTACGTTCTCGACCTGTTCACGGGCCGGCCCGCCATCACCTTCACCCACCTCCAGGCAACCCGCGGGTCCCTCGACCTGCTGGCCCATCGCGCCGACAAGGTCAACCGGGCGGCAACCCGACAGGTCTTCTGGGCCGGCCTGGAGGACGTGGCTCGTCACGCCTACCTGCAGCGGCGAGACCCCAAGACCGGCGACTGGATGGTGCTGATGACGGCCAACGAGGTCTGCCTCCACAACCCGGGCGACGAACCCCGCCACTTCCGGGTCAATCGCCCGTTCCTGCCCCGGGGCATGCGCCTCCGGGCAGAGGGCGCACCTGAGGCGGATGGAGACGCCATCGTCTTGGAGGTGGCGCCGCGCGGGGTGGCAACCGTGCGGCTGGGGCCGACGGCCCCAGCCCTCGTGACGCCGGAGCCCCCGCACCTCGGGTGCAGCATCGCCGAACGCCAGCAGGCGGAAAGCGTTGCTTGAGACCGAAACCGCTCGGCAGCCTTGGCTGCAACGGGCGATTGGCCGCGGCGGCATCGCCCGGTCGGCGAGCATCGTGTTTGTCGGTGGTGCCGCCGCCCGCCTGCTTGGCTTCCTCTTCTCGGTGGCCACCGCTCGCCTTCTCGCCCCGGCGGAGTTCGGCCAGATGACATACGCGCTGGCGATCGTGGCGGTGACGTCGGTGCTGATGACCAGCGCCCCCGTGGGGCTGTCGCGGTTCCTGTCGGTGCACCGCGATGATCCCGCCGAGCAGTCGGCCGCCTACAGCAACTGGCTGGCAGTGGTGGGGCTGGTCTTCATCCTCAGCATCGCCGTGCTGCCGGTGGTCAGCATCGCGTCGCGGATCTCCCTGGCGCTAACCGTCGGCGTGGTGGCCAACCTCTTCGGGGTCACGGTGCTGGAGACGTACCGCGAGGTGCAGCGCGGCCTCAGCCGCTACGGCGCCATGGTCGCCTTCTACGTGCTGGCCAACCTGCTGCAGCTTCTGGTGGTGATCGGACTGGGGCTGGCCGGCTGGCGCTCGGCCCCGCTGTTCGTGGTCGTCTATGGGCTGTCGAGCGTGGGGGCGCTCATCGTCGTGCAGCTGGCGGCGCCGATGCACCTTCGCCTGTCCACCAGCATTCTGAGCCGCGCGCGGATGCTGGAGACGGCTCGCTTCATCCGTCCGATCCTGCTGCAGTCGATCTTCTTCGCCATCTGGTACAGCGCCGACATGCTGGTCGTGGGCCGCCTCGACTCCCCGGCGGCGACCGGTAACTACGCCGCCGCCAAGGCGCTAGCCCTGGCGCTGATCCTGGCGCCCGGCGCCCTGGCAACCATCGCCCTGCCCCAGATCGCTCGCCTCAGCGCCGCCGACGTCCGAGGCTACGTGGTCCGGGCGCTGGCCTTTGGATGCGTCATCACCCTTCCCCTGGCCATTGGCCTGGCCCTGCTGGGGCGCCCTCTGATACAGGTCTTCTTCGGCGGCAAGTACGCCGAGGCCCCGGAACCGCTGGCGGTGCTCAGCATCGGGATGGCGAGCTATGGGCTGTACTCGTTGCTGGCCAGCCTGTGGATCGGATTGGGACGGCCGGTTATCGACATGGTCGCGACCGGCGCGGGGATGGTCTGCACCGTGGTGCTGGCCTTCCTGCTGGTCCCGATCTACGGCCTGGTGGGTGGCGCGATCGCCTTTTCAGCCGGCTCGGTGCTTAAACTGCTGGTGATCGGGGGGTATACGTGGTGGAGCTTGTTCCGCGGGCACTGACGCCGCCGTGAGTGACACCGTCGTCGTTGTCGCCGAGGAGGCCGCTGGCTTTCCCGACGAGGCATATGTGAAATTTGTCCAGGAGGTGTACGCCGGCCTGGCTCGAATCCGCCGGACCCTGCTGCTGGCCGGCGGCGATATGCACACGGGGGGCGGCCCGGGACGGGCCCAAAGGCGACTGCGCCGCCTCCTGTCGTCCGAATACCGAAGCCAGCTGCGCGAATGGGACCCTGCCGTGGTCGTCTACTGCTCGCGCAGCTCGGTCACGCCCGGCGCCCTGCTGCGCGCGCGCATGCTTCGCCGCCTGGCGCCGGCGGCTTCGCTGGTGATCGTGGGCCTTCAGCCCCGCAGCCTGGCCGGCGTCGGGGCGAGGATGGCGGGCAGGCTCTGGCCTGACCTGGTCCTCGTCTCGACGAAGGCGGAGCGCCACCGGCTGGAGGCACTGGGGGCGCGCGCCGACCTGGTCTGGGGCGGCGTCGACCTCGACAGCTTCAGGGCGCCCGACCCCGGGGAGCGTCGGGCGTTGCGGCGGAAATGGAACATCGATGACGACCAGCGGGTGTTGCTCCACCTCGGCCACCTGATGCGGGGGCGCAACCTGGAAGCGCTGCTGCCGCTGGCGGCGGAGCCGAAAACCACGGTGATAGTTGTTGCCAGCAGTGTCACAGGGCCGGACTCCGCGCGACTGGCGACCGCCCTGACCGAGGGTGGGGTGCGGCTCGTCACCGGGCCCCAGCCGCACGTCGAGGAGATGTACCGGATCGCCGATTGCTACGTCTTCACGCCGACCTCAACCGACAATGCCGTGGCCATGCCGCTGTCCGTGATCGAGGCCTTTGCCAGCGACCTGCCGGTGGTGAGCATGCGCTTCGGCGCGCTCCAGGAGCGTTTCGGCGACAGCCCGGGCCTGCGACTGGTCGACGACCCCGGCGATCTCAGCTCCGCCGTCGCCGGTGTCCTCGCCGAGCATGCCAGCACCGTGGCGCTGGCAGCGGACTATTCCTGGGACGCGGTGGCCAGCCGGATCCTGGGACTCGCTGAGCAGGCCATCCCCACGGGGGCCAGCCTGCCTGCGTCAGATCAGCCGCCGCCCACCCAGTAGTCGGGCAACAGACATCGCCTGACGGGCCTTGGCCGCGGTGCCAACGTCCTGGGCGGCAAACACCGCCAGCAGGAGCCGCGTCTCCGGAGACCACACCGGCGGGGAGCAGTCGGGGCACGGACCGGGAGTGTGGCCCAAGAAGTCATCGACGGCATCCAGCAGCCCGGCCTGGCAGGGTCGCTCCATGAGCCGGAAGCCACCTGCCCGCCGCAGCAGCGCATCGGCATTGGCAGGGGCGTAGGCGACCCCGGCTTCGGCCATCATCGGGATGTCGGTGAACGCGTCTCCACAGGCCATCGCCAGCGGCCGCTCCGCGCCGGTGGAGTCAAGGCGCTCCGCCAGGACCCGGATGCCGGCGCCCTTGTCGATCCCGGCGGGTACGAAGTCAGTCTGCTGCCCGCCGTGGACGATGGTCATCGGCTCGCCGGCCGGGAGCATCGCAAGGGCGGCGTCCACGACCTCGTCGCTGAGCCGGTGGCGGTTGCCGTGGCGGCCGCGCCGGTAGGCTCGGATCACACCCGTGTAGTCCGGGTCCAGCTCAACGTCGATCAGCTCCCGGAGGACGCCGCGCAAGGCCTTCAGCTGCGCCGCCTGGGCGTCGGAGACCAGCAGCTCGGTGGCGCCGCTGGCGGCATCGTAGATCGACGCACCGTACTCGGCGACCCCGCCGGCCGCGCCATACTCCTTACAGCGGGCAACCACCCCGGGCAGAGACCGACCAGTGGCCAGCACGGTCCTGAACCCGTGACGGTGCAGCCGCCGAAGGGCATCGGCCCCGGCCGGGGTGATCGCCGGGAATGACAGCTGCAGCGTTTCCAGGACCCCGTCGATGTCGACGGCGCAGAGCCGCCCGGTGGTCAGGGGCGCAAGGTCGGCGAAGAAGGAGGCGGAATAGTAACGCTGGTGCACCTGCGCCATCGCGGCCTCGAGATCGAGAAGCTCCCGCCACAGCCCCGGTACATCCTGCTGGGCGGCGTCGCCGTCGTCAAGGCGCTCGGTGACCAGCTCGCGCTGGTGCTGGAGCCAGACCAGCTGGTACAGCAGCCACTTCTCCTCGCCGACCGGGGCAGCGATCTCCGTCGCGTAGGCGGCGCGCAGGCTATCGGCGAAGGCCAGGCGTTCGGGGTCCCGGGGCGCCGAGCGCAGCGCGTCGGCCGCGGCCGCGGCCACGTCGGCGTCGACGTCGTAGCAGTACATCTCATCGCCCACCGAGTCCTGGTTGGCAAAGGCCCGCTCGTCAAAGTCGACCTTGAGGTGGTCATCCGAACCCTTGACCTCGGCCCAGTTCGCGAGCGCCATGCTGCCGTCCCAGACAGCCGGATGTTCGGCGAGGGTGAGCCGGCGAGCGACCTCGAAGTTGATTTGGCGAAACGCCGGCGCCGCCCGCCCGAAGGCCCGCTCCAATCGAGCGGCCGCCAGCTTCCACACCGGGCCCCCGCCCACCAATCGGAGGCTGACGTCCTCGTCGACCGCAAGGCGCTCGCGGCGCGCCGCCGCGTACCTGGCGACCGAGAGCGCAAGCCCCGGTGTCGGTGACGTCACCCGCCACTCCTCTGGGATCCAGGCCCGGTACATCAGGCCTCCACTGACGCCGTACACGGCAGGTACCAGCCCGTCCAGCGCGGTCACGACGTCGACCGAATGGCGCCCCAGGTAGCCCATGCCGGTCCCCTTGACGTACACGGAGTGCTCCACCGCCTCGCCGGCGACGGTGCGGATGGACACCCGGTAGAGCGCCGCCAGGTGGCGTCGAGCGTACTCTCCAACCCCAACCGAGGCCGGCAGCGGCAGGCGCTTGACCCGGTCGACAGCCGCCACCGCCACCGTCCGCGGGGCGGCGCCATCCTCCAACAGGGTGACCATGTTGCCCTCGAGCATCGGTCGCAGAGCGGCGCGCACCGGCTCGGGCTGCAACTGGCGCTGGATCGTCCAGTCGCGCCTTTCCAGGGTGTATGCCGGGTAGACCGCCAGCTCCGGCCGCTGCAACGGGCGCGGGTCGATGACCGGCAGCATCAGGACGATGGACTCGGGGGCCAGGCCCAGGTCCTCGAGACGGCTGGTCACGTCGACCATGGCGCGCCCTCGTTTCGGCGGATCGTCGATGACCAGGCACTTACCGCGGCCCCCGGCGACCCGACCCAGCTTGTCCTGGTGCTCGGGCGACCACGGCTGGCGGGGTCGTGCCGTCGTGCTGTCCACCAGGTCGAAGCCGGCACGCTCGAGCGAGGCGTGCAGCAGCGGACCCAGGTAGCTGCCCGACGTCCTCAGCCCCAGCACCAGGAGGGGGGTGCCGGGCGCGACCCCGTCGCCGGACAGCGCACGGGCCATCAGCAGGCAGTCAGCCGGTAGCTGGTCCAGGCTGCGGTAGCAGGTTGGCAACTTGACCAGCTGGCGAGCGAGGGCCGTCGGAACGGCATCCCGTAGCTGGCTGGCGATGTCCTCGAGGTGGACCGACGTGGAGTCAGGGGCCTTCCCGGGACGGTCCGCGGCAACGATCAGCGCTCGGGCCAGCCGCAGGACGGCCTCGTCGAGGGCGGGCCGGAGCGACCCCAGGCGGCGGGTCTGGCGGCGCCTCTGTTGGTTCCAACGCGCGGCGCTGAGCTGGTCCCCGGCCGCGGCGGCGATGCCGGCCAGCGGGTTGCCGATGGCGCCGAGCCGTTTGGCCGCGCGGCCGACAAGGTCGCCGCCACCGTGGACGTAGTCCTCGATCACCTGGTGCAAGCCGCCGGCCAGGAGGAAGGCGTCGACCAGCTGCGGGTGGGTCAGGACGTCGGCAGGGGCTGAGTCGACAATCTCGAGAAAGCGGTGCCGCAGCCTGACGAAGTCGAGAAGGAGGTCGTGCGCCGGCTGTCGTGACAGCACCGGGTCAACGGGGTCCACATCAGACGGCACGGCGGGCGAGCGGTGAACGCCGGTGGCGCTCATGCCGTCCCGGCCGCGACCGGCCTGGCCATGGCAGGTTTGACCCGCTGCCGCGCAGGGACGATCAACTCGAACAGCGCCAAAGCAGCCTGCGCCTCCCTCTCATCCCTTCCTACCCATCCACCTTTAGAACGCGAAATGGCGCTCTCTCTTTCATATATGTAACACGTTGAGCCCAACGCGGAGGGCCGCATCAGCGCTGGCAGGTGCGGCAGAAGACGGTGGTGCGCCCGGCGACCACCGTTTTGGCGAGGAGGCGGCCGCATTTGACGCAGGGCTGGCCGGCGCGCCCGTAGACCAGCAGCTGGTCCTGCATCTCCCCCCTTCCGCCGTAGGCGTCGCGGTAGTCGTCGATGCTGCTGCCCCGCAGGTCGACGGCGGAGGCGAGGGCGGCGCCAATACCGTCGTACAGCCGGCGGCGCCGGGCCGAGCCCAGAGTCGCGGCGATTGCGGTGGGCCGGACACCGGCGCGGAAGCAAGCCTCATCGCAGTAGATGTTGCCCAGCCCGGCGACCTTGCCCTGGTCCAGCAGCAGGGCCTTCACCGGGCGCCGGCTGCGACGCAGGATTCGTGAGAACTCGGGCAGCGAGAGGCCACCGCGGAATGCTCGCCATGACTCCGGGTTGGGCTGCGCCTCGGTCGCCGGCTCGGGGCCCAGTCGGGGCAGCGCCCCGGCCGCGGTCAGCTCGGTGGGCGAGCCCAGCAGCACCCGCCCAAAGCGACGGTAGTCCTGCATGCGCAGCTCCACCCCGGATGACAGCAGGAGCCGCAGGTGGGTGTGCAGCGCCGGCGGCGTCTCGGGCTCGGCCAGGCCCAGCCGGCCGGTCATGCCGAGGTGGACGACGAGCAGCTCGAGCTCGGCACCGGCGGCAGGTGCACTCGATGGCAGCGGGTCGAGCTCGACCAGCATGAACTTGCCGTGGCGGCCGACGTGGATCATCCGCCGACCGGTGATCCGCGCCTCGAACTCCTCCGGCGAGGGATAGCGCAGCACACCCGGCTGGCCGACCCAGGCGCGCTCCACGGCGCGGCCCTCAAGCTGGGGCCGGAGGTCGCGGACGATCGTCTCGACCTCAGGTAGCTCCGGCAGCGGCGGCCTCCACCTCGACCGGCTCGACCCGGCTCCAGTCGGGCCCCACCTTGACCTCCACGGCCAGGGGCACGCTTAGCTCGTAGGCTCCCGTCATCTCCTCCTTGACCAGGCGCCCGAGGTGGTCGAGCTCGGCCTTGTCGGCGTCGAAGACCAGCTCGTCGTGGACCTGGAGGATCATCTGCGAGCGCATGTCATCGGCGCCCATTCGTCGGCGAATGGCGACCATGGCCAGCTTCATGATGTCGGCGTTCGACCCCTGGAACGGCATGTTGATGGCCATCCGCTCCGCCGCCGAGCGCAGCACCGGGTTGGCGGCGCGAAGGTCCTGGAGGTACCGGCGGCGGCCGAGCAGGGTCTCGACATAGCCGTTCAGGTAGGCGGCGCTCTTGATCTCCTCCAGGTACTGTGTCACCCCGGCGAAGCGCGTGAAGTAGCGCTTGATGAAGTCCTTGGCCTCGTCCAGCGGCATCCCCAGGTCGCGCTGCAGGCCACCGGCGGAGAGCCCATAGAGGACGCCGAAGTTGGCCACCTTGGCCGCCCGGCGCTGGTCGGCGGTGACCTCCGCAATGGGGGTGTTGAAGACCACCGAGGCGGTCACCGTGTGGATGTCCTGGCCTTCGGTGAACGCCTCCAGCAGGGCCGCGTCCCCCGACAGGTGAGCCAGGATGCGCAGCTCGATCTGGCTGTAGTCGGCGCCCAAGAGCAGGTTGCCCTTGCGCGGCACGAAGGCCTGCCGGATGCGGCGGCCCAATTCGCTGCGGATGGGGATGTTCTGCAGGTTGGGGTCACTGCTGCTTAGCCGGCCGGTGGCGGCGACGGTCTGGTTGAAGCTGGTGTGGACGCGACCGTCGGTGGGATCGACCAGGGTCGGCAGAGCATCGATGTAGGTGGATCGCAGCTTGGTCAGCTGGCGGTACTCCAGCACCAGCTCGATGATCGGGTGGGCGTCGCGGAGCTTCTCCAACACGGTGCTGTCGGTGGACACCTTGCCGGTGGTGGTGCGCCGGCCGGGCGAGAGGCCAAGCTCCTCGAACAGCAGCTTCTGCAGCTGGATCGGCGAGTTGATGTTGACCTCGTGCCCGGCGATCCCCTGGATCTCGTCCTCCAGGGCGGTGATCCGCGCCGTGAGCTCGGTGGACAGGGCCTCCAGCACCTTCACGTCGAGGCCCACCCCGGCCAGCTCCATCTCGGCCAGGATCGGCGCCAGCGGCACCTCGACGTCGCGATAGAGGCCGGCCACGTTCTGCCGCTCCAGCTCGGGCTCGAGGTGGGCCTTGAGCAGCGCCAGCGCCGCCGGCTCGGGACCGAACAAGCGGGCCGCGGTCTCGGCCTCGACGTCGCCGGGCAGGATTGCCTTCTTGCCGCTGCCCAGCACCTCGCTCAGGGGCTGCAGGGTGCGGCCCAGCCACTGGTACGAGAGCTCGGCGACCGGCGGCGTCTTGGCCCGGGAGTCCGACAGGTAAGACGCCAGCGAAACGTCGAAGCCATGCGGCGGCGGGAAGCCGCGCGGTCCCAGGGCGAGCTCGGCCTGCTTGAGGGAGTACGCGGTCACCTCGAGGTCGGCCCACGCATCACGCAAGACGGCCAGGAGGTGGTCGGCGCCCGCAATCTCCGCCCCCCCGCTGCGCAGGGCGACGTAGGCTGCCGCATCCCCCGACCAGGGTGCGAGAGCGATGCCGGCGATGGCCGAGCGCCGGGGCTGGGGATCGTCGAGGACCAGCGAAACCGCAGGCTGCGGGGACCACTCGCCGAGCACCTGGCGGAGGCGGTCGGCGTTGGTGATTATCTCGACGGGCACCTCCAGCGGCTTGGCCTTGCCCGCCGCGGTGGCCGGTGTGGCGAAGGCGAACTCCACCTGCCGCCCGCGGGCCGGCCCCTCCACCGACGCGCCGGCGGCGGTCTCCCCATCGAGGGCCTCGCCGGCCTCTGGCAGCACGCCAGTTCCCTCGATGTCCTCGGGCTTCTTCTTGTTGGTCCCCACGGGCCGGGGCAGCCGCGGCATCAAGGTGCGGAAGTCGTACTCCTCGAAGAGCTCGCGGACAGCCCTGTCGTCGTAGTCCTTGAGCGAGATGGCGGCCGGGTCGAGGGTCACCGGCACGTCGCGGACGATGGTCGCCAGGCGCTTGCTCAGCGGCAGCTGCTCGGCGTGCTCCCGGAGGGCGTCGGTGGTGCGGTTGGCGGGCATCTCATGGAGGTGCTCGAGGATCCCCTCGATCGAGCCGTACTCCTGAAGCAGCTTGCTGGCGGTCTTGTCGCCGATGCCGGGGACGCCGGGGATGTTGTCGGTGTTGTCGCCCTTGAGGGCCTTGAGGTCGGGGACCTGCGCGGGCTCGAGGCCGTACCTGGCGCGCACCTCGTCGACGCCATAGCGGATCAGGTCGGATATGCCGCGGCGGGTGGTCAGGGCCTCGACGTTGGGGGTCACCAGCTGGAGGACGTCGAGGTCGCCGGTGAGGATCGAGGTCTTCAGCCCCAGGGCGTCGGCCTGGGTGGCCAGGGTGCCGATGATGTCGTCGGCCTCGTATCCCTCTTTGGTGTAGACGGCGAAGTTGAGAGCCTCGACCACCTGGCGGACGATGGGGAACTGGCTGACCAGGTCGTCGGGGGCCTTGGGCCGCTGGGCCTTGTACTCGGCGTACTCGTCGTGCCGGAAGGTCTTAGACGGGTGGTCGAAGGCGGCCACCACCAGGTCCATGCCCGGCAGCGCGTTGAGCAGCATCGAGGTGAAGCCAAAAGCGGCGTTGGTCAGCCGTCCCTTGCGGTCGGTCAGGGCCGGGAGGGCGAAGAATGCGCGGTAGATCAGCGAGTGGCTGTCGACCAGCAGGAGGCGCTGGGAAGGGCTCATCGGAGTTCGATTCTAGGTGGCCGCATTCTCATTCCGAAGCAAGGTTCCGAGGGCGGCGGCGGGATATCATCCAGTCAGGAGATCGCAGCTGTGGCAAAGAAAGGATTCACGGAGATGCAGGTGGACAGTATCCGCGTCCACATGCCAAGCGGTCAGCACGTCGTCATCCTCAAGGACAAGGGCGCCGACCGCTACCTCCCCATCTGGATCGGGATCTACGAGGCCAATGCCATCGCCCTGAAGATCACCGGCATCACGCCCGAGCGCCCCATCACCCACGACCTGATGACCAACATCTTCAAGGACCTCGGCGCCAGCGTCACCAGGGTGGAGGTCAACACCCTGTCCAGCGACGTCTTCTACGCGCGCATCCACATCGCCGTGGACGGGCGCAGCGTGGACATCGACGCGCGCCCCAGCGACGCGATCGCCCTGGCGGTGCGGGCCGAGGTGCCGATCCTGGTCTCGGACGAGGTGCTGGACAAAGCCGGCGTCACACCCGAGAGCGAATCCGACTCCTCGGACGAGGCCAGCGCCGAGGCCAGCATCTTCAAGGAGCTGGTGAACAGCATGGAGCTCCCCGACCTGGAGAACCCCGAGGAGCGACCGTTCGGCGGAGACCCCACCAAGGGCTGACTTCACAGGGCGGGGGGACGGTGTGACGCGGGCGTTTCCGGTTACGATGCGGCGGTGACCGAGTTCGTGGCGCTCACGTTCCTCTGGCTGGCAATCGCGCTTGCGTTTGGCGTGGCCGAGGTGGTGACCACCGCCTTCTACGCCATCTTCATCGTCATCGGCGCCCTTGCCGCCGCGATCTCGGCCCAGCTGGGCGCCCCACTGCCGGTGCAGGTGATCGTCTTCGCCGTGGTGTCGATAGCCGGCGTGGTCCTGGCCAGGCCGTCCCTGTTGCGCTACCTCGCGCGTCGCCGCGCCCCCGAGCTGCTGTCCGGGGCCGAGTCCATGATCGGCCAAGAGGCCCCCGTCATCGACGACATCGAGGGCCGCCATCACCCCGGCCATGTCCGCATCGCCGGCGAGAGCTGGCCCGCCGTCTCCGATGACGGCGAGCGGATCCCCGCAGGCAGCGTCGTCAAGGTGATCGCCCTGCGCCAGGCCACCCTGGTGGTCAGCCGGGTGGCTACCTCACCTTCCCCGGCGCCGGTCGAGGCCGCGCCCCAGCCCAAGGAGGAGTAGTGGAGTTGTACGGAGTCATCGTCCTCGTCCTGGTCGTCATCTTTGCCCTGGTGGTGGTCTTCCGCGCGGTCAAGATCATCCAGCAGGGCAACGTCGGCGTGGTCAAGAGGCTGGGCCAGTTCCAGGCGGTTCGCAACCCGGGGATCGTGTTCCTGGTGCCTTTCATCGACACCATGGAGCTGGTGGACATGCGCGAGACGCCGCGCACCGGTGACCGCCAGGACGTGATCACCCGGGACAACGTCTCGGTGGCGGTCAACGCCACCATCTTCAGCCAGGTGGTCGACGCCCGGATGGCGCTCTTCTCGGTCAGCAACTACCTGGTCGCCATCGACCAGCTGGCTCGCACCACGCTGCGCGCCGTCTTCGGCGGGATGACCCTGGACGAGGCGCTGTCCCAGCGCGAGCAGATCAACGCCCAGCTGCAGGTGCAGATGGAGTCGGTGACCGACAAGTGGGGCATCCGCATCAACCGCATCGAGATCGTTGACATCCTGCCGCCTCAGCCAATCCTCAACGCCATGGCTTTGCAGAAGCAGGCGGATCAGGAGAAGCGCGCCAGCATCCTCCAGTCGGAGGGCCAGCAGCAGTCCCAGATCAACGTCGCGGAGGGCCAGAAGCAGGCCCAGATCAAGACCGCCGAGGGCCAGCGGCAGGCGGTCATCCTCGCCGCCGAGGCCAACCGGCAGGCGCAGATTCTCCAGGCCGAGGGCTTCCGACAGGCGCAGATCCTGGAGGCCGAGGGCCGGGCGCAGGCGGTGGCGACGGTCTACGTCGCCATTAAGGACAACGCCCCCACCCCCGAGCTGCTGGCGGTGTTGCAGCTGGACACGCTCTCCAAGTTCGCCAACAGCGCCAACGAGAAGATCATCATCCCGGTGGAGTCAGCCGGGCTGCTCGGCGCCGCCCAGGCGCTGCGCTCGGTTATCGAAGGGGTCAAGCCGGCCGGTTAGAGGGCGCCCCCGCTCCCGTCAGTGGCTGGGCCAGAGGCTCCAGGACCCGGGGTCCTCGAGACCCAGACGCCAGGCCGAGACCCCCGCGAGGTGCATCTCGCGGGCGAACGCCATCTTGGCCGCCAGGCTGTCTCGATTGTCCAGCCAGGCCGAGTGCTGCACGCCCTCGCTGACGTAGTCGGCCCGCGCGGTGGCGATGTCGAAGCGCCAGCTGACCGTGCCGCCGCTGCCGGCGGCCAGGCCCAGGGTCTCGTCATAGGAACGCGCCGACGGCGCCGCCTGCAACGAGAAGTCGCGCGTGTAGAAGGGCACGCCAAGGTAGACCTTGCCCGTGTCGAGCCGGCTGGCGCTGAACGAGATCACCTCCCTGACCCAGTCAAGGCCCGCCACTGGCCCCGGGTCCTCCTGGCGCGTGTGCTGGTCATAGGCCATCATCGTCAGCCACTCGGCGCCATGGCTCAGGGCGGCATAGTCGTACAGCGCCGAGGGCCCGTTGGGCGAGCTGGTGGCACGGCGCGGCACGACGGCGACCGAGTAACCCAGCCCCCCATCCTTGAGGCGCGCGGCCAGCGCGTTGGAGAAGGCGCTGAGCAGGTCGCGGTCGGCAGCGGCGATGTTCTCGAAATCCAGCTGGTAGCCCGAGTAGCCGTTGGCTTTGGCCTGTGCAACCAGCTGCTCCGCGACCGGCATAACCAGGTCCGGGTTGGCCAACAGCTGGTGCCCGCCGGCGGCGTCGAAGTCCTGGTTGGTGACCAGGGGCTGGACCTCGACCCCATTCTGCCGGGCAATGCTCAGCGCGCCGGAGTCGATGTTGCTGTGCAGCGCGCCGGCGGAGTCGACGGAATAGAAGGCCGGGGTCAGCACCGACACCTGGCGGGCGTGGCGGGCGAAGTCCTGCCGGGCGCTGAGTCCGGCGATGTAGTAGACCTGCAGGCGCAGGCCGCTGGCGTCGCCCGCCGGCGGGTTGGACAGCTGGATCGAGGCACCCGCCGCCGTGGCGGTGAAGGCCGGGTTCCAGGGCTTTGCGAGGTAGCCACCGTCGACGGCCGCCAACCCTGCCGCCACCGAGAACTGGAGCCGCTGACCCTTGGGCGGCCCCGGCCAGGTGGCGATCACGCTCGAGCTTTCGTTGATGACATCGGCGCCGGCCCCCTTCAGGGCGGCCACCACTGGGGCGATGTCGGCCGGCTGGCGGGACCAGGTGACGGCCGCCCGGGTGGCGTCTGGTCCGCTGAGCCAGCCGACGGCCAGGTCCAGCGGCTCGACGATGCGGAAGTCAAGCGACACCGAGTCATCGTGGCGGCCCCCGCCGCCGGGTCGCCAGATCTCCAGGTGATGGGAGCTGCCCTGCGCCTGGGCCTGCAGGGCGAGGCCCGCCGCCGCGGCGCCGCGATCCTGCAGCGCCACCGGATTGCCGTCAAGGGAGGCCTGGTAATCGGCGGCGTGGCGGCCGGGACCGAGGCGAACGGAGAAGGTCGGTTGAGGCGGGATCCCTTGCACCCCCGACTGCAGTCGGGTGTTGCCGAGTGACACCACCGCCCGCTGGTCGGCGCCGATATTGCTGTTGCGCGTTGCCACGTACGCTGCCGCGCCCGCCACCAGGAGGGCCGCAGCCGCAACCAGCAGCAGCAGTAGCCGTCGCACCCGTGATTATCACGACCGGGGCGTTGGTGACTGGTTAAGGCCAGGCGCGATGCGGGAGGGGGCCTAGTCGGGCGGCGCCTGCCCGGGAGCCTCCTGCCCCCGCCCGGCCAGGATCCTCATCAGCAGCAGCACGACCACCAGCACGGGGATCAGCCAGTAGGTCTCTCGGTGCAGGAGCATGAAGGCCTCGATGCGGGCGCCGAACCTGAGCCCCATGTACATGAAGACCCCGGCCCACAGGACGGTCGAGATCACCACGCCCACCGCGAACTTGCGGTACGGCACGCGGAACAGACCGGCGCCAACCGTTATTGGCACCCGGAAGCCGGGGATGTGGCGGCCGAAGATGATGGCCCATATGCCCCAGCGTTCGAACCAGCCCTCGGCCCTCGCCACGTGACGCGGCGTGATATGGAGGACCCGGCCGATGCGGCCCTCGACCAGCTTGCGCCCGAAGTTGCGCGAGATCAGGTACAGGTTGGACGAGCCCAGCAGGACGGCAGCGATCACCCCGGCGAACGCCGCCAGCCACTGCAGCGGCTGCTTGGGTGCGTGGGCTCCCACGTAGAGGACAAAGACGTCACCGGGCGCGGGTACCGGGATCCCCGACTCCTCGACGTACAGCAGCCCCATCGCGCCCAGGTAGCCCTGCGTCCGGAGGATTCCACGGACGCCGACGGCGCCGGCGACGATGGGCTCAAAGAGATCCTCGTCGACCAGCGCCGACGCCACGACGATTGCACCGGCCACCAGCAGGACGACACCGGCCAGGATCCTCCACTCGATCGCGCGCCAGCCGCGCCTGAAATGTCGCGGTCGGCGGGGCACGTCAGGCAGGGCGTCGGTCGTACCGGGATCGGGCCCTGACATGCGCGCTCCTCCTGAGGACGGGAAATATTGGTGTACTCAGATTAGACCGCAGTTCTTATGTATTCCCTAGAGCCCGTCACACGGGTGGCGGAAGCGCACACGGGGAAGGCAGAACCAGCGCCCCGGCGGGAGGCCGGCTACCCGAGCCCGGTGAGCAGTGCGCCCAAGGGGCGAGAATTCATAACGATTTCTTATGCAGATCCCACGATTTTGCAACCTTGCCGGGCAACACTGAGCCCGTGAGACGGACGCTCCGCCCGGCCCGGGCCCTGGTCGGCCTCCTCGCCGTGGCGGCGCTGGTGGCGGCGTGCAACCTGCCCGTCCGCTTTGCCTCCCCCGCGGAGACGCAGCAGGGCACCTCCGCCTCGCCTACCCCCTCTGGCGCCGCCCAGGCTGCGCCCTCCGGCTCTCCCGGAGGCAGCCTCCAGACAGCGCCGCCGAGCGGCTCGGGGGCCCTGGCACAGCTGCAGGACAACCTGCGCCAGATCGTGGCCTCAGTGACGCCCTCGGTGGTCCAGGTCGAGACCAGCTCCGGGCTCGGCTCAGGGGTTGTCCTCGACGCCCAGGGCGATATCGTCACCAACTCCCACGTCGTCGGCAACAGCACCAGCTTCACCGTCACCACGTCCGACGGCCATGCCTACAAGGCCTCGCTGGTGGGCAACGACCCCGCCAACGACCTGGCCGAGATCAAAGCCACCGTCGGCGACAACACGCTCAAGCCGGCGACCTTCGGCGACTCGTCGCAGGTCCAGGTCGGTGACATCGTCCTGGCCATCGGCAGCCCCCTGGGGCTGCCGGACAGCGTCAGCGAGGGGATCGTCAGCGCCCTCGGCCGGCAGCAGCAGGAGAGCGCCACAATCACCCTGACCAACCTGATCCAGACCACCGCGCCGCTGAACCCGGGCAACTCGGGCGGCGCCCTGGTGGACATCAGCGGCCACGTCATCGGCATCCCCACCCTCTCGGTGGGGTCGGGCCGGGGCGGCTCGGCGTCGAACATCGGGTTCGCCATCCCCGCCAGCCAGGTCCAGAACGTGACCAAGCAGATCGGTAACGGCGGACAGGTCACCCACACCAACCAGCCGTACCTGGGGGTCACCGTATCCGACGCGGTCAACGGCGGCGCCCGCGTCGCCAGCACCGTCAGCGGCGGCCCCGCCGACAAGGCAGGGGTCCAGGCCGAGTGGGTCATGACCAGCTTGGGCGGGCACTCCATCGGCAACTCGTCCGGGGTGACCCAGGTGCTGGCCGGGTACAAGCCAGGTGACAAAGTGGACGCTGTCTTCAGGCTGCCCGACGGCTCCAGTAAGACTGTCAACATCACCGTGGGCGAACGCCCATGACAGGAGGAGAAGCCATGACGCAGCCCGAGGAAGCCAAGGCGACGCCGGGCGGCGTCACCCAGGAGCAGGCGGCCCGCGTCCCAGCCGAGGTCGAGGAGGTGCTCTTCGAGGTTCGCCGCCGGATCGTTGGCCAGGACCGGCTCCTGGAGCGGCTGCTGGTGGCGCTGCTGGCGGGCGGTCACGTGCTCCTGGAGGGCGTCCCCGGGCTGGCCAAGACGATCACCATCAAGACCCTCGCGGAGGTCGTCGGCGCCACCTTCGGTAGGGTGCAGTTCACCCCCGACCTGGTCCCCGCCGACCTCATCGGCACTCGCATCTACAATCCCTCCCGCGCCGACTTCAGCACCGAGCTCGGACCAGTCTTCTGCAACCTCCTCCTGGCCGACGAGATCAACCGGTCCCCGGCCAAGGTCCAGTCGGCGTTGCTGGAGGTGATGCAGGAGCACCAGGTGACGATCGGCAAAGAGACCCACCGGGTCAGCGAGCCGTTCCTGGTGCTGGCCACCCAGAACCCGATCGAAGCCGACGGCACCTATCCCCTGCCGGAGGCGCAGATCGACCGCTTCATGCTCAAGGTGCTGGTCGACTACCCGTCGCAGGCCGAGGAGACCGTGGTCGTCGAGCGGATGATCGGCACTCCAATCGAGGTGCGCCAGGTGCTGACGCTGAAGAAGCTGCTGGAGATGCAGCGGGACGTGCTCGGCGTCTACGTGGACCCCGCCGTCATCCAGCACGCCACCACCCTTGCCGCCGCAACGCGGAAGCCGGCAGAGATGGGTATGGCTGAGTTCGCCGGCGCGATCGCCTTCGGCGCCAGCCCCCGCGCCTCTATCCACCTGGTGCAGGCGGCCCGCGCCCTCGCGTTTATCCGCGGGCGGTCGTACGTCCTTGGCCACGACATCACCGACGTCGCCCCCGAGGTGTTGCGTCACCGGATCGTGCTCAGTTACGACGGCATCGCCGACGAGGTCTCTATGGAGACGATCGTCACGGCGCTGCTCGAGCGGCACCCCGCGCCACGCCTTGACCTGGCCGACCGTGTCGCCTCCTGAGGTAGACCGAGAGCGCAGGGGCGAGCCCGCGCGTGAGGTCCTGCGCCGGCTGCGCTGGCCCCTCACCCATCGCCTGGGGGTACATACCGCAGGCGACGAGCGTTCCCAGTTCCTGGGCCCGGGCATCGAGCACGCCGAGGTCCGCGAGTACCAGCCTGCCGAGGACGCGCGCCTCATCGACTGGAACCTGACGGCCCGCTCAGACCGCCCCTACGTGCGCCTCTCACACCAGGAGCGCGGGCTTGACGTCTGGCTGATCGTCGATGCCAGCCGGTCGCTGGATTGGGGCACGTCGCGGGTGCTGAAACGGGAGGCCGCCCAGGAGCTGGTCGACCTTATGACGCTGGTGCTGGCCCGCCACGGCAGCCGCGTCGGGGCGGTTGTCTTCGACGCCCGCTGGCGCAGGGTCTTCGCGCTCACCGGCGGCCGCGCCGGGCGGCTCCGGCTGCTATCTAGGGTCGAGGCCGAGACGGCGGCCGAGAGCTCGCCCGGCCGCACCGACCTGGCCGCCACGCTCAAGCGCGCGGCGCGACTGATCCCGCGACCGTCGCTGGTGGTCGTGATCAGCGACTTTCTGGTCGACTCCGGCTGGCAGGCGCCGATGAAGGCCCTGGCCCTGCGCCACGACGTGGTCGCGGCCCGCATAACCGACCCGCGTGAGAGCGAGATCCCATCGATCGGGGTGGTCACCTTCGAGGATCCCGAGACGGGTGGGCAGATCGAGGTCGACACCAGCAGCAGGCGGCTGCGCGAGCGTTATCGCGCCGCTGCGGCCGAGCAGCGGGCCCAGCTGATAGCGGACTTCCGCGCGTCGCGCGCCCAGGTGCTCGAGGTCAGCACCGACCAGCCGGTGGTCAACCAGCTGATCATTTACCTGCGGCGGCGCCAGCGCATGCGCGGCGGGCTGGGCACCCGACGGGCCCGATGAGCTTCCAGCATCCGGCGCTGCTCTTCGCCCTGCTGGCGATCCCCGTCCTCGCCGGCCTCTATATCCTGGCGCAGCGGCGGCGCCGCAAGTACACCCTGCGGTTTACCGAGGTGTCGCTGCTGGCCAGCGTCGTCGGCCGCCGCCCGGCGGTGCGCAAACACGTTCCTCCCGCGCTCTTCCTGCTGGGCGCCGCCGCGCTGGTGCTGGCGATGGCGCAACCGGTTCTCAACCTCGAGGTGGCGCGCAACGACGCCGCCGTGATGCTGGTGATCGACACCTCAGGGTCGATGGACGCCAGCGATGTATCCCCCACCAGGCTGGACGCGGCCAAGAGCGCGGCCCACAACTTGATCGACCAGCTTCCCGCCAACGCCCGGGTTGGGCTGATCGGGTTCAGCACCTACCCGGTCGTAGCCTCGACCCTGACCGAGAACCGCGACACCGTGCTGTCGGCCCTGGATGCCCTGCAGGCGGGAGGTGGCACCGCCACCGGCGATGCCCTGGCCCTGGCGGTCAAGGAGCTCACGCCGGCAAGCGGAAACCCGGGCGACAACAGCCGCCCCCCGACGATGATCGTGCTCCTGACCGACGGCGTCACCAACCGCGGGTCGGACCCAATTCAGGTGGCACAGCAGTCCAAGGCCATCGGTATCCCCATCCAGACCATCGGGGTCGGGTCGCGCGACCCATCGGTGACGGTCCACGGCCAGCCGGTGGGCGGCGTCGATGAGCAGGCCCTCAACCAGATCGCCAGCACGACGGGCGGCAAGTACTACTTCGCTGAGGAGTCGGGCAAGCTGAGCGAGATCTACTCCTCGCTGGGCAGCCAGTTCGCGTGGCGGTTTGTCCGTTTTGACGCCACCATCCCGGCGGTCATCGCCGGCGCCGTCGCCGTCCTCCTGGCCGCGATGCTAAGCCTCTGGTGGTTCCGGGTCCTGCCCTAGAGCCTCACGGGTCCGCGAGGGTGAGGGGCTCGGGGAACGTGGGCAACATCTGCTCGCCTTTGGCGACGCGGCGGACGGCTTCGGGCAGGCCGGCGCCCGCCTCGTCCTTGACCAGGTAGCCGCTGGCGCCGGCGTCGGTGGCGGTGCGAACCGCGCCCGGCGAGGCGTCGGCGCTGAGAAAGACGACGCGCGCCTGGGGACAGAGCCGCTTCAGCATCACCGCCGCGTCGGCGCCGGCCCGGTCCGGGAGATGGAAGTCGACCAGCACCACGTCAG
This sequence comes from Candidatus Dormiibacterota bacterium, assembly GCA_049644325.1. GTDB lineage: Bacteria > Chloroflexota > Dormibacteria > DASZGP01 > DASZGP01 > DASZHA01. The sequence continues at coordinate 25,266 of JBARRR010000002.1, forward strand.
GCTGCAACCGAACGGCCATCTCCACGCCCTCTCCACCGGTGGCGGCGATGCCCACGACCTCGAGGTCGGCGTCGTCCCACAGAAGGAGCCGCAGCCCCTGCGCCACGATCTGATGATCGTCGACGATGAGAATCCTGACCCGGCTGTCGGCCGGCTCCATTCGCCCTCCTCCACGCCCCGGCTGAGGGTGGTTGGGCAAAAAATAGCGCAAATCGGGGCGCCGGTCAGCCATGGGGGCGGCCGAGGGCCCGTTTGTTACAGGGAGCGGCGTGGATCGGACCGCAACCTATAATCAGCCCGATCGCCGCCTGGCGAGGAGGTGCTAGATGCTGGGGCACTGGTGGATCTTGTTGATCATTGTGGCGGCCGCAGTGCTCCTACTGGCGCCGGCCTGGCTGCCCTGGCTGGGGCGGCGATCGGCGCGGGCGGTACGGGATATCCCCAAGGCTAGCAAGGAGGCCAGCGAGCGCTTCAAGGAGGAGCTCAAGGCGGACGATCCGCCAAAGCCCGGGGGCTAGGCGGCTATGGGAGCCGCTGGGGAGGCCAGACCGGGCGCCTAAGCCCTGGGCTTGCCGCTCCTGCGCCGGTTGGTCGAGCCCCGAGCGGCCTTCGGCGTGGCAGCAGTGACCGCCGGCTTGGCCTTCGGCCGCGGTCGCGACGCGCGCTTGGCGCCAACCCTCTTGGTGGCCTCGGCGGCTTCGGGCGCATGGTGCAGGAGGGCGAAGAACTGGTCGTTGCGGAGGGCGATGACCTCCAGCCTGGTCCTGGCGCGCACCGTCGCCGTGCGCCGGGGCGGCGTGAGGAGGCCGATCTCGCCGAAGAAGTCGCCAGGGTCGAGGCGCCGGATCCTGCGGTACTTGTTGGCGTCGTCGAACTGAAGCACCTCGGCCTGCCCGCTGACAACGACGAAGAAGCCGTTGGCGTAAGTCCCCTCGCGGATGACGGTCTCGCCGGTGGTGTAGGTTTCGAGCTTGGCCTGCTTTAAAAGTGCGGCGACCTGGTCGCCGGACAGGCGCGGAAAGGCCTCCGCCACCTCCTTTCGCAGGCTTCCCGAGGACCCCTGTTTGGTGCCCCTTCGCTTCGCCACCTCGGTATTTTGCTTCATTCGGCCGGGCTTCGGCGCAGGCCGGCTGAACATCGCCACCCAACCGAGCTGATGCTTGAGGTCACGGTTGACGGCTCATTACGATCTGGGCAGCATCGGCTGAATCGCGAGGCAACATGAAGGGCAAGCAGTACGACCTGGTGGTGGTGGGGTCCGGTCCGGCCGGCGAGAAGGCAGCCGCCCACGCCGCCTACTTCGGCAAATCGGTAGCCCTGGTCGAGCGCCACCGTAACCTCGGCGGCGTGGTTGTGAGCAATGCCGGCATCCCCACCAAGACGATGCGAGAGGCGGCCCTGTATGTGACCGGCTTCCGCAAGCGGGATATCTACGGTCTGGGCCTCCAGATGCAGCCGGAGCTGACCCTGATGCTGTTGCGCCAGCGGACCGCTGAGGTCATTGGCACCATGGCCAAGCAGGTCAGGCACAACATGGACCGCCACGGCATCGACGTCATCCGCGGCACGGCGCGCCTCACCGGGCCGAACACCGTCTCGGTCGCGGCGGGGCGGGCGACGCGCGAGGTCGAGGGCCGGGCGATCCTGCTGGCCACCGGTTCACGGCCGTTTCATCCCGACGACGTGCCCTTCGACGACCCCGATGTCCACGACTCCGAGACCGTTCTCGACATCGACCACGCCTTTGCGTCGATCCTGGTCATCGGCAGTGGAGCGGTCGGCAGCGAGTACGCCTCGATCATGGCGTCGCTGGGAATCCGCGTCACGCTGGTCGAGGCGGGGCCGAGAATCCTGGCTATCGCCGATGGGGAGATGTCGACCGAGCTGGCTCGCAACATGGCCCTGGAAGGCATCGACATCCACATCAATACCCGCACCGAGTCCATCAGCCGGGAGCGGGGTCGCCTGACCGTGACGCTCAGCGACGGCAAGAAGCTCCGCCCCGGCAAGGTGCTCTTCGCGGTGGGGCGCACCAGCAACAGCGACGACCTGGGACTGGAGGAGGTTGGCGTGGAGCTGGGCAATCGCGGCACTGTGGTTGTCGATGAGCGGTTCCAGACCAGCGTGCCCAGCATCTTTGCCGCCGGCGACCTGATCGGCCCTCCGGGGCTGGCCTCGGTCTCCGTCGAGCAGGGTCGGGTGGCCGCCTCCGCGGCGTGCGGCACGAGCTATGCCAGCAGTGGCCACTTCGTGGCGCCCAGCGGTGTCTACAGCATTCCCGAGGTCGCCTGGGTGGGGCTCACCGAGGAGCATGCGATAGAACGTGGGGTGCGTTACGCGGTCGGGCGCTCGGACTTCCGAGGCAACTCACGGGCCAACATCGGTGGCATGACCGATGGCCTGGTCAAGCTGATCTTCGACCCCAAGGATCGCCGCGTCCTCGGGGCCCATGCCGTGGGCGAGATCGCCGCCGAGATCATCCACATCCCGCAGGCGGTGATCCAGTTCAACGGCGACCTCGACTACTTCGTGCACGCCACCTTCAACGTGCCGACGTGGAGCGACGCCTTCAAGATGGCCGCCTTCGACGGCCTGGGCAAGCTCGAGGCCTCCAGCCTGGTGCGCTCGGCCACGATCTAGCCCCGGGTCCAGCGCCCGCTCAGCGATGCGGGGCATGCGAACACCTGTTCGCTATAATCGGAGAGTGGCGCCAACTCGGCTGGATAAGCTTAGGGTCACTCGCGGCGGTGGTGTAATTGGTAGCCACGATAGCCTCAAAAGCTATTGTCCGAAAGGACGTGTGGGTTCGACTCCCACCCGCCGCACCAGCACGTGACCTGGCCCGGCGACGCCGTGGATTTGGCGCTGGCACTTTACCGGGAAAGCCGCAGCGCCTCGGCAGTCGAACGCCTGACGGGGATCCCCCGGTCGACGATTCGAGGCTGGGTTAAGGAGGATCAAGGCGCCGGATCGCCCGGGTTCGTGCGCCCAGGTAGGACCTGCTCTCGTTGTGGGCCAAGTAATGAGCTCCCAGAACCCGCATATGCCTACCTGCTCGGCCTATACCTGGGCGACGGAACGATCACGGTGCGTCGCAAGGGCGTGTCGCAACTTCGCATCTCCCAAGACGCCCGTTATCGCGACCTCATCGACCTCTGCCGGGATGCCCTCGGCCGGGTTCAGCCCAACCGTGTCCGGTTCGTCCAGAGAGAGGGTTGTGTCGAAGTCTCGTCGTACTCGAAGCACTGGACCCATCTTTTCCCTCAAGCGGGCCCCGGTCCTAAGCACACCCGCACGATCGCGCTTGAATCGTGGCAACAGGCGATCGTAGACGCCTACCCGAAGGAGCTGATTCGCGGCCTAATCCATTCCGATGGATGCCGGTCGATGAACGCCATAACCCACGCTGGTCGAACTGGCCGGGTCCGGTACGAATACCCCCGCTACTTCTTCACCAACACCTCGACGGACATACTCCGGATCTTCACCGACACCTGCGACAGCCTGGGCGTCCATTGGACCAGGGCGAACGCCAGGAACGTCGCCGTGTCCCGTCAGGCCGACGTGGCTTTCCTCGATACCTTCATCGGCCCGAAGTCATAGCCCGCGGTCGATTCGTAGGATATACGGGTGTCTGGCCCAGACCTGGTAAGCGTCCCCTCGGTCACGCGCGTCCGCCGCCGCCGAGGGTGGAGCCGGAAGCGCGTGATCATGGCCATTGCCGTGATCGTGGTCGTGCTCGCAGCGACCGTCTTCGGCCTGACCGAGGGTCGGGCCCTCTGGCACAAGTACCAGGACCGACCTACCGCCGATTCGCACCCCGCCGACCAGGGGCAGCTCAACAACCTGCAGCCGGTGGCCAACCCGGCCGACAACCGCAACGGCCGGGGGACGGCGCCGGAACCCTCCTCGATTCCCGCGACAACACTGCTGCAGGTGCCGTACACGGTGCAGGCTCCAGGCAACAACTGGAAGGAGTTCGAGAACGCCTGCGAGGAGGACGCCGTCTTCATGGACCACCTCTACGTGGAGGGCGACAAGCGGGGCGACGTCCCTGTGCCCGAGGCGACCGACGCCATTCGCGCCATGGAGAAGTGGCAGGTGGTCAACTGGGGCGCGGAGAAGGACCTGACCCTGGAGAAGACGGGCCAGTTCGCCAAGGCCTACTACGGCTACAACTACCGTGTCTTCCCGGCCACCAAGGAGAGCATCGAGCAGGAGCTGGCGGCGGGCAGGCCGGTGATCATCCCGGTCATGACCCACTCCCTCGAGAACCACAACTACGGCGCCCAGACCGTCTACCACGAGGTCCTGATCAAGGGCTACACCGATGCCGGGGTGGTCACCAACGACGGCGGCATCTGGCAGGGCAAGAACTGGTTTTACTCCTGGAAGATCGTCTTCCAGGCAATCGACGCCCAGACCCCGAAGCTGAACCAGGGGCGGCTGGCGCTGGTCCTGACCAAGTAACACCCCGGGCCTCCGATAACCTTTTGACGGCATGTTGATCTTGATGGACGCCCACGCCACCGACCTGCAGATCGACGCTGTGTGCGCCGAGGTCGAAGCCCGTGGCTTCAAGCCGGTCAAACTGCCCGGCGCCGACCGCACCGCCATTGGCGTGCTGGGGTCAAACCCGATCAGCCTCAAGGACTCCATCGTCAGCATGCCCGGGGTGGTTGACGCCGTGCCCGTCAGCAAGCCATTCAAGCTGGTGGGGCGCGAGTTCCACCCCGCGCCGACGGTGGTCCATGTCGGTGACGTCCACATCGGTGACACCGCCTTCGTGGTTATGGGCGGACCATGCTCGGTGGAGAGCGAGGAGCAGCTGATGACCACCGCCGAGGCGGTCGCCGCGGCCGGCGGCCACATGCTGCGAGGCGGCGCCTTCAAGCCACGGACGTCGCCCTACTCGTTCAGGGGCCTGGGCGAGGCAGGGCTCAAGCTGCTGGCCCAGGCCCGCGACCGCTATGGACTGCCGGTGGTCACCGAGGTCATGAACATCGAGGACGTCCCCCTGGTCAGCGAGTACGCCGACATGCTCCAGATCGGCGCCCGCAATATGCAGAACTACGGCCTGCTCGAGGCTGCCGGGCGCGCCAACCGCCCCATCCTGCTGAAGCGCGGCATGAGCAGCACGATCGAGGAGTGGCTGCTGGCGGCGGAGTACATCCTCAGCCAGGGCAACCCCAATGTCGTCCTCTGCGAGCGCGGCATCCGCACCTTCGAGACCTACACCCGCTTCACCACCGATATCAGCGCCGTCCCCATGGTCCGGGAGCTGAGCCACCTGCCGATCATCGTCGACCCCAGCCAGGGAACCGGGAAGTGGAAGCTGGTCGGCCCGGTGGCGCTGGCCGGCCTGGCGGCGGGCGCCGACGGGCTGATCGTCGAGGTCCACCCTCATCCCGACCACGCCCTCAGCGATGGCGCCCAGTCCCTCACGCCGCGCAACTTCGCCGCCATGATGGAGCAGCTACGGCTGCTGGCCGCCCCTCTCCAGCGACAGGTCTGAGCGTGTAGGTGCAACCGCCGCGGGGGGGGCCATTCCACCGAAGCAACCGCGGACGCCGCGTCCTGCTGGCGCTGTCCTTCGGAGCCATCGGCCTAACCCTGGCGGTGGTGGTGCTCGCCGGGCTGGGGACGTTCTTCATCGTCAACAGCGGCCAGGCGAAGGTCATCAACAGCACCGGCGAACTTCCCAAGGAGCTGATCCTCTGCCCGAACTTCGCGGCCAACCGCATGGTCCTGGTCGACCTCGGCCGGGCCGGCAAGCGCTACCGCGTCGAGGGAGAGTGCCCCGTGACCCCGTCCGAGGCCAAGGATCCCTACATCGCCGACCTGCAGTACAACGGCTGGACGGTGCACTCGGACGACAGCGGCAACATCGGCGGATACCGGTACTCCAGCCGCGAGCTGATCAGCATCGTCCTGACGCAGAGCTCAAACAGCGCCAACACCACCGCTGTCACGATCGACATGTCCACCGGGCAGGATGTGCCCTCGGACTTCCCGCCGGCGACGCCCTCGGCGGCTCCCAGCCCCAGCGCCCGGGTCAGCCCCCGTTAGCCGCGGCGGGTCACTTGCAGGCAACCACGAGCTTGCCGTCAGCGCCGACGGCGATGGTGGCTGTCGCTGCCGAGTCCTCAGTCACGCTGCCGCCGCAGCTGGCCGCGGCGCCGGCCGCCTTCTGCATCTGGTCCATCTTGGCGGCGAGGTCCTTGAGGCGCTGGACGACGTCGAGAAGCTGGGGCCCCGACAGGTTCTGGGAGTTGACCAGCCGATCGTTAAGGGCCTGGCGGCTGAGCTTGGCGTAATTGGTCCAGTCGGCGTCGGGTATCACCGTCACGGTGTATGCCCCGGGGGCGAGGTCGCCGTTGGAGCTCTCGCCGGGGGACGGCGAGAAGGTCTCGGCACCGCCCTTGGGGCTTGTTACGACGACGCGGACCGGGATCTTGGTGGTGTTCATCACGGTGATCGTCGGTACGCAGCCAGAGAGCACCACGCTGGCGCCCGCGAGGAGGACCATCCGACCTATCCGGGTGCGGTTCACCTCGGCGGCCTCATGGCTGGCACAGGCTCGAGGTCTTGATGTCGTAGTCCGGCCCCTTCTGGGAAGGGTCGTTGCCACGGTTGACGGCGATCAGGGCCGGCAGGGCGACAAATTGGTAGTCGTCGCCACCGTGGACGTTCAGGGTGCAGGTGCCGATCGTCGCTCCCGCTTTGTCCACGAATGTGACCTTGTACTTTCCCGGGTTCTCCACGCGGCGTTGCTTGACGTCGAACGGGTTCAGCATGACGCATCCACCGGACAGCGAGAACCCGCACGGGGACGACCCGCCTGAGCTGCCGCTGCTGGAAGTGGAACCGCCACTCGAGCTCGAGCTGCTGAGCGAGTCCACGGCCACCTGCATCGAGTCATCCCGGAGGTTGTCGACCTCGATCGTCGCCGGCCCCTGGCCGATCACGTTGAGGAGCCTGTCGGTGGTGAGCGCGCCGGTGCGGAGGGCGATGAAGATGCCGGCGCCCCCCAGGATCGTGAGCAGCACCAGGCCCAGGCAGCCGAACAGGACGATGCGCCCGCACCCGCCTCGCCTGGCCTTGGGCGCCGCAACGGCACCTGGGGACGCCGTGGTCGCGGGCGCTGCCACCGCGGCGGCCGCCGGAGCGGCCGATGGC
>JBARRR010000003.1:0-6702 GCA_049644325.1 Candidatus Dormiibacterota bacterium
GACGACCAGGATGGCTAGCAGGGCGACCAGCAGGAGGATGCCGGCGATCGCCAGGATCACGGCGGGTAGCCGGATCAGGATGGCCTTGAGCACCGCCACCATCAGGCGGCATCATCTCACCCGGCGCCGGGTGACCCGGGCTTTAGCCCAGGAGCTCGTCCGCGTCGAAGAATTCGATCGGTAGGTGGACGGGGGCTAGCTGGATGGGGGCGGCGGGGTCGGACTCCGGCAACCCATCGCTGCCCTGGAGCAGCGCCGGGGGCGCCGACGCATAGCCGATCACGGTTCGGATCACGGCCATGTCGCCCGCCACCGGGGCAGGTTGGACAGGTTGGATGAGAGGCTCCGCGTGGCCGCTGGCCCTGAACGGAATGAATCTCATGGCTGCTTTAACTTCCGCTGCCGGACGATCCCGTCAGGTTCCGCACGACAGGTCGGTAACAGTCTTGAGTTGCCCCCGAAAGCGGGTCGCGCCGCCATGTCCCGTTCCTCCCCCTGGGTCGTTGGAAAGGGCATGGTTGTACAGATGAGGGAGCAGGCGTCACAGGCAGTCGACCTGTCGGCCAGCTTCTACGCACTCTACGACCGGGACGCGACAGTCGTGCTTCGCTACCTGCGGTCAGCGGTCAGGGACCACGCCCTGGCCGAGGACCTCTGCAGCGACGCCTTCTGCCGAGCTTGGGACGCGTGGCCACGTTTCAAGGGCGACGACACCGAGGCGCGTGCCTGGGTAATGCGCATCGCGCGCAACCTGGTCATCGACCGGGTCCGCCGGGACGGGCGGGTCAAGTTCGAGGTGCTGCCCGAGGGCGACACCCTGGCGGGAAGGGACAACACGTCGGAGACGGCGGAGGGCCTGGACCTGCGACGGGCCATGGCCGGTCTGGGGCGGGATGACCGCGACCTCCTGGCCATGCGGATCGCCGGCCTTTCCCACGCGGAGATTGGAAAGGTACAGGGCAAGTCGGAAGCGGCCATTAAGAAGGCCTGGCAGCGGGCGCTGGCGCAGCTCCGCAGCCAACTGGAGATGGACACATGAGCGACGAGTCGATGAACGACAGCGAGATGTTCGACCTCGAGGGCCGGCTCCGGGCAGCCGAAACCGGCACCGACGAGACGCAGTCGCTCGGCCGGGTGCGCTCACGCATGAGCCGGTACGTGCAGGGCGGGGGCGAGGCGCGCCGGTCGCGGCACTTCTGGTCGGGACGGATGACGGCGTTCGCCGTGGTCGGCTTGCCGGTGGCGGCGGCGGCGGCGATCGCGGCAGCGGTGCTGCTGGGCGCGCCCAGGAACGTCGGCCAGCTCCAGCCGGCCGGATCGCCGGGAGCCTCCCCGGCGGCGACGCCGGCGGTGGAGGCATCGGCCTCCCCGGCGGCTTCCCCCTCGGCGCCCCGGACGGCGCTGGTCGAGGTCTCCACGCCAGCCAACCAGGTCGGACCGCAGACGGTGCACTGGGTCGGCACCGACGGCCAGGAGGTGGCCAGCCGGCAGCTGCCCGCCAACGAAGCAGCTCTCGGCTCAGGTGGAAGCCGGGTCCTCGTCTACCGCAATGACGGGCATGTGCTCGAGCTGCACACCGATGGCTCGACCACCGACCTCGGCAGCGGCATGCCGACGACGTCGGCGCCGGGCCCGACCAGCGTGCCGGTGCGGGCGTTGGTCAGCCCGGACGGACTGCAGTGGATCTGGTCGACGATGACCAACAGCCAGAGCAGCTTCACCAGTCACATCTGGCTGGGCAAGGACGGCCAGGCGCCGCGGGAGCTGATCAAGGTGACCGAGGACAACCGCGCCCTCCAGCCCTACAGCTGGACCCTGGCCAACCCGTTGATCACTCATTCCGCGGTCGGGGTCGGCGGCTACATCCTCTTCAACCAGCTCCATGGACCCGCTTACCAGCTGGACCTGTCCTCCGGCAAGACCACCTCGGTCGGGCCCCCCAACAATGGGGCCGGCGGCAACCCCGCAAGCGCGGTCGACCTCGCCGGTAACGGCGCGGTAGCCTACGCCCAGACCCAGGGGAGCCAGGGATTCGTGGTGGTCAACGGCCCGGGGCAGCGCGGACTGAGCGCCAACGTGCCGGCATCGAACCAGACCGGTGGATTGGTCTTCGACACAGGGAGCAACCACATCGTGTACTGCACCTCGCCTGCCGCTGGGCCGCCCCACGAGAAGTTCGCGACGCACATCATCGACCTCAACTCCGGAGCCCAGCAGACCTTCGGCCCGGCGGACCTGCGGCCGGCGGCCTGGGCCCCGGACGGGCGCCTGGTCGAGTTCCGGACCACCAGCGATGGCGACGGCGTGGCGGGCACCTACCTGGTCTCACTCGACGGCAAGGCCAGCAAGGTCAGCAGCTTCTCCCAGTTCATCGGGTTCGTCCAGCTCCCCTAGACCCCGCCTCCGAGTTAGCACTCTCACCCCTTTAGCACTAAGGCGGTGAGAGTGCTAATTCTTTGCTAGACTTTCGCTTGCAAGGTCGTGGTGGAGGGAGTTCGCCCTCCGGCAAATAACTGAGAACCTGCAGGAGGAACGAAAAATATGCCCAAGCAACTCGCATATGGCAGCGACGCGCGGGCGGCCCTCAAGCGCGGTGTCGACAAGGTGGCGGACGCGGTCCGAATTACCATCGGCCCCAAGGGTCGCAACGTGGTCCTGGACAAGAAGTTCGGCAGTCCAACCATCACCAACGATGGTGTGACGATTGCCAAGGAGATCGAGCTCGAGGACCCATTCGAAAACATGGGGGCCCAGCTCACCAAGGAAGTCGCCTCGAAGACCAACGACATCGCCGGTGACGGAACAACCACCGCCACGGTGCTGGCCGCCGCGATGATCGCCGAGGGCCTTCGCAACGTCGCCGCCGGCGCCAACCCGATGCTGCTCAAGCAGGGCATCGACAAGGCCGTCGAGGGGGTCGTCGAGAACATCAAGAAGCAGTCGATCACCATCTCCGACCGCGAGAAGATCGCCCAGGTCGCCAGCATCTCCGCCGCCGATCCTTCCATCGGCGAGGTCGTCGCCGAGGCGATGGAGAAGGTCGGCAAGGACGGCGTCATCACGGTCGAGGAGTCCAAGGGCCTCGAGACCGAGCTGGAGCTGGTCGAGGGGATGCAGTTCGACAAGGGCTACATCAGCGCCTACATGGTGACCAACCCGCAGCGGATGGAGGCGGTCCTCGAGGATCCCTACATCCTCATCACCGATAAGAAGATCAGCTCCATCCAGGACCTGTTGCCGATCCTCGAGAAGGTCGTCCAGAGCGGCAAGCCGCTCCTGATCATCGCCGAGGACATCGAGGGCGAGGCCCTGGCCACCCTGATCGTCAACAAGCTGCGTGGCACATTCAACGCCGTCGCCGTCAAGGCGCCCGGCTTTGGTGACCGCCGCAAGGCCATGCTCCAGGACATCGCCATCCTCACCGGTGGCCAGGTGATCTCGGAGGAGGTCGGCCTCAAGCTCGACAACGCCCAGCTGAGCCATCTCGGCAAGGCGCGCCGAGTCACCGTCACCAAGGACAACACCACCATCGTCGAGGGTGGCGGCTCCAAGGGAGACATCGAGGGCCGCATCAACCAGATCAAGGCCGAGATCGAGAACTCGACCTCGGACTGGGACAAGGAGAAGCTGCAGGAGCGGCTGGCCAAGCTCAGCGGCGGTGTCGCCGTGATCAAGGTCGGAGCCGCCACCGAGACCGAGCTCAAGGAGCGCAAGCACCGCATGGAAGACGCGGTGTCGGCGACCCGGGCAGCGGTCGAGGAGGGCATCGTGCCCGGCGGCGGCGTGGCCCTGATCCGCGCCATCTCGGCGCTCGACAAGCTGACCCTTGAAGGCGATCAGGCAACCGGCGCCAATATCCTGCGCCGGGCGCTCGAGGACCCACTTCGCCAGATCGCGACCAACGCCGGGGCCGAGGGCTCCGTGGTCGTCGAGAAGGTGAAGGCGATGAAGGGCAACGAGGGCTACAACGCGGCCACCGGCGAGTACGTCGACATGGTAAAGGCGGGCATCATCGACCCCACCAAGGTCACCCGCTCGGCGTTGCAGAACGCGGCTTCGATCGCGGCCCTGCTGCTGACAACCGAGTCGCTGGTCACCGACAAGCCTGAGAAGGAGAAGGCGGCGCCGGCGCCGCCAATGCCCGAGTACTAAGCTCTCAGGCGCATACCATGCAGCGCTGACAACTGGCGCCAGGAAGCCGCCCCGGGAAGCCGGGGCGGTTTTCTACTTAACCGGGTACCGAGTTCCCCGGTGGCGCACAGGCCAAGCTGTTTTAAGACATGCTTAGAGCGCATGAGCGAGGCTGCCAAGCAGCTGATCTTGGTTCGACCTGCCACCGCGGACGACGCGGAGGCCCTGGCTGCCGTCTACGTGGACAGCGCCGAGCATCACCTGCGCCTCGACCCGAGCCTCTACACGCAGCACACGCTCGGCGAGCTCACGGAGCGCTATCGCCGGCGGCTGCCGCTTGGCGACGACGCCGAGATCCTGGTGGCCGACATCGCCGGGGAGGTGGTCGGCTGGGTCGAGATCCAGCTGCGCCCGCCCGGCGGAGAGCCCCGTATGCTGCGCGACGCATTTACGGCGGAGATCGACATCGCCGTCCTCTCCGACTACCGCGGCGCCCGCATTGGCTCGGACCTGCTGGAGGCCGCCGAGGAGTGGGCCGCCGCCAGGCATGTCGAGTTCATGACCGTGGAGGTGCACACCGCCAACGTCGACGCCGCTCGCTTCTACCAGGATCACCACGGCTGGCGGACCGCGGGCCTCTTCATGCTCAAGCGCCCCGAGCCCGCCTCGTAGACCTCAGCACTCCGGTGTGGCTAACTCCACACCCACAATGGTGCTAGCCCGGTTGACCCGCTAAGTTCGCGGCCTCTAGACTCCGCTGCAGGCCGCGCGAACGGCGCACCCCGCGAGCCGGATGGCCGCACCACTGGAAGGAGAGAAAGCTGTTGGCTACCTGGATGCGTAAAGGAATCGTGCTGCTGGTCCTGGCGATCCTGGCCGGCTGCTCCCTGCCCTTCGGCGGCAGCAGCTCCTCCAGCAACAACAACTCGAGCGCGTCAGCGTCGCCATCGACCGGACCGGGGATCGCCGCCAGCAAGACCCTGAACGCCGAGTTCTGGTTTGAGGGCTTCCACGTGACCCTGGGGGACGTGGCCTACAAGCCGCCGACCTCGCCGACACCAGGAGTCACAAACGTTCCAAGTGAGCTGACGATCGCGGCAAAATTCGAGAACCTCGGCAAGGACACCCGAGGCTATTTCGCGCGGATGTCGATGGCCTCCAACAGCCAGGCGTATACCAGTCCCGGCAACAGTCAGAAACTGCCCAACGTACCTGGTAAGTCGACGGCTAACGGTGTGATCTCCTTCGAAACCGACGAAAAGTTCAACCTTGACGACGCCGTCCTGACCATCGGCGAGGCCACCGGGAACCAGCCGGTCATCCCGTTGGGTAAGACCGGCACCGCCAAGACGCTGCAGCCGCGCCCGCTACAGATATCTGGCGCCGTCAACCAGGCAAGTGAGTACACCCTCAATGTCACCGGTGGAGTCCTTTCATACGACGACGTGGTGGCGCACCGGGAGTTGGACGCGGGGACGGCACTGATCACCATCAACTACAGCACCACTGGCACGGGGACCCACCCGTGCTGTATCAGCCGCGACCACGTGCAGCTGAAGGTTCCCGACGGGACGTCGGTGGAGGCAGAGGTCGTCGAGACCACGGTCGCGATCCCGGCCAAAGGAACAACGCGGCAGGGGGATTACGTGACCTTCATCATCAAGCTTCCCGCTGAAGGCGCTTACGACGCCATCTTCAACAGCTCCAACACGATGGGACAGAGCGCCGACATACTGTTCACGATCACGGCGTCCGGCACCACCGGTGGCGGCACCGGGACGACCCAGGGCACGTCGCCGGGAGCCAGCGCCGGGGCGACGCCCTCCGTCCACTAACTCAGAGCGCATTTCTCGACCCGGCACGCGCCGGGCTGTCAGTTGATGGTCAGGGAGACGTCGTCGGCGTAGCCGTCGTTGTAGTTCCCGGCGGTGCGAAGCATGTCGATCTCGATCACGATCTTGCGCGTCCCCTTGGGCACGTTCCCGGTTGCCTCGGACTTGACCAGGGATGTCTGGTTCTTGCGCGCCGCCTCGGTCACCGGCCCGACCTTGTCGGTGCCCAGGCTGTTGCCGTTGGCGTCCTGGAAGGTGGCGATCACGGTGGCGTTGTCACCCTGGGTCTCGAAGCCGCCGAGGTAGCCGCTGAGGGTGTATTTCTTGTCGCCGGAATCGATGCCCCCGCCTCCCTGCGAGACGTCGATGGTCTGCGTGGCGCTTGACTTGGGGTTGTCCGGCCCGCCGGCGAACAGGTTGGAGCCGCGGTCGGGCGGGCCGGGGTCGTTGGTGCCGATCACGCCGGCGGCGCCGTATTTTATGACCGTGAACTTGTCGGTCGTCTGCCAGCCCTGCGGCGCGACCACGGTGGTGTCGTTGACGGCGCCGGCGTTGGCCTCCGCGTTGCCATTCACGACCAGGTTGTGGCCGAAGACTGCGTTGGTCACGACCACATAGGCCACCACCGCGGCGGTGGCGACAGCGCCAACCCCTACCCCTCCGGCAACCACCACCCCGGTCGATATGCCGCCGCCCGACGCCGCGCCGGTGGTGGCCGTGGCGCCGGCCGTGCCGGCGG
>JBARRR010000004.1:0-2392 GCA_049644325.1 Candidatus Dormiibacterota bacterium
CCACTAGAGCCGGTTCGGAGCGCCCGTCCCCCCGCACGGGCACTCCTCCCCGGTCCCCCCTCTGACGGCACCTTCGGCGGCTCGCTGGTGGAGTCAGCGGCCGGGCCTCGGGTGGCCGCGCTCGCTAGGCGACGGCGCCCGTCATCGGCACCCCGTTGTCGGTGGCGGCCGCTTCCGCCTCGACTGCCGGGTCGTCACTCGGCTTGGGGCTGAGCATCTTCATGGTGTCGGCCACGATCTCGGTGGTGTAGCGGTGGAGGCCGTCCTTGCCGTCCCACTCGCGGGTGCGCAGCTTGCCCTCGACGTAGACCAGGCGGCCCTTGCGGAGGTAGTCGGCGCAGATCTCGCCGAGACGCCCGAAGGCCACCACCGAGTGGTACTGGACCTCCTCCTTGCGGTTGCCGTCGGCGTCCTTGCGCACCTCATCGGTAACGATGCGCAGGTTGCTGAGCCGGCCGCCGGACGCGGTGTCGTGGACCTCTGGGTCGCGGGTCAGGCGGCCGACGATGGTGACGCGATTGATCATCCTGGTTCCCCCTTCTAGGCGGCTGGGCATTTCCCGGCCGCCAGCTGTGCCGGCAGCCCGGGGCAGAAGACCCCCGGAAAGACGAGGACGGGATCGACCGGCTCCAATCCCTTCCTGACCTCGAAGTGCAGATGGGGGCCGGTGCTGGCCCCGGTGCTGCCCTCGAACCCGATGACCTGGCCGGCGTCGATCACCTGGCCAGGCACTACCGCGAAGGCGGCGAGGTGGGCGTAGAGGGTGACCAGGTCACCGCCGTGGTGAACGAAGACGTGGTTGCCATAGCCACCGATCGGGCTGATCTCGACCGTGCCCGCCATCACCGCGCGAACCTCGTCGCCGGCAGCTGACGCCATGTCCACCCCGGCGTGGAAGTGCGGGCACGAACCTCGGGGCGGCTCGAGGTAGAAGCCGGTGCATCCGAAGGGCTGAGTCGTGACCCAGTGGGTCAATGGACTAACCCCGCGGCTGAGCGCCTGGGCAGCCTGCACCGGCGGGGCGAGCGCCGCTATGGCCAGCCCCACCAGGACCAGCGGCAGACCGACTGTGGCCGCGACCGAGACCACCAGGAGCCGGCTCAGCCCGCTGCGATGGCGCCACGCCAACCACCCCAGCCTGAGAGCCCCCATCAGTCTGCCGCCGGGTGAGCGCGGACCCTACTGGCTGGGTGATGTGTCGTGGCGGTCGCCATCTTCTCGACCGCGTGGACGCCGTGCTTGGCCCACATCAACGCACGCGACTCAGCCTTGCTGGAGGCATGGAGGGCGCCCGGGACCCGGAGCACCAGGTACATCGCCAGCAGGCCGTACAGCACGGATATGGGACTGCGGTCCTCGAAGAGGAGCACCAGCGCAAGCCGCAGGACCAGCACCTGCACGGCCTGCATGAAGACCGCGGTGAAGAAAAGGCGGCGCCATGCGTACAGGTAGGTGTGGGTCTCGGGCAACAGCACGCAGAGAAACGCCAGAGGCGCACCACCGATGAGCAGGACCAACAGCAGGTTGCGGGCAATCGAGGTGATCGCCAGGACCAACAGCAGGACGGCGGTCAGGAGGGCAAGGAAGTTGACCAGCAGGCTGCCGTTGGGCATCACCAGCATGTCCCAGAGGTTGCTCGGCTGGGTCAGGCCGAAGCCGATGTCGAAGCTCCAGAAGGCGTGCACGGCGCCGTTGTTGAGGTCGATCGCGCCCTGCAGGATGGGCAGCCCGAAGTTGACCAGGGCGATCACCAGGAGCAGCTTGGGCAGTACCGCCTTGAGCGTGTATCGGGCTCGGTAGCCTCGCTCCCATATGCTTCGCAGCAGGCTGTAGACCACGATCGCGACCAGCGCCGCGTTGGCCATCTGGCTGGTCAGCGCGTAGAGCCCTCGCAGCACGTTGTTGTCGGTGAAGCGGCAACCGGCGCGCAGCGTCGGGTCGCCCTGCGAGTAGTTGGGAAGGTTGCAGAGAACAGGGTTGCCGCTGAAGTTGCCTGTCCACAGGAAGTAGCTCTCGATGACCTGCTGGCCGGTGGCCTTGGCGCCGGCGAGCAGGTTGTCGATCAGGCCGATGACCAGCTGGATCATGTTGGCCGGGTCGAACAGCAGCCGACCAAGGCCGCCCGACGGGTCGAAGACGCCCGGCGCGGGCCCCGTCAGCGGCGTGGGGTCAATCGGGATCATTCCTGGCGTGGCCGCGGCCTAATGAACGTTGGCCGCGCCCACCAGGACGCGGACCAGCGTGCCGGCCAGCTCGACCCCGATCGTGCCGAAGACGATCCGGCCGATCCAGCGCTTCGACTCCATCACGCTCCGGGTGTCGATCGCGACCATCTTCCACAGGAAGGCGGCGACGAAGGCCAGGGCGCCGATGCTGGCGACCAGGGCCTGGC
>JBARRR010000005.1:0-32111 GCA_049644325.1 Candidatus Dormiibacterota bacterium
GGCACAGCCTAACGGCTGGCGGCGGTGCCTACAAGTCCATCGTCTTGGCGATGATCTCACGCATGATCTGAGTGGTGCCGCCGCCGATGGGGCCGAGCCGGGCATCGCGCCAGGCTCGCTGCACCGGGAACTCCATCATGTAGCCGTAGCCGCCGTGGATCTGGACCGCCTCATCGGCGACGTGGGTGGCGGCCTCGGTGGCGACGATCTTGGCCATGCTGACCTCCTTGACCGCGTCGCGGCCCTGGTTGAAGAGCCAGAGCGCGTGGTAGGTGAGGTGTCGCGCGGCTTCGATCTCGGTCGCCATCTCGACCAGCTTGTGCTGGATGGTCTGGAAGCGGACTATCGGGCGGTCGAATGCCACCCGGTTCTCGGCGTGGTCCCTGGCCAGCTTCATGGTCTCCTCGGCGCCGATGACGGCACCCAGCGCCATCGTCAGCCGCTCCCACTGGAAGTTGGACATGATCATCTTGAAGCCGTCGCCCTCATTGCCCAGCATGTTGGCAGCGGGGACGCGGCAGTCGCTGAAGTAGAGGGTGGCGGTGTCGGATGCCCGCCAGCCGAGCTTCTTCAGCTTGGTCGACTGGTCGAACCCCGGGGTCCCCCTCTCGACGACGATGAACGACACACCGCCGTGGGGATCCTCGCCAGTGCGCACCGCGCAGACGACCATGTCGGCGCGGACGCCGTTGGTGATGAATGTTTTGCTGCCGTTGAGAACATAGTCGTCACCGTCGCGGACGGCCCGGGTCTTGATGCCAGCGACGTCCGACCCGGCCTCCGGCTCGGTGATGCCGAGCGCGGCGATCTTCTCGCCCTTGATGCCAGGCGCGAGCCAGCGCTGCTTCTGCTCAGGGGTGCCGAAGCTGGCGATCGGGGGCAGGGCTATCTGCGCGTGCGCGCCGAGCCCGGCCGCAACCCCACCGGAGCCACAACGCGACATCTCCTCGACCAGGACCGCCTCAAAGAGGTAGCCCGCGTTGGTGCCGCCGTACTCCTCCTCGAACTTGTTGCCAAAGAGGTCGAGTTTCCCCATCCGGCGGTAGATCTCCACCGGGAACTCCTCGGCCCGCTCCCACTCGTCGGCGTTGGGTCGCAGCTCCTTGAGGACGAAGCTGCGTACGCTCTCGCGATAGGCCTCGTGGTCATCGTCGAAGATGTAGTAGCGCTGGGACATCAGGCGCCGGGCTTGCGTCCCATTGGCCGGCCGTCGGGCATGCTGTTGAAGTAGTTGCCCAGCTCGGGGTGCTCGCGGGCGGCCAGCTCACGGACATCGTCGGGAACCCGGATGAAGAGGCCGCGGGCCTCGGCCAGCACGGTGCCGTCGTCCAGCGTGACCTCACCACGGCTCTCGAACGAGTCGCGCCGGCCGCGCGTCAGCCAGGCACGCACCGTCAGCCGCTGCTCGATGGGCGCCGGGTTGCGGTACCGCACTTCGAGCTTGCCGGTCATCACCCAGGTGCGGCTGAACAGCGCGGTGCGCCCCATGGTCTCGTCCAAAAGCGTCGACAGGAGGCCGCCATGGACGTAGCCGGGGAAGCCCTGGTGCTCGGCGCTCCCGGTGAACTCGGTGACGATCTGGTCGCCCTCCTGGCGGTACAACGTCTTCAAACCGTGCTCGTTGTTGCTGCCGCAGACGAAGCAGGCGCGGTAGTCGGTGTAGTCGTTGAGCCAGTCGTCGGGGATCTGTGGCTCGGGCGAGGTCTCGGCCATGATCGACCGAATCCTACCTGACTAGGGCGTCAGTTCGGTCCGGGCGGCCAGTATGCTTCGGTGAGGTCGGGTCCTTCTAAGTAGGAGTGCGCAGCGCGATGATCGTCGCGGTGGTTCCCATCAAATCCTTCAACAGCGCCAAAACGCGCCTGGGCGAGCGCCTCGACGCTGACCAGCGCGCCGCCCTGGCCCGGGTTACCGCCGACCGGGTGCTGCGAGCGTTTGCCGAGTGCGACTCGATCGACGCCCGGATCGCGGTGGTCGAGGACGAGCTGGCCGCGGGACTGGCGCTGCTGCACAAGTTCGAGGTGATGCTGCGGCCCGACCTGTGGGGCCAGAATGCGGTCGTCGACGCCGGTTTCGCGGAGGGCCGCCGTCGCGGGGCGGACTCCGTGGTCACGGTGTCGGCCGACGTCCCTCTGACCCGGCCGAAGGACATCGAGCAGCTGCTCAAGCCCAAGGCCCCGGTGCTGGTGATGGTCAGCGACCGCGACGGCACCGGCACCAACGCCATGAGGATCTCGCCCCCGCTCGAGCTGCGCCTCCATTTCGGGCCCGACAGCCTTCGGCAGCACCTTCGGGAGGCGGAGATCCTGAACCTGCCGGTCAAGGTCATCGACAACCCGCGGCTACGGCTGGACACCGACACCGGCGACGACATCCTGGCCCTCGACGCCTCCGGTCCCGAGGGTCGCCGCGTGCTGATCGACGCCGGCAAGATCCGGGCCGACCAGGTGAAGGACGACATGTGGATGCCGGGGGGCCGGCTCTGAGCTTGACCATCACCCCCGTCATCGGGCTGCCGGAGATCCGGGAGGGAGACGACCTTGTGGCCCTGATCGGCGACGCCCTCGAAGCCACCGGTCTGGTCCCGACCGACGGCGATATTTTCGTTGTGGCAAGCAAGATCGTCTCCAAGGCCGAGGGCCAGCGCCTGCTGACGGACGTCGAGGCCGACGCGGAGGCGCGACGGGTTGCGGCGCGGACCGGGCAGCCCCTGGCTGAGGTGGCCGCCGTGCTGGCGGAGACCGCCACCGTCCTCCGGGCGGAACCGGGGGTGCTGGTGGTCGAGACCAGGCACGGCTACATCTGCGCCAACGCCGGCGTCGACCGCAGCAACACGGGCATGCCGGGGACGGCGCTGCTGCTCCCCGCCGACCCCGACGCCGGCGCCGCCCGCATCCAGGCCGGGCTGGCGGCGCGATATGGCGCTTCGTTGGCGGTGCTGGTCAGCGACACCTTCGGCCGCCCGTTTCGCTACGGCCTGGTCAACGTTGCCCTCGGGGTCGCCGGGATGCGGCCGATCCGCGACTATCGCGGACAGAAGGACCCCGAGGGCCGCGCCCTCGCGGGCACGGAGCTGGCGGTCGCGGACGAGCTCTGTTCCGCGGCCGAGCTGGTGATGAACAAGCTCGACCGAGTCCCCGTCGCGGTCATTCACGGCTATCGCTTCGAACCTGGCGCCGGCAGCGGCCGTGAGCTGCTGCGCGACCGGGCCACGGATTACTTCCGATGAGGGTGCCCCAGGCGGCCGGGCGGCGGGTGGCGGCGCTGTGCGGTGGTATCGGCGGGGTCAAGCTGGTCGAAGGCCTCAACGAGCTGCTCGTCCCCCAGGACCTGTCGGTGATCTGCAATACCGGCGACGACCTCGAGTGGGTCGGCCTGCACGTCAGCCCCGACGTCGACACCGTGATGTACACGCTTTCAGGCCTCGCCGACCGCGACCGCGGCTGGGGGCTGGAGGGCGAGACCTGGCAGGCGCTGGACCTGCTCAAGCGCTACGACACCGAGGAGACCTGGTTCCAGATCGGGGACCGCGACCTCGCCACCCACGTGCTGCGCACCCGTCAGCTGGCAGAGGGCAGGAGCTTGACCGAAGCCACCGGAGCCCTGGCCCACCAGCTCGGCATCCGCTGCCAGCTGCTGCCCATGAGCAATGACCCGGTGCGCACCAAGGTCCTGACCCCCGACGGGCTGCTCGACTTCCAGGAGTACTTCGTTCGCCGTCGCTTCGAGCCCCCGGTCGAGGAGGTCCGCTTCGAGGGCGCCGCCGACGCCCGCCCGACCCCAGAGGCGGCAGCCGCCATTCTCAGCTCCGACGTGGTCATCGTCGCGCCCAGCAATCCAATCGGCAGCATCGGCCCGATGCTCGCCATCAAGGGTCTGCGTGAGGCGGTCGCCCAGACAACCGCCCTCCGGGTCGCGATCTCGCCACTGATCGGGGGCGACGCCGTCAAGGGCCCGACCGTGCCGATGATGCAGAGCGCGGGGCTGGCGGTCTCACCGCTGGGCGTGGCGCAGTTTTACGAGGGGCTGATCGACGCCATCGTGATCGACAAGCAGGACGTCGCCTTCAAGGCCGAGCTCAAGGAACGCGGGCTCCACGTCCTGGTGACCGACATCCTGATGGAGGGCTTCGAGGGCCGGCTGCGGCTGGCCGCGGAGGTCCTCGACTTCACGCCCACAGCCGCGGGCGGCGGCTGACCCCCCGGCGCTACGGCCCTAGTACGCTTGCCTGCAATGGATGAGGCGACCTTCCGGACTGCCTGCGGCCACTTCGCGACCGGGGTATCGGTGGTGACGATGATCGACCGCGCCGGCGAGGTTCACGGGCTCACCGTCAACTCCTTCGCCTCGGTCTCGTTGAACCCGCCGTTGATCCTGGTCTGCGTCGAGAAGACGATCACCAGCCACCCGGCGATGCTGGAGGCCGACGGTTTCCTGGTCAACATCCTCACCGATCAGCAGGAACGGATCGCTCGCCAGTTCGCCACTCCCGACGTCGAGAAGTTCGCCGGCATCCAGACCACCTCCGGACCTTTCGGCGCGCCCAAGCTGCGCGACTGCCTGGCGTATATGGCAGCGCGCACCTCCACGAGCTTCGACGGCGGCGACCACACGGTCTTTCTTGGCGAGGCTACCGAATCGGAGCTGGGCCAGGGCCTCCCGCTCATCTTTTACAAGGGGATGTACGGACTACCCTCGGCCGACAGCGCGCTATAGCCGGCCGTGCCGGCTTTCACGGACTTCGCCAGGGAGGCCTCGCACTACCTGGACGGCGTCTCCCGCTACTTCTATGTGCAGGATGAGGTGCCCTCGGCAACAGACCACGAGATCCTCCAGATCTGTCGGGCGCTGGAGGCCGCGGGGCCGGCGATGGCCGCCGAGATGGCGGCAGCGCTCGACGACCACAAGCGCTTGCTGCTGGGCATCTTCAGCCGTCGATCGCCCCAGCTGGTACTGGCGAAGGACATCGCCGACGCCGAGAGGGGTGAGATCCTGGCGGCGGGATTGGTGGCGGGGGCGCTCGGTTACGCCGGCCACAGCGACTTCCGCCAGGTCCTCGTCGGACTTGCCCCGCACTACGAGTGCGCGCGACGCCTCAAGCTAGACATAACTGACGTGTTCGACGCCGCCGCCCTGTTCGCCGACGAGGAAACCGGGGCGCTGATGCGGATCTTCGGCCGCCGCAGCGACGTCACCCTGGCGCGCTTCGGCTGGCGTGAGATCCAGACGCCTACGGGGCCGGCCTTCGAGCCGGAGTAGCCGTCGTTCAGCGTCGACGGCGGCCACCAATGTGGCCGCCATGGGCTGCTAGTGGGCGCAGCCCCCGGTGCCGCAGGACTGGGCGTCGCCGCCGCCCTGGGCCGACTCGAAGCTGTGGCCGCAGCCGCAGCTGGAAACGGCGTTGGGGTTGAGAACCGTAAACCCGGCGCCCATCAGGGAGTCGAGATAGTCGACCTTGGCGCCACCCAGGTGCTGCGCCGAGTAGCTGTCGACGATCACCCTGAGCCCGGAGGCCTCGCTGACAACATCGTCATCGAGGGGCGCGTCATCCAGCGCCATCCCGTACGAGAACCCGGAACAGCCACCAGGCTGTACCCACACGCGCAGGCCAAGGCTGGCGTTGCCCTTCTTCTCGATCATGGTCCGCAGCTGGTCGGCGGCAGAGTCGGTGAGGGTGATCAGCTGGGTGTCAATGGCCATCGGTTGGTCCTCCAGGGTGGTCAGAGCTTCGAACTCAAGGCGAGTTTAGCATCAGGAGCGTCCGGTTACTCCCTGAATACAGCCTGAGATCAGGCCGGGAGTAGCATTAGAACCCACCATGGCCGCCGATTCCGCACACCTATTTCCATCCCCTCCAGGGGACCTGCCGCTGTCCGAGCGCGGCCAGCAGTTCGAGGAGCTGCTGCGTCAGAAGATCGTGCTCCTGGACGGCGCCCAGGGAACCTACCTGCAGGGCTGCAACCTCACGGCTGACGACTTCGGCGGCCCCGACCTCGAGGGCTGCAACGAGTACCTGGTTGTGACCCGCCCCGACATCGTCAAGGGCATGCACCGGGCCTACTACGAGGCCGGCTCGGACATGGTTGGTACTGACACATTCGGGAGCACGCCATTGGTGCTGGGCGAGTACGGGCTCCAGGACCGCGCCGAGGAGATAAGCGAGACCGCCGCGCGGCTGACTCGCGAGGTGGCGGCGGAGTTCGGACCGGACCGCTTCGTCGCGGGCTCGATGGGCCCGACCACCAAGGCCATCAGCGTCACCGGCGGTATCACGTTCGACGAGCTGAGCGAGACCTACCGGGTACAGGCGCTGGGGCTGCTCAAGGGCGGCGTCGACACCGTTTTGCTGGAGACGTCGCAGGACACCCGCAACGTCAAGGCCGGCATCCTCGGCATCTGGGCGGCCTTCCGCGAGCTCGGCTTCCGGGTCCCGCTGATGCTGTCGGGAACGATCGAGCCGATGGGCACGATGCTCGCCGGCCAGGGCGTCGACGCCTTCTACACCTCGGTGGAGCACGCCGGCATGACCTCGATCGGCCTCAACTGCGCCACCGGGCCGGAGTTCATGACCGACCACATCCGCACCCTCAGCGGCATGGCCGACACCTTTGTCTCCTGCTACCCCAACGCCGGCCTGCCCGACGAGCTGGGACAGTACTCAGAGACGCCCGAGATGATGGCGGAGACGCTGGGCCGATTCATCGAGAACGGCTGGCTCAACCTGGTCGGCGGCTGCTGCGGCACTACCCCCGACTACATCCGGGTGATCGGTGAGGCCGCCAGGGCCGGAAAGCCGCGCCAGCTGCCGACCGGCGCCCATGTCACCCACGTCAGCGGCATCGAGTACGTCGAGGTCGAGGAGGACTCCAGGCCACTGATCATCGGCGAACGCACCAACGTGATCGGCAGCCGCAAGTTCAAGCGGCTGATCGAGGGCGAGGCCTACGAGGAAGCGGCAGAGATCGCTCGCGCCCAGGTCAAGGCCGGGGCGCACCTGATCGACGTCTGCCTCAGCAACCCCGACCGTGACGAGATCGTGGACATCAAGGCCTTCCTCGAGATCGCCATCAAGATGGTCAAGGTGCCGCTGGTGATCGACGCCACCGACGTCCACGTCTACGAGGCCGCCCTCCCCTACTGCCAGGGCAAGGTCATCCTCAACAGCGTCAACCTCGAGGACGGCGAAAAGCGCTTCCAGCAGGTGACGCCCCTGGCCAAGGAGTTCGGCGCCGCGCTGGTGGTCGGCTGCATCGACGAGAAGGGCCAGGCGATCACAACGGACGACAAGGTCAAGGTGGCCGAGCGCAGCTACCAGCTGCTGACCGAGAAATACGGCATCAAGCCCGAGGACATCATCTGGGACCCGCTGGTCTTCCCCGCCGCCACCGGCGATGAGAACTACCGCGCCTCAGCTCCCCACACCATTAATGCGGTGGCTGAGCTGAAGCAGCGGTTCCCCGGGACGCGCACCGTGCTGGGCATCAGCAATGTCAGCTTCGGTCTCCCCGAGGCCGGCCGCGAGGTCCTCAACAGCGTCTACCTCTACCACGCCACCAAGGCCGGCCTCGACTTCGCCATCGTCAGCTCCGAGAAGCTGGTGCGCTACGGCACGATCCCCGACGACGAGAAGAAGCTCTGCGACGACGTCCTGTTCCGGGGCTCGGACGAGGACATAGCGACCTTCACCGCCAAGTTCCGGGAGCGCAAGCCTCAGCAGGGCGTCGAGGTTTCGAAGCTGCCGATCGACGAGCGGATCGCCAGCTACATCGTCCAGGGCACCAAGGAGGGCCTGATCCCGGACCTCGAGGAGAAGCGCGTCAAGGGGGGGCTGACGCCCCTGGAGATCATTAACGGGCCGCTGATGAAGGGCATGGACGAGGTCGGCCGGCTGTTCGCCAACAACGAGCTGATCGTGGCCGAGGTGCTGCAGTCGGCCGAGGCGATGAAGGCTGCGGTCGCTCACCTCGAGCAGTTCATGGAGAAGGAGCAGTCCTCGACCAAAGGCAAGCTGCTGCTGGCCACGGTCAAGGGCGACGTCCACGACATCGGCAAGAACCTGGTCGAGATCATCCTCGGCAACAACGGTTACGACGTGGTCAACCTCGGCATCAAGGTGGCGCCCGAGACGTTGATTGCGGCGGTGCGGGAGCACAAGCCCGATTTCATCGGGCTCAGTGGCCTGCTGGTCAAGTCCGCCCAGCAGATGGTGGTGACCGCGGAGGACCTCAAGGCTGCCGGCATCGATCTGCCCCTGCTGGTGGGCGGCGCGGCGCTGACGCCCAACTTCACCTACCGGCGGATCCTGCCCAGCTACAGCACCGTGGTGATGTACGCCAAGGACGCCATGGAAGGCCTGGACCTGGCCAACCGGCTGACCCAACCGGGCGGTCGGGAGGCCCTCGCCGAGGTGGCCGCCGAGCGCGCCGCCAAGCTCACCGCGCTGGCAGACAGCAAGCCCAAGGTGGAGGTCGCGCCCGCGGGCACGAACCGGTCGCCGGTGGTCGAGGTGGTGCCGGTGCGGCCCGCGCCGGACCTGGAGCGCCACGAGCTGGCGATCAGGCTCCACGAGGTCTGGCCGTATCTCAACGAGCAGATGCTCTTCGGTCGGCACCTCGGGCTTGGGGGCAACGTCGGGCGCCTCAGGGAGGCTGGCGACGAGAAATACCTCAAGTTGAAGGAGATCGTCGACGACGCCAAGAAGCGCGCCGAGGGCGGCTGGCTTCGCGCACGCGGCGTCTACCAGTTCTTCTTGGCCAACTCCGACGGCAACGACCTGATCGTTTATGGTCCGCCCGGAAACGGCGCCGGGGAGCGCGGTCCAGAGGTGGAGCGCTTTTCGTTCCCCCGCCAGGCCACCGGCGACCAGCTCTGCCTCAGCGACTTTGTGGCGCCGGTGGGCTCGGAGCCGGACAGCATCGCGATGTTCGTGACCACCTGCGGCGCGGGGGTGCGCAAGCTCGGCGACGAGCTCAAGGAGAAGGGCGACTACGTCCTCTCGCAGACGATCCAGGCGCTGGCGATCGAGACCGCCGAGGCGTTCGCGGAGAAGCTGCACCACGACCTGCGCAAGGCCTGGGGCATCGACGATCCCCCCGAGCTGACGATGGCCGATATCCACAAGGCGCGCTACCAGGGCATCCGGGTCAGCTTCGGCTATCCCGCCTGCCCCGAGCTCGCCGACCAGGAGAAGCTCTGGAAGCTGCTGCGGCCAGAGACCGTCGGGGTGGAGCTCACCGAGGGCTACATGATGGATCCCGAGGCCACCGTCTCCGCCGTGGTCTTCCACCACCCGCAGGCGCGGTATTTCGGCGTCGGCGTGGCCGAGGAGGAGCTGCAGCCGGCCTAGGACCCCGTGGTGCTGCCACCACCCCAGATCCGCTTCGAGTGAGCGCCATCCGACGGGCCAGCACCCTTCAAAGTGATCTGGTCGAGCGCGCAGAATGCGGTCATGGAAGGCGATTCCGCGCGCGCAGACCCGGCTGAGACCCTCGACCGCTGGTCGCGGATAGCCCGCCGCATCGTCTGGGCCGTGGTCGTGCTGGACGTGCTGATGGTCGCGCTGATCGCGGTCTCCACCCCGTTTTTCGCCCAGTACTCCTCCCAGTACGGGGGAGGCGTCGCCAATTTCCTCTTCCCGCTCAGCCTCGTGGCTTCGGCGGGTTTCGGCGCGCTGATCGCGCTGCGGCGGCCGCGTCACCCGGTTGGCTGGCTCCTGCTCGCATCTTCCACAGCGTTCCTCGTCGACCAGGGAATCATCCAGGACTTCGTCGTCTACGCGATCCAGGTCCGGCATCGCACCGTGCCCGGCGGGGACCTGGTGGGCAGCTTCGAATCCCAGATCTGGGTGCTTGGCATCGCGCCGATCGCCATCTTCCTGCCCCTTGTCTTCCCCACTGGCAGGCTGCTGTCCCGTCGCTGGCGGCCGGTTGTGTGGATCGCGGTTGCCGCCGCGGCTGCGACCTTTGTCGGCAATAGCCTCAGCCCAAGCTCGGACGCGAGCGGCTACATCAAGGGGGTTCAGCCGGTTTCGCTGCCGGAGCCGTACTCGGCGATTGCCGGGGCGCTGGGCGCGGCGCTGATATTGCTGCCCATCTGCGTGATCGCAGGTATCACCGCCATGGCGTTGCGGTACAAACGCGGGACGGCCGACGAGCGCCAGCAGATCAAATGGATGCTGTTTGCGGCGGGGTTCTATGCGTTCGGTTTCGCCAACAGCCTCATTTTCGGATTGTGGCTGGGCTTGAACCTCCCGATCCTTCAAGACGTAGGGGTCCTGGGCCTGGTCCTGGTGCCGGTGGCCGCGGCCATCGCGGTGTTGAAGTACCGGCTGTACGACATCGACGTCGTCATCAGCCGGACCCTGGTCTACGGCGCGCTGGCGGCGTTCATCACCGCCGTGTACGTGGGCATTGTCGTTGGAGTTGGGACCCTGGTCGGCAGCGGCGGTCAGCCAAACCTGCTGCTCTCGATCGTTGCCACCGCGATCGTGGCGGTGGCCTTCCAGCCGGTGCGGGAGCGGCTACAGCGGATTGCAAATCGCCTCGTCTACGGCAAACGGGCGACGCCATACGAAGTGCTGTCCCAGTTCTCGGAGCGCGTTGCGGAGACATACGCCGCTGAGGAGGCGCTGCCGAGGATGGCCCGCGTGCTGGCGGAGGGGACGGGAGCGGAGCGCGCCCAGGTGTGGCTGCGCGCCGGGAGGCTGCTGCGGCCCGCCGCGGTGTGGCCCGAGTCTGATGGCGTCGCGGAGGAGCCGGTCCCGATGCGCCGCGACGAGCTGCCCGACCTCCCCGGCGAGCAGGCCGTGCCGGTCCGCCACCAGGGTGAGCTGCTGGGTGCTCTGACAGTAACGAAGCGCGCCGGCGACTCACTTACCCCGATTGAGCAGAAGCTGCTCGACGACCTCGCCCACCAAGCTGGTTTGGTGCTGAAGAACGTTGGCCTCACGTCAGAGCTGCTCGCCCGATTAGAGGACCTCCGAGCATCGCGACAGCGGCTCGTCGCGGCCCAGGATCAGGAGCGGCGACGGTTGGAGCGCAACCTCCATGACGGCGCACAGCAGAACCTGGTGGCGATCAAGGTCAAGCTCGGCCTGGCCGAGGCGCTGTCCACGAGGGACCCGGCCAGGGCCCGGGAGCTCGTGACGCAGCTCAAGAACGACACCGACGAGGCCCTGGAAACCCTGCGCGACCTGGCCCGCGGGATATATCCGCCATTGCTGGCGGACAAGGGCCTCAGCGCCGCTCTCGAGGCCCAGGCCCGCAAGGCCACACTCCCCGTGAGCGTTGATTCCAACGGGGTCGAACGCTACCCACAGGAGATCGAGGCGGCGGTCTACTTCTGCGTGCTGGAGGCACTGCAGAATGTCCAGAAATACGCCGGGGCGAACAGCGCGGTGGTGCATCTGCGGGCGGAGGACGGCCTGCTGTCATTCGAAGTGGCCGATGATGGCAAGGGCTTCGATCCGGCGACGCAGAGCAGGGGATCCGGAACTCAGAACATGGAGGATCGGCTGGATGCCCTGGCCGGCAGTGTCGAGGTGCGTTCGATCCCGGGGCAAGGGACCACAGTCTCCGGCACATTGCCGGTCGCAGAGTCCGTTCCGGCATGACCAACTCGAATGGCCGGCTTGTAGCCAGCGCGGCCAGCTGGGCGGCGGTGGTCTTCGTGGTTGCCGGGTCTGCAGCGACGCTCTGGCTCATCTACGTTTTAAGCCCGATGCTGCAGGGCGAAGCACTGCGAGGCTACGCAGTGGTTGCTTTCGGGCTCACCAACGTCATCTTCGGCGGCCTCCTGCTGCGCCGAGTGCCCGGCAACATTGTGGGCTGGTTGCTGACCGCCGCCGCGGTCGACCTGACGCTGACCGAGCTGGCGACCTTCTACGGAGCTTTTGCCCTCCAGGTCAATCAGTCGTTCCCGGCGGGGGCGTTGGCGGCCTGGCTCTCGACGTGGACCGCGTTTCCCGCGGTTGGTCTCATGGTCACGCTGTTGGTGCTGCTCTTCCCGGACGGGCGCGTGCCGTCTCCACGATGGCGAATCCTAGCCATCGCCAGCGCCGCCTACATCCTGGTGATCAGCGTCTTTGGGGCGATCAGCTCATTCCCCAGCCACGGTGGCGCTGTTCGGATCGATGAGGTGGGTGGCATCGTCAAAGCCGACACCATCGGCGGCGACCTCACCGATCTCATCGGCTACGCCTTCCTCGGCTTGCTGATCCTCTGCGCCTTCTCGGTTGTGGGCCTCTTCCGTCGCCGGCGACGTGCCTCCGCAACCGTTCGCCAGCAGTTGAAGTGGTTCCTGTTCGCCTGCGCCTTCATCCTGGTGTTTGGATTCGTGCCCCACTTCTCGTCCGTCGTGATCTCGTTCCCGGCCGACGTGACCTTTGTCATCAGCGCCTTCTTCATCGCCAGCTTCCTCCTGGTGCCGGTGGCCGCGGGCTTCGCCATCCTGAAGTACCGGCTCTACGACATCGACGTCGTCATCAGCCGCACCCTGGTCTACGGCGCCCTGGCCGCCTTCATCACGGCGGTTTACGTGGGCATAGTCGTTGGCATCGGCACCCTGGTTGGCAGCGGCGGCCAGCCCAACCTGGTGCTGTCGATCGTTGCCACGGCGATCGTGGCCGTCGCTTTCCAACCGGTCCGGGAGCGGCTCCAGAGGGTTGCCAACCGGCTCGTCTACGGCAAACGGGCGACGCCATACGAAGTGCTGTCCCAGTTCTCGGAACGTGTCGCCGAGACCTATGCCGCCGACGACGCGTTGCCGAGGATGGCACGGGTGCTGGCCGAGGGAACCGGCGCCGAGCGTGCTCGGGTGTGGCTGCGCGCCGGGACCCTACTCCGCCCGGCTGCCGCCTGGCCCGAATCGCATGACGCCGATGAGGAGCCGGTCCCTCTGCGCGGCGAGGACCTGCCAGACCTGCTCGGTGAAGAGGCCGTTCCGGTCCGGCACCAGGGCGAGTTGCTCGGCGCGCTCACGGTAACCAAACGCCAGGGGGAGTCGCTGACCCCGATCGAGCAGAAGCTGCTCGACGACCTAGCCCACCAGGCTGGGCTGGTGCTGAAGAACGTCGGCCTAACGGCTGAGCTGCTCGCGCGGCTGGAGGACCTGCGCGCTTCGCGCCAACGACTGGTTGCAGCCCAGGACGAGGAGCGCCGTCGCCTCGAGCGCAATCTCCACGACGGCGCCCAGCAGAACCTGGTAGCGCTGAAGGTAAAGCTCGGCCTTGCCGAGGCGCTGTCGGGCAAGGACCCCGCAAGGGCCAAGGAGCTGATCGGCCAACTCAAGGGCGACACCGATGAGGCGCTGGAAACCCTGCGCGACCTGGCCCGCGGGATATATCCGGCCCTGCTGGCGGACAAGGGGCTCACCGCCGCGCTGGAGGCCCAGGCGCGCAAGGCCACGCTGCCTGTCGATATCGATGCCGATGGCGTCGGACGCTACCAGCAGGACGTGGAGGCGGCGGTCTACTTCTGCGTCCTGGAAGCACTGCAGAATACCCAGAAGTACGCCCAGGCCCGCAAGGCGACTGTGCGTCTCACAGCCGAGGGCGGAGATCTGCGCTTCGAGGTCGCGGACGATGGCAAGGGATTCGACCCGGAGACGGCCAAACGCGGCGCCGGCCTGACAAACATGGCCGACCGCCTGGACGCCCTGGGGGGCGGGATCAGGCTGGATTCAGCGGTAGGCGGAGGTGCCAGGCTCAGCGGCCACCTACCCGTAGAAGAGATGGCGCCGGCGTAAGGCTCGACGCCACCTCCAGCGGATCTACTGCTGAGGCGGCAGCCCCGGGAAAACCACCCCGTGGTCGGCAAGCAGCCTCGGGAAGCTCTCGAAGTCGAGCTCCAGTCCGTACCTGGCGGCCAGTTCTGCGACCTTGACGGGATCGGGAGGACCGCCGGCGCCGATGTCGACCAGCTCGTCGAAGTACTTCTCGAACCCCGCCGGGGAGATGGTCTCAAGGATGCTGGCTGGCTCGTCGCCGGCGTTCCAGAACGTGTGCCACTGGCCCCGCGGCTTGAAGATCAGGTCGCCGGGCTCGCCATACACGACCTCACCGCCGAGGTCGGCGCCGATGCGGCCCTTGAGGACATAGCTGTACTCGTCCTCCCGGCTGTGCCGGTGCAGCGGCGCCGCCAGTGCCCGTGGCGGCATTGGATGTTCGACCAATGAGAACCCGCCTCCGGACTCATCGCCGTTGATCATGAAGCGGACATCGATCCCGCCGATGCTTCCAAGCTTGCCGTCCCTTGGACCAACCACGCGGACTGTTGTCGTTGCCATTCCATCCTCCTTTTTGATGAACACAGTGTTTAGTGAGCAGTCAGCATGGTATACGATGAATAAACAGCATGTCAAGCGAAAAGCGGATTTACACGCTCAAAGCCAGGGCCCGGCGCCAGGCCGAGACCCGCGAGCGCATCGTCGCGGCCACCTCCGAGCTCCACAGGGAGGTTGGCCCGGCGCGGACAACGATCGCGGAGATCGCCCGGCGGGCCGGCGTGCAGCGCCTCACCGTGTACAACAACTTCCCGGACGAGCGCGAGCTGTTCGCGGAGTGCAGCGCCCATTGGCTGGCACGTAATCCCCTGCCCGACCCCTCCCCCGCCTTCGCGTTGAGCGACCCAGACGAGATGCTGGGCGCGGTGCTACGGGGCCTCTACGGCTACTACCGGAAAACCGAAGCCATGGCCTTCAACATCCAGCGTGACCGGCTGGTCATGCCCGCCCTGGACGCGGTCGTCACCGCCGGAGCGGATGCGCAGCTGGCCGTCCTCGCCAACGCGCTCACCGCCGGGTTCAAGCCGTCGGCGCGGAACCGAGTGGGCGTGCACGCGGCCGTGGCGCTGGCCCTTGACTTCTGGACCTGGCGGCGCCTCAAGCAGGAGGGTCTGAGCGACGACTCCTCCGCTGACCTCATGTTGGCCTCGGTGAAGGCCGCCGCTGGAAGCTGACCGGCAGGGGGTGTTAGCACCCCAACTCCAGAGGGTGGCGATCCCGCGCTGAGTTCGGAGGGCACCCTGTTCAGTACGCGTTCGCCCGCTCAGAATGCGAACATGGCCCGAGAGAGGGGCAATGTGAGAGGCCGAGCATGGTGGCTGGCGTGGGGGATCCTCGTCGTCGCCGTCCTAATCGCGGCGCTTGACGTCGTGCTCGCGGTTCTGGACGTATCGCACCACCCGCCATCCGCTGACTTGATCCGGGACCAGCCCCAGGTCCAGGACAACGGCAGGGGCTTCGACCCCGCCGCGCGGCAGAAGGGCTCGGGGACCCAGAACATGGAGGACCGGCTCGACGCCCTGGGTGGCTGCGCGGTGGTTACCTCCGAGGTCGGCGCCGGGACGAGGGTGACGGGAACGCTGCCGATCGGCGTGGTGGTGGCGGTCTGATGGCGACGGCAGGAGGGGCGACTCCAAGCGCGAAGCGAGCGCTCTTCGCCGTCTGGGGCGTCCTGATGCTGGTTGGCATCGCAGCTGAGGCGCTGACGCTGGCCAACCGCGCGACCTGGGATGGGCCCGAGACCGCATTCGGTACCGGCACCGTCTTCGCCGCCACGTACGGGCTTGCGGGTGCGTTGATCCTGTCGAGGCAGCCAGCCAACCCTGTCGGCCGCGTCTTCCTCTACGTGACCACGGTCATGGTCGTCATGCAGTTCGCAAGCGAATACGCGATCTACGCCTTCCTCCCGGGTAACCCAGCCCTCCCCCTGCGCGACCTCTTTGGCTGGCTCAGCCAGTGGACGTTCTTCACCGCCTTCCCGCTGGGCATGACCCTGATCTTTCTCAGCTTTCCGGACGGGATACGCGCGGGAAAGAAGTGGAAGGCCGTACTCATCCTGGCGATCGCGGGCGGCCTTGTGCTGACGCTCGGTTTCCTCCTCGCCCAGGGGCCCATAAACCCTGCCGCCCGCGGTAACGGCGCCTACACGATCCCGCTTCAGAACCCAACGGGCGTGCTGCCGGACCCGGACAAGGGGCTGGCCGGCGCCGTGCAGGGAATCGGCTGGGCAGGCTCCGGGCTGGCCCTGATCATCTCGGTGATCGCGCTGGTCGTGCGTCTGTTCCGCGAAACCGGAGAGCGCCGGCAGCAGCTCAAGTGGGTGGCCTACTTCGCCGCCCCGGTGGCGCCGGCCTTCGCGATCCACTTCTTCAATCTGGCCCTTCTGAACGGTGCCTTCCCGGACATCACCAAGCCGATCTACATCGCCATCTACCTGGTGGGGATACCCACGGCAATGGCGATCGCGATCCTCAAATACAGGCTCTACGGCATTGACGTCGTCATCAGCCGAACGCTGGTTTATGGTTCTCTGGCGGCGTTCATCACAGCCGTGTACGTGGGCATCGTGGTCGGCGTCGGGAGCCTGATCGGCAGCGGTGGCAAGCCCAACCTGGTGCTCAGCATCATCGCCACCGCCATCGTCGCAGTAGCGTTCCAGCCGGTTCGGGAGCGGCTCAACAGGGTCGCCAACCGGATCGTTTACGGCAAACGAGCGACGCCATATGAGGTGCTCTCGCAGTTCTCAGAGCGTGTTGCCGAGACCTACGCAGCCGATGAAGCGCTGCCTCGGATGGCCAGAGTGTTGGCGGAGGGGACGGGCGCCGAGCGCGCCGAGGTCTGGCTCCGAAGCGGCGTAGAAATTCGGACGGCGGCCGCATGGCCTGAGAGTAAGTCAGGCAACGGCTCGGCACCCGCGGTCCCTAGTAGACCGATGCCGGTCCGCGGCCATGAGCTGCCGGAGCTGCCGGGCGATCGCGCCGCCGCAGTGATGCACCAGGGCGAGCTGCTCGGAGCGCTGACGGTCTCCAAGCGCCGAGGCGAGACACTGACCCCAGTCGAGGAGAAGCTGCTCGCCGACCTGGCGTCGCAGGCAGGGCTGGTGCTTAAGAACGTGGGTCTGACGGCCGAGCTGCTGGCAAGGCTCGACGACCTGCGGGCCTCCCGGCAGCGGCTGGTCGCGGCGCAGGACGAGGAGCGCAGACGGCTGGAGCGCAATCTCCACGACGGCGCCCAACAGAACCTGGTGGCGATCAAGGTCAAGCTGGGACTGGCTGAGAGCCTTGCAGCAAAGGATCCCGCCAAGGCCAAGGAGATGGTCAGCCAGCTCAAGGCCGACACCGACGAGGCCCTGGAGACGCTTCGCGACCTGGCCCGCGGGATCTACCCGCCGTTGCTCGCAGACAAGGGGCTGGCCGCGGCCCTCGAGGCGCAGGCGCGCAAAGCAACCGTGCCGGTCGAGGTCGACGCTGATGGCGTCGGGCGCTACCCACAGGAGACCGAGGCGGCGGTGTACTTCTGTGTTTTGGAGGCGCTGCAGAACGTGCAGAAGTACGCCGCTGCCAGCTCGGCTGCGGTGCGGCTGCGCGAGGACGCCGACCGCCTGGAATTTGAGGTGGCGGACGACGGCGAGGGCTTCGACCCAGCCACCCGGCCGCGCGGCAGTGGGCTGACCAACATGGCTGATCGCCTCGAGGCGCTGGGCGGCGATGTTGACATCCAGTCGTCGCCTGGGGCCGGCACGCGCCTCCACGGCCGAATACCGATCGTGGTGGGGGCTGGCTTGAGTTGAGCACTGAAACTTCCGTGCAGCAGCCCGGGCCGACACGGCTGTCGAGCTCGATCGCGATCCTGCTGGTCGTCGTCTACCTCGTCATCGCGGCCAGCGTTATCGCGCTCGAATGGGCGGTGCGCAACGGCCCCGACCCTGCGCTGGTTGCGCCGATCGTGCTGTCCGCGTACGTCCTGATCGGCGCCTTGATCGTAGTCAGACGCGGCAGTCATCCGATCGGCTGGATCCTGCAAGCAGTCGGAATCGTGGCGCTGATCACCGCGGTCAACGAGGACTACATCGGCTACGCCCTCGTGATCCGCCCGGGCTCGCTGCCCTTTGGGCACGCGATGGTCGTGGTCAACAGCACCATCTGGGAAGCGGCGTTCCTGCTGTTTGCGGTAGCCCTGCCGATGCTTTTCCCCAATGGCCGCCTGCTGTCCCGCCGTTGGGCGGTGGTCTACGTGTTCGCCGTGATCTTCGTGGTTCTAGCGTTCGTTGGCAACGCGCTGGTTCCTGGTCCCACGACCAAGTACAGCGGGGTTACCAATCCCATCGGTGTGCCCTCACTCCGGCCGGTGGCCGAGACCATCCAAAACCTGGCAATCCTGCCGGGGCTGGCAACCCTCATCGGCGTTGTGGCGTCGGTAGTGGTTCGTTTCCGCCGGTCGCGGGGGGCCGAGAGGCAGCAGCTCAAGTGGTTCTTCTTTGCGGCGCTCCTGATTCCGGTCAACTTCATCCTCAACGGCACCCCGGTCGCCGGCGTGGCCTACCTGACCATCCTTCCGCTCGTCGCCGTAGCCATCGGTTTGGCGATCCTCCGCTACCGGCTATACGACATCGACGTTGTCATCAGCCGCACGCTGGTATACGGCTCGCTGGCGGCGTTTATCACGGCCGTCTACGTGGGCATCGTAGTCGGCATCGGGACACTGGTCGGGAGCGGCGGCAAGCCCAACCTGGTGCTTTCGATCGTGGCCACCGCTATCGTAGCGGTCGCCTTCCAGCCGGTCCGGGAGCGCCTGCAGAAGATCGCTAACCGGCTCGTCTATGGCAAGCGCGCGACGCCGTACGAGGTGCTGTCGCAGTTCTCGGAGCGGGTCGCCGAGACGTACGCGGCCGAGGAGGCGCTTCCCCGTATGGCTCGCGTCCTGGCGGAGGGCACGGGAGCCGAGCGGGCCCAGGTGTGGCTGCGAGCTGGCTCAATCCTCCATCCCGCGGCGACCTGGCCCGAGGCCAACGGATCGACACCGAGCAGCCAGAGCATCACGGTCCAGGGCCAACTGCTGCCCGAGCTGCCCGCCGACCAGGCCGTGCCCGTGCGCCACCAGGGCGAGCTCCTCGGCGCACTGACCGTCTCCAAGCGACAGGGCGAGTCGCTGACCCCGATCGAGCAGAAGCTTCTCGACGACCTCGCCCACCAAGCCGGCCTGGTGCTGAAGAACGTGGGGCTGACCGCCGAGTTGCTGCAGCGCCTCGAGGAGCTGCGGGCATCGCGGCAGCGGCTGGTCGCGGCGCAAGACGACGAGCGGCGTCGGCTGGAGCGCAACCTCCACGACGGCGCGCAGCAGAACCTGGTGGCCCTCAAGGTCAAGCTGGGGCTGGCCGAGATGCTGGCCGAGAAGGACCCCGACCGCGTCAAGCAGCTGCTCGCCGAGCTCAAAGGCGACACCGACGAGGCCCTGGAGACATTGCGCGACCTGGCCCGCGGCATCTATCCCCCCCTCCTGGCTGACAAGGGATTGACCGCGGCCCTCGAGGCCCAGGCGCGCAAGGCGACGGTACCTGTCGAGGTGGACGCCGGCGGCGTGGGCCGCTTCCCGCAGGACATCGAAGCCGCCGTTTATTTCTGCGTGCTGGAGGCGCTCCAGAACGTCCAGAAGTACGCCGGTGCCGGCAAGGCCAGGGTGCGGTTGCGCGAGGAGGACGGCGCCCTCACTTTCGAGGTCGTCGACGACGGCAAGGGCTTCGACCCCGCCACCCAGAAGAAGGGCTCAGGCACCCAGAACATGGAGGACCGCCTCGACGCCCTTGGGGGCTCGGTGAAGTTGGAGTCGGCGCCGGGACAGGGAACCTCGATCAGGGGATCGTTGCCTCTCGGGGTGCCGGTGCCCGCATGACCATCGCCAATCCCGCCGCCGGCCGCGAGGGAACGGGACCATATCGACGGCTGGCCGCTTGGGCTTTGTTCTCTTTGGCTGCGGTCGGTGCGATCGGAGCGGGGACGGTCCAGCTCCTCACGCCTGCCAACGTTCCAGCGAGTGAACGCGTCGGTCTCATCGGCATTGTCTTCCTGCTGGTCCTGGCCGTTGCCGCGGCCACCGGCCTGTTGCTGGCTCTCCGGCGCCCCCGGAATGCGATCGGCTGGCTGCTCCTTCTGACCGCCATCGCCCTGGCGATGTCGGCGTCCAATGGATATGCCACCAACGCGATGTACGCGCCGCCCGGCACATATCCAATTCCGTCGGTCGTGGACCTGCTCGGGAGCTCCGGGTGGTTCATCGCTTTCGGCTCGATGTTCCTCCTCATCCCGCTGCTTTTCCCCGACGGACGAGCACTGTCACCGCGTTGGCGGTGGGCCCTGTGGCCGGCGGTGGCCGCAATCGTGCTCTTCGAGATCGGACAGGACCTCGACCCGCAGGGACTCGATGTCCAAGGCCGCCACCACGTCAACCCGATCGGCATCACTGGAGCCCACGATCTCCTGGGGGCGGTCTCCGGGATCGCAGCGATCTTCTTTGCGCTCACCCTCGTGCTCGCCATCATCTCCCTCGTGCTTCGCTACCGCGGGGGAGACCTGGAGCGCCGCCACCAGCTGAAGTGGTTCATCGCCGCGACCGGGCTGGTGGTCGTCTACGCCGCCGTATCGAACTTGATACCAGCGTCCGTGCTGCCGGTTTGGGTTACCAACCTCGGCACGGGACTGGCGTTCATGGCCCTCCCAGTTGCGATAGCGATCGCGGTGCTCAAGTACCGGCTGTACGACATCGACGTCGTCATCAGCCGCACACTGGTCTACGGCGCGCTGGCGGCCTTCATCACTGCGGTCTACGTGGGCATCGTGGTTGGCGTAGGCACCCTGGTGGGCGCCGGCGGCAAGCCCAACCTGCTGCTTAGCATCGTCGCAACGGCCATCGTCGCTGTGGGGTTCCAGCCGGTGCGGGAGCGGCTGCAGAAGATCGCCAACCGCCTGGTGTACGGGAAGCGGGCCACGCCCTACGAGGTGCTGTCGCAGTTCTCCGAACGCGTCGCGGAGACGTACGCCGCCGACGAGGCGCTCCCGAAAATGGCGCGGGTGCTGGCCGAGGGCACTGGCGCGGAGCGCGCCGAGGTCTGGCTTCGCAACGGCACGGAGCTTCGGGCAGCCGCCATTTGGCCGGTCGACGCGAACGGGCGACCCGCTTTTTCGATTGCAGACGACGCCCTGCCCCAGATCTCGGGGGCGGACCGCGCTGTTGCGGTTCGACACCAGGGCGAGCTCCTGGGCGCGCTCACGGTGGCCAAACGCCAGGGTGAGTCGCTGACGCCCGTCGAGGAGAAGCTGCTGGACGACCTCGCCTCGCAGGCGGGCCTGGTGCTAAAGAACGTCGGGCTCACCACGGAGCTGCTGGCGCGCCTCGAGGAGCTGCGCGCGTCGCGGCAACGCCTGGTCGCCGCGCAGGACGAGGAGCGTCGGCGGCTGGAGCGCAACCTTCACGACGGCGCTCAGCAGAACTTGGTGGCCCTCAAGGTCAAGCTGGGGCTGGCCGAGGCCTTGGCTGAGAACGACCCGGCGAAGGCGAAAGAGCTCGTGACTCAACTGAAGGCGGACGCCGACGAGGCCCTGGAAACGCTGCGAGACCTCGCCCGGGGCATCTACCCGCCGTTGCTCGCGGACAAGGGCCTGGCCGTGGCGCTCGAGTCGCAGGCGCGCAAGGCAACACTGCCGGTTGACGTAAGCGCGGACGGGATTGGGCGCTTCCCGCAGGACATTGAGGCGGCGGTCTATTTCTGCGTGCTCGAGGCTCTCCAGAACGTGCAGAAGTACGCCAGGGCAACACGCGCGACTGTTCGGTTGAGCGCGCTGAACGGCGACCTCAGCTTCGAGGTCGAAGACGACGGCGCCGGCTTCGATGCCGCCAGGGCGAAGACGGGCTCTGGCCTCACGAACATGGCCGACCGCCTTGATGCGCTTGGCGGCGCAGTCGCCGTCGATTCAGAACCCGGGCGGGGGACCAGGCTACGCGGCCGTATCCCGGTTCTCGAGGGAGTCCCGTGACAACCGGCGATGGGAGGGTAATCCCTCGGGCCTCAAAGCGACCGTGGAACTTCTGGCTGGCGCTGGCGCTGTGGGCGGCGACCGTTGTGATCGCGATCGCCGACCTGGTCCTCGTTGCAATCAGCGTCACCCACAGCGTTGACCTGTCTGACCTCAACAAGGCGCCGCCGCTGCGCATCGAGCTACCACTGTTTGGCCTGGGCTTCGCCAGCGTCGGCGCACTGATCGCCTCGCGACTTCGAGGGAACCTGGTCGGGTGGCTCTTTCTTGGTATCGGCGTCCAGGGTGCTCTTCAGTCGCTGGGTGTCGAGTCGGGCGAGCTCAGCGTCCGTATCCACGGCGGCCTGCCCCTGGCTTCGACCGCCGAGGCGATCTCCGCCAACACTGGCCGTTACTTCTTCGAGACGGTCTTCACGTTCATTTTGCTCGTCTACCCCAGCGGTCGATTCCTCAGCCGCGCCTGGACGCTTATCGGTGCAGTCACCGCTCTGACGCTGGTCTTCAACCTGATCGACCAGACCGGCTCCTTGCCGGGGCCGACCTGGATCCTCTCGCCGCTTGGCGTGCTGCTCGCTGTGGCCGCGGTCGCCAGCGTGATTGTCCGCTATCGGCGCGGCGGGCGCGAGGAGCGGCAGCAGATCAAGTTGCTGCTGTATGCCGGCATTGTGGTCCTAACTTTCGTGGTGCTCGGGCCATTCATCGCCTTCGGCGTATTCACCGGCGCCTCGCCGGCAGTTGTCACCACCCTCCTGGGGACGTCGTTCATAACCATTCTTCTGATCCCCGCGGCGGCCGCGATCGCGATCATGAAGTACCGGCTCTATGACATCGACGTAGTCATCAGCCGGACGCTGGTCTACGGCGCGCTGGCTGTCTTTATCACCGCTGTCTATGTGGGGATCGTGGTTGGCGTCGGAACTCTTGTGGGCAGCGGCGGCCAGCCCAACCTGGTGCTCTCGATCGTCGCCACCGCGATCGTCGCCGTCGCCTTCCAGCCGGTGAGGGAGCGGCTCCAGAAGATCGCTAACCGTCTGGTTTACGGCAAGCGCGCGACGCCGTACGAGGTGCTGTCGCAGTTCTCCGAACAGGTCGCCGAGACCTACGCCGCCGACGAGGCCCTCCCTCGGATGGCGAGGGTTCTGGCGGAGGGCACGGGTTCGGAGCGAGCCACGGTGTGGCTTCGTGGAGGCAACGCTCTCAGTCCTGCGGCGCAATGGCCTTCGAACAACGGCTCCGCCCCAGCAGTTGCCCAAGAGCCGGTGCCAGTCAGCGGCCAATTGCTCCCGGAGCTGCCCGGCGACCGTGCCGTTGCCGTCCTGCACCAGGGCAAGCTTTTGGGTGCCCTGACTGTGCGCAAGCGCCCCGGGGAGTCGCTGACCCCGGTGGAGGAAAAGCTGCTGACCGACCTCGCGGCGCAGGCGGGGCTGGTGCTGAAGAACGTGGGCCTCACTGCAGAGCTTTTGCAACGCCTCGAGGAGCTGCGGACTTCCAGGCAGCGGCTCGTCGCCGCTCAGGACGAGGAGCGCAGGCGCTTGGAGCGGAACCTCCACGACGGCGCCCAACAGAACCTTGTCGCCATCAAGGTCAAGCTGGGCCTCGTCGAGGCGTTCGCCGATAAGGACCCGGCTAGGGCCAGGGAGATGATGGTGCAGCTGAAGGGCGACACCGACGACGCCCTCGAAACACTTCGCGACCTGGCTCGCGGCATATATCCCCCGCTGCTCGCAGACAAGGGTCTTGCGGCGGCGCTTGAAGCTCAGGCGCGGAAGGCCACCGTTCCTGTCGAAATCAGCGCCGACGGTATTGGGCGCTACTCGCAGGACATCGAGGCGGCGGTGTATTTCTGCGTCCTCGAGGCCTTGCAGAACATCCAGAAGTACGCGCAGGCGCAAAGCGCCAGGGTGCACTTGGCGGAGGTGGCCGGCGCGCTCACCTTCGACGTGGCCGACGACGGCCAGGGATTCGACGCTTCGACCGTGAAACGCGGCGCCGGCCTAACAAACATGGCCGACCGGCTGGATGCCCTCGGCGGCACCGTGGATGTCCAGTCAGCGGTCGGGGCCGGCAGCACCCTTCGTGGGCAGCTGCCTGTGATGGTTGCGATGGGCATCACGGTGGCGCCGTGATGGCAGTGGCGACGGCGCCGGACCAAGGCCGATCCGCTGGCCAGCGACGGCTGCAGCGGCGGGGCCGACTGGGTATGGCCCTGGCGGCTGCCGTCGTGGTCATTACCCCCGGTCACGTCCTCTGGGATCTCGTCGTCGCATCGCGGGTGGTTCCTCCCGGGCTCCGGAGTCAGAACGTGTTGGCGGGTTCGATTGCAATCCTGGCATTCGCCATCGTCGGGGCCCTGATCGTGCGGGCACAGCCTCGCAACCGCATCGGTTGGCTGATGCTCATCACAGCCGTTGCGGCGACCTTCGAATTCGAGCTCTCGTTCGACTACACCGGGCTGGGGCTGTACGTGGCACCGGGATCGGTCCCAGCGCCGGAGGTCACAACCTGGCTCGCGGGCGTTTTCTCCGTCGTCACATTCAGTCTCTTCCTGGTCGTCATGCCCGCCATCTACCCCGACGGGCGGCTGTTCCGTCCGTGGCTGAGGGTGATCTGGGTGCTCCTGGTGGTGACGACCGTGGCCGCCCTGCCGACGCTGTTTGATCCAACGGTCTCGCTCACTGCTTCCGGAAACGCCACCTCGCTCAAGCCGCCCTTCTCTCTTGAGGCCGCGCGAGGGTACAACGACGCGTTGATCCCGAACATCCTTATCCAGGGTGCCCTGGTTGCGGTAGTCGTACTGGCCTGGGGCTCCCTGGTGGCGCGCTACCGAAAGTCCACGCAGGACGGTCGACACCAGATCAAGTGGTTGGCGGCGGCGGTGGCCTTCATGTTCCTCGTCTTCATCGAAACGGGGATCTACTCCGCGGTCAGCGGCGGTAGCAAGGCGACGCCGCTGCTGCCCATTGCAGCCGCGACTCTGCCGATCGCGATCGGCGTCGCCGTCTTGCGCTACCGCCTCTACGACATCGACGTCGTCATCAGCCGCACCCTGGTCTACGGGTCGCTGGCGGCGTTCATCACCGCGGTCTACGTCGGCATCGTGGTCGGCGTCGGCACGCTCGTCGGCAGCGGGGGCCAGCCCAACCTGGTGCTGTCCATCATCGCCACCGCGATTGTTGCGGTGGCGTTCCAGCCGGTGCGCGAACGCTTGAACAAGATTGCCAACCGGCTGGTCTATGGCAAACGGGCCACCCCATACGAGGTGCTGTCGCAGTTCTCGGAGCGGGTGGCGGAGACATACGCGGCTGATGAGGCGCTGCCCAGGATGGCGCGGGTGCTGGCGGAGGGCACCGCCGCTGAACACGCCGAGGTTTGGCTGCGGGCCGGGTCGGCATTGCGCCCAGCTGCCGCCTGGCCGAGCCCCGATGGCGCCACGCCAGCCGAGGAGCCAATCCTGGTCACCGGCCAGCTGCTGCCGGCCCTCCCTGCAGAAACTGCCGTCCCCGTCCGCCACCAGGGTGAGCTGCTCGGGGCACTGACGGTCACCAAGCGGGCAGGCGAGTCGCTGACGCCGATCGAGCACAAGCTGCTGGACGACCTCGCCCACCAGGCTGGGCTGGTCCTGAAGAACGTCGGCTTGACAGCCGAGTTGCTCGCCCGCCTCGACGACCTGCGCGCCTCGCGCCAGCGACTGGTGGCGGCCCAGGACGAAGAACGACGGCGGCTGGAGCGGAACCTACACGACGGCGCCCAGCAGAACCTGGTCGCCCTCAAGGTCAAGCTGGGGCTGGCCGAAATGCTGGCTGAGAAGGACCCGGAGAGGGCAAAGACCCTGCTCGCCGAGCTCAAGGGCGACACCGACGAGACCCTGGACACGCTCCGCGACCTCGCCCGCGGGATCTATCCACCACTCCTGGCCGACAAGGGTTTGGCGGCGGCTATAGAGGCGCAGGCGCGCAAGGCGACCTTGCCGGTACAGGTACTTGCTGACGGGATCGATCGCTATCCACAGGAGATCGAGGCGGCGGTGTACTTCTGCGTGCTTGAAGGATTGCAGAACGTGCAGAAGTACGCCGGGGCGACTCACGCAGTCGTCCGCCTTGGTCACCGCGACGGCCAACTCGAGTTCGAGGTCGAGGACGACGGCAAGGGCTTCGATGTGGCAACTGCCAAGAAGGGCTCCGGGCAGACCAACATGTCAGACCGCCTCGACGCGCTTGGCGGGACCGTCGAATTCACCTCCGCCCCAGGCTCAACGTCGGTCCGGGGCCAACTGCCGGACGGCTCTGCCGCCACCAACGCCGAAGCCGGCGCGCGCGTGGGCCAGGAAGCAGCACAATGAGAAGAGGCTGGGCCAAATGGGTTGCGTGGGCCTTTGCCGCCCTGACGGTTGTGCTCTTTGGCCTGACGACCTGGCTGGGTTTTGCCCGGGGCGGGCAGGTGCTCCTGTTTGGCTCGCCCCCTCAAACCTGGCTGGACGTCCTCAGCGGCGCCCCCCTTGTTGGGCTTCCTATCGTCGCGGCGGTGGTCATCACCAAGCAGCCCACGAACATCGTCGGCTGGGTGATGGGCATGAGTGGCGTGGTCACCAATGTGACTAACTTCTCATCGGAATACGCGGTGGCTGCTCTCCTGCTGCACCGAAACCTGCCACTCGGGCATTTCGCCTGGTGGCTCGGCTTCTGGCTCTGGGTCCTTGGCACAACGTCAGTCCCGCTGGTGCTCCTGCTGTTCCCGAACGGACGATTCCTGACGCGACGGTGGCGCTGGGTAGGCGTCGCGGCCTTGGTGAACATGGGCGCGGTTGCGCTCACCCAAATGTTTATTCCTGATCCGACGGGCAGCGCGCCGCTCCCGAACCCAGTGGGCATCGAGGCAGCGGCACCTGTTGGGAAAATCATCGGCTTCACCGAAGGGCCAGTATTGGTCATCCTCGCCCTCCTTGGCGTGATTTCGTTCTTGCTTCGCTACCGTCGCAGCGATTCCGAGGTCCGGCACCAGCTGAAATGGTTGCTCTTCGCGCTTGTGCTCATTCCGCCATCGTTCCTCCTCAACGCGATCGCAAATCCAGGACCCGCGGCCAGCGCCTCGGCGCTGACGGTCG
Source organism: Candidatus Dormiibacterota bacterium (assembly GCA_049644325.1). Classification (GTDB taxonomy): domain Bacteria; phylum Chloroflexota; class Dormibacteria; order DASZGP01; family DASZGP01; genus DASZHA01. Next base: position 26,908 of record JBARRR010000005.1, read on the forward strand.
CCTCGAGCGTGCTTCAGTTCATTTCCCAGTCCGTCTTCCTGGTCGCATTTGCCGTCGCCATCCTCAAGTACCGGCTCTACGACATCGACGTCGTCATCAGCCGCACCCTGGTGTACGGCTCGCTGGCGGCCTTCATCACCGCCGTTTACGTGGGGATCGTGGTCGGCGTCGGGACCCTGGTGGGCAGCGGCGGGCAGCCCAACCTGCTGCTGTCGATCATCGCCACCGCCATCGTCGCCGTCGCCTTCCAGCCGGTGCGCGAACGACTGAACCGGATCGCCAACCGGCTTGTCTACGGCAAGCGCGCGACGCCGTACGAGGTGCTGTCGCAGTTCTCAGAGCGAGTGGCCGAGACATACGCCGCCGATGAGGCGCTGCCACGGATGGCACGGGTGCTGGGCGAAGGCACCGGCGCCGAGAAGGCCGAGGTTTGGCTCCGCCGTGGCGGCGCACTTCTCCCAGCCGCCGCCTGGCCAGATTCTCCAAGCGATGCTGCAGGCGCCGACGCAGACGGCGAGCGCAGGAAACCCCCTCTCGAGGCCATCGAAATAGCAGGCCAGGAGCTGCCCCAGATGCCGGGTGCCGACCGCGCCGCCGCGGTGCGCCACCAGGGCGAACTACTTGGCGCGCTCATCGTCACCAAGCGTAGGGGCGAGTCGCTGACTCCCGTCGAAGACAAGCTCCTGTCCGACCTCGCATCGCAGGCCGGGCTGGTGCTGAAGAACGTCGGGCTCACCGCCGAGCTGCTGCAGCGGCTGGAAGAGCTACGGGCCTCCCGGCAGCGGCTGGTGGCGGCCCAGGACGAGGAGCGACGCAAGCTGGAGCGCAATCTCCATGACGGCGCGCAGCAGAACCTGGTTGCCCTCAAGGTCAAGCTCGGGCTCGCCGAGGCGCTGGCGGAGAAGGACCCTGCCAGGGCCAGGGACCTTGTGGTGCAGCTGAAGTCCGAGGCCGACGAGGCGCTCGAGACCCTTCGCGACCTGGCCCGAGGCATATACCCACCGCTGCTTGCTGACAAGGGACTGATCGCGGCGATCGAGGGCCAGGCGCGCAAGGCCACGCTACCCGTCACGGTCGAGGCGAAGGACGTCGGGCGGTACCCGCAGGACGTGGAGGCCGCCGTCTATTTCTGCGTGCTCGAGGCGCTCCAGAACGTCCAGAAGTACGCCGGCGCAGGCAAGGCGGTGGTGCGGCTGCGCGAGGACGATCACGTCCTTGACTTCGAGGTGGCAGACGATGGCGCAGGGTTCGACACGGAAAGGCGAAAGCGAGGCGCCGGGCTTCAGAACATGGAGGATCGGCTTGACGCCCTCGGCGGTCGGGTGGAGCTGGAATCGTCGCTGGGCAATGGCACCCGCCTCAGGGGTAAGCTGCCCACTACGTCGGTGGCGCTGGCGGGATGACATCGTGGGGATGACATGGTGCTAGTGCGCTTGGCGCGGGTCAGCGCCTGGTCGCTGGCCGGGCTGATTATCGTCGTCTCGGTCGCGTGCGTCGGCCTCTACCTGCTGATCCTCAGCCATCCGTTCCATCCGTACGGCTTCCCGGGCGCGGTTGTCATCTTCACCATCACCGCAGCGACCTTCGGCGCCTTGATCGTTTCGCGCCAGCCCAAGAACGGGGTTGGCTGGGCGTTGCTGCTGTCGAGCCTGTTTCTGGCGACGAACGAGACAGCCCAGGCCTACACGATCCGCACCATTTTCGTTGCACCGGACAGTCTTCCCCTCGCCTGGTTGTCAGCGTGGTTCCATGCCTGGATGTGGGTGCCGGGGGTGGCGATTGCAACGCTCTTCCTCCCGCTGCTTTTCCCCGACAGCTCGTTGCGAGGCTGGCCGGTGAAGGTACTCGCCATCCTGAGCGTCGCGTTGACCGTGACGGCAACGGTGGTGCTCGCGATCTTCACCTTCCCGGGCACCGGAGCCGTTCAGGTGGGGGCAGACGCTCAGCTCGGTGGCGCCCATTCGATCCAACACCTGCCCGGATTCATCGTCGCGTACACCCTGATCCCGGTGCTCGCGCTGGCCACGCTGGTGCGCCTCGGCGTCCGGTTCCAGCGGTCTACAGGCGAGCAGCGCCAGCAGTTCAAGTGGTTCGCCTACGCCTGCGTCATTGTCGTCGTCGGAGCTGCGGCGAGCTCCCTCGGGAATATCTTCTCGCCTCGCGGCCAGACCAGCGCGCCCCAGGGTCTTCTCGGTCAGCTGGCGGCCGGAATCCTGGTGCTATCGCTCCTGGCGATTCCTATCGGCGCCGGCATAGCGATCCTCAAGTACCGGCTCTACGACATCGACGTCGTCATCAGCCGCACCCTGGTGTACGGCTCCCTGGCGGCCTTCATCACCGCGGTGTACGTCGGCATCGTGGTCGGCGTCGGCACGCTCGTCGGCAGCGGCGGTCAGCCCAACCTGGTGTTGTCGATCATCGCCACCGCCATCGTAGCCGTCGCCTTCCAGCCTGTGCGGGAGCGCCTCAACAAAATCGCCAACCGGCTCGTCTACGGCAAGCGCGCGACGCCGTATGAAGTGCTGTCGCAGTTCTCGGAGCGAGTGGCTGAGACGTACGCCGCCGACGAGGCGCTGCCGCGGATGGCACGTGTGCTGGGGGAAGGCACCGGGGCCGATCGCGCGGAGGTCTGGCTCCGGCGTGGCGGGTCGCTGTTGCCGGCAGCCGCCTGGCCTGTGGCTGTTGATCCGGCGAGCGCCGGACCGGACGGCGACAATGATGTACGCAGCGCTGAGGCCATCGAGCTGAACGGCCAAGAGCTGCCCCAGATGCCGGGCACCGACCGCGCCGCCGCGGTCCGCCACCAGGGCGAACTACTTGGCGCCCTCACCGTGACCAAGCGTCGGGGCGAGTCGCTGAGCCCCGTCGAGGACAAGCTCCTGACCGACTTGGCGTCACAGGCGGGCCTGGTGCTGAAGAACGTCGGGCTCACCGCCGAGCTGCTCCAGCGGCTTGACGAGCTGCGGGCCTCGCGGCAGCGCTTGGTGGCGGCGCAGGACGAGGAGCGGCGCAAGCTGGAACGCAACCTCCATGATGGCGCCCAGCAGAATCTGGTCGCCCTCAAGGTCAAGCTCGGCCTGGCTGAGGCACTGGCGGAGAAAGACCCGGCCAGGGCTCGGGAGCTTGTGGGACAGCTCAAATCCGAGGCCGACGAGGCGCTGGAGACGCTGCGCGACCTGGCCCGGGGCATCTACCCGCCGCTGCTGGCGGACAAGGGCTTGGGCGAGGCCCTGCAGGCGCAGGCGCGCAAGGCCACGATCCTAGTCTCGGTCGAGGCGGACGGCGTCGGGCGGTACCCCCAGGACGTCGAGGCCGCTGTCTATTTCTGCGTGCTCGAGGCGCTGCAGAACGTCCAGAAGTACGCGCAGGCCGCCCACGCCACCCTGCGCCTGGCCGAGAAAAACGCCACCCTCATCTTCGAGGTCGAAGATGACGGCAAGGGCTTCGACGCCACCACCGCAATCAGAGGCTCAGGGATCACGAACATGTCCGACCGCCTGGATGCCCTCGGGGGCACAATCGTGGTCGACTCCACGCCCGGACAGGGTGCTCGCCTCAAGGGGACGCTGCCGGCGCGACAGCTTGAGGTGGTGGCGTGACGTCGCCCGGCGGGTTGCCGTGACAAGGCTCGCCAGAGGCGCCGCGTGGTCGTTTGCCGGCCTGGTCATCGCTCTCGCGATCGCCTATGTCGCCCTCTACCTGCTGATTCTCCACTACCCCTTCCGACCGTACGGGTTCGCCGGGGGGATCATCCTGTTTTGCATTCCGGCCGCAATCTTCGGCGCCCTAATCGTGAGCCGTCAGCCACGCAACGGCGTGGGCTGGGCGCTCATACTCTCGGGCTTTTTCCTCGCCATGACGTCGATCACGCAGGTCTACACGATCCGGACGGTGTTCGTGGCCCCGGGCAGCCTGCCCCTGTCATGGATGTCGGCGTGGTTTGGCTCCTGGATGTGGGCACCGGGGGTGGCGATCGCCACCATCTTCCTGCCTCTCCTCTTTCCCGACAGCTCGCTGCAGGGATGGCCGGCAAAGCTCCTGGCGGCCCTCAGCGTTGTCCTGGTGCTGGTTGTCGCAACAGTCCTCGCGGCCTTCACCTACCCGGGCACGGGTGCCGTCCAGGTTGGTCCCGACGCGCAACTCAGCGGGAGCCATTCGATCAACAACCTCGGGGGGTTTACCGCCGTCTACTCCCTCATTCCGGTATTGGCGGTGGCTGCGCTGGTGCGACTTGGATTGCGACTCCGCAAATCGACCGGCGATCAGCGGCAACAGTTCAAGTGGTTCGCCTTCGCCTGCGGCATCGTGGTGGTGGGAGCGGCCGTCAGTGCGGTTGGCAACATCTTCTCGCCCCCGACCAACACCAACACACCCGTCGGTGCGCTGGGCCAGGCGACAGCGGCGATCCTAGTCGCGTCGCTGGTGGCGATCCCCATCGGTACCGGCATCTCGGTCCTCAAGTACCGCCTCTACGACATCGATATCGTCATCAACCGCACCATCGTGTATGGCTCACTGGCGGTACTGATCACCGCGGTCTACGTCGCCATCGTTGCCGGCATCGGCTCGCTGATCCACACCGCCGGCGGTGGCAACCTGCTGCTATCCGTCCTCGCCACAGCGGTCGTCGCCGTCGCCTTCCAGCCCCTTCGAGGACGGCTGCAGCGCGTCGCCAACCGCCTCGTCTACGGCAAGCAGGCCACGCCCTATGAGGTTCTCTCCACGTTCAGCGAGGGCGTGGCCGAGACCTACGCGGAAGAGCAGGTGCTGAGCCGGATGGCGCGATTGATTGCCGACGCCACCGCCGCCGACCGCGCCGCGGTGTGGATCGCAGTGGGCCCAACGCTGCGACGCGCCGTCGCCTGGCCGCCTCGCGACGGCGACGTGGACCCGGCGCCGGTTGCGTTCAGCGGCGACACGGTGCCGCCGCTAGCGGCCACGGCGACGATCCCGGTACGGCACCAGGGGGAGCTCCTGGGGGCGCTCGCGGTCAGCAAACGGAGCAGCGAGGAGCTTAAACCGGTGGAGGCCAAGCTCCTCGACGACCTGGCGCGTCAGGCGGGCCTGGTGCTTCGCACCGCAGGGCTGACCGAGTCCTTGCAGGCGCGGCTGGTGGAGCTTCGCGAGAGCCGCCAGCGGCTGGTGGCGGCCCAGGACGAGGAGCGACGCAGGCTCGAACGCAACCTCCACGATGGCGCCCAGCA
>JBARRR010000006.1:0-6675 GCA_049644325.1 Candidatus Dormiibacterota bacterium
GTGCCGGGATCAAGGCCGGTGGCGCCCTGGTTGCTCGCGGCCGAGACCACCGTCAGGCGGCCGCCGATATAGCCGTAGTGGTGGGCGATGTGTACGCCCGACACCGTCCCAACCGCCAGGCTGAAGGCGATCACGACAAAGACGCTCAGCTGGCTAAGGACACCCCCCAGGGCCCGTGGAAGCGCGGGCCGCACCCGCCGTCGGCTCATTGGCGAATGGACTTTACATGAATGAACACTAAGACCGAGTTAATGGCGTCAAGTTGTAACCCCCCTGAAATGTCAGTGTCCAAGTCGTTTAGAGAGACTCGTTAGAAAATTGTTGTTTGAGGCGTTAGAAGTGGGCGCTAGAAGTAGTCGAAGGTTCGCTCGATCTCGACGCGGATGATAAGACGGTCGGTGGCGCCCCGGTAAGAGTCCCGCCCGTACTTCCGGGCGAGCTTTTGGATGTGGTCCCAGCCGCCCTCGGTGGTCATCTCCTTGACCCTGCCAACGGCGGCCACGTTCTTGTTGTTGTCATTGCGGTCGAAGACACAGAGTCCCACCCGCGGGTTACGCTGCAGGTTCTTGGGCCAGCTGCGGGTCTCGGTGGAGTTGAGGAGGACGTCATCACCATCGAGGTCGACCCAGGCCATGGTCACGCGGGGATAGCCGTCCTTGCCGTTACTCGACACAGCGCACAGGTTGGCCTCCTCGAAGAACCGGCGCTCCTCCTCGGTCAGCTTCTTGGCCATCGCTGTCTACTTCCCCATCTATAGAGAAGGGGCGGAAGGAGTCTCCTCCATCCGCCCCTTCAGGCTTCAGACTAGGCCGCGTCCTTGCGCAGCTTCTCGAGGGCCCGCTTCTCGATCTGGCGCACGCCCTCGCGGGTGAGGCCGACGCGGCGGCCGATCTCATCCAGGGTCTTGCCCTCGCCGTCGGTGAGGCCGAAGCGCAGCTCGAGCACCAGGCGCTCGCGCTCCTCCAGCTTGGCCAGCGACTCCAGCACGTCAGCCGGCAGGCCGCTCTCGGCCTGGGGGTCGGTGCCGTTGGGGTCGGGGATGAGGTTGGCCAGCGGGTTACCTTCCTCATCGATCTCGAGGTCCAGCGAGGTGCTGACGTATGCCAGCCGCTGGAGGTCGTCGATCTTCGACACGTCGAGGCCGGTGGCCTCGGCGATCTCCCAGGGCTCGGGGTCACGACCCAGCTTCTGGCTCAGGGCCTCCTTGGCGCGCAGCGCCTTGGACCGCATCTCGTGGACATGGACCGGCAGGCGGATGGGAAGGGCCTGGTCCGCCAGCGCACGCTGGATCGCCTGGCGAATCCACCAGGTGGCGTAGGTCGAGAACTTGAAGCCGCGCCGGTAGTCGAACTTGTCGACCGCGCGGAGCAGGCCGAGGTTGCCCTCCTGGATCAGGTCCGGGAGCGGCAGGCCGCGACCCTGGTAGCGCTTGGCGATGCTGACCACCAGCCGGGTGTTGGCCTCGATCAGGTGACGCCGGGCGCTCTCGTCGCCATCCTCGGCGGCGGCGGCTAGTACCTTCTCTGACTGGGCGTTGAGCAGCGGGACCTTGCGGATCTCCTGGAGATATGACTTGACCACGTCGGGCTCTTCGGCCGCGGCGGTCTCCTTGACATCCTCTTTCTCCTCAGGCTCGATCATCGGGCGCTCGAGGATCTGCTGCAGAGTCTGCTCCTTCTGGAGCCCTATCTCGTTCTCGTTCTCAGTCATTTCATTCGTGGAACGTCAACCGCAGGAAGCATCCCTACGGGACCATCTTTCGTTCGTGTGTGCGTCACCGTTACAGTCTTTTCTTGCCCGTTGGCCTACCAATACAAACTCCTACTTGGTAGAACCGGGCATAGGGCACCGAAGTTCCCTTGACGGGGCGTGGAAAAGTCGTTTGGAGTGGCGCGTGGCGTCATTGTCTCATGTTTCTAGGCATGACGCAAGCCCTGCCGCAGCGCGTCATTTGTCCCCAGGTTGTCCCCAAATTGAGGAAATGATGGGTATCTATCCGCCCGCCCCGCCAGGTCGGATCCGGAGGTACCAGAAGGTACCCGCCCCTACCGCCAGGACGATAACAACGGCGGCGATTATGGGGACCAGGGGCGGCCCACTGGAGCTGTTGGCGGGGCTGCTGGGGACCGCGGTGGGTCCGCCGCCAGGGCTCGCGCTGGGGCTGGGGCTGTCCGAGGGACTGGCCAGGGCCACGGCAGCGCTGGTCGGACCGGCGGATGGCGATGAGGTGGTCTTGGGCTTTGCGGTCGTGCCGCCGCTGCCACCTGAGCCCGAGCCTCCTCCGCCCGAGCCCGAGCTACTCGTCGGCGGCGGAGGTGGCGGGTTTGCACCCCGGACGGTGACCGAGCCCGGCATTGCCGCGCCATGGACCGAGCATTGGAAGTTGTAGACGCCAGCAGCCGGGAAGGAGCAACTCCCGTACGAACTGCTCGGGCACCCTGACGGCCAGGAGCCCAGTTTGTCGAGTCCATGGCTGCCGCACCCTGGTCCCCAGGTGACCTGTTCGCCGACATTGATGGTCACGTTGGCCGGGGACCACATCAATGTCTGCTGGTTAAGTGGGCAGCCGTTGCCTCCGTAGGCCTTAATCGTCATCGAGGCGGCGTTGGCGACTATCGGGCCGCCGTTGAGCATTGCGGCACCGAAGAGGGGGAGCCACACCATCGCAACGACGGCGGCACGCCCAGCCAACCCTGTAGCCCTGAACAAGAGAGCCCGCAGGTGGTCAGTACCCGTATGGATTGCTCGTCTTGGGCGCGACGCTCGGAGCCGCCGGCGAGGAAGTCGCCGGCGAGGATGCCGCGGGCGCGGCCGAGCCGCTCAGGTTGACCGTGCCGACCATGTTGTTGCTGTCCTTGTGGTACTTGCAGAACATCTGAATGGTGCCCGAGCCGGTCGGGGTGAAGGTGAAGGTCTTGGTCTGGCCGTTGTCCGCCTCCCCCACGTCGGTACTGCCGACGGTGAGGTCGTGCTCCTTGGTGCCGGCGTTGATGAAGGTCACCTTCACCTCCTTGCCGGCGGCAAGGTTGAGGGTGCTGGGGTCAAAGCAGTAGTCGGCCGCGGTGATGGTGATCGTCGTCCCCGACGCCGGCGACGCGCTACCGGGACAGCTGGCAGAGGCGCTGCCCGAGCCAGTGGTCGTGCTCGACCCGCAAGCGGCCAACACGAGTACCAATCCAGGCGCAGCGAGCGCGGTGAACAGCCTTCTAACCATCAGAACCACCTCCGACTTGGTCTGGGAGGTGGTACGGGGGGCGGTTACGCCCGGTTGACCTCGACCTCGATCATGCCGTCGCGGACCCGGCTCTGGATCCGGGGCAGCGACTTCAGGTACTCCGACTTCACCGGGGAGCCTTCGAGGTCGAACGATGCCCCGTGGCAGGGGCAGTCGAGGCTCTTGGTGACGGCGTTGAACTTCAGGATGCAGCCCATGTGGGTGCAGACGGCCGAGAGAGCGTCGTACTGACCGGCGGCGTTGATGACAAAGCCCTGCACCGCGCCCGACGAGAACCGGACCGCCTGGCCGTCGCCAACCGTCGCGGCGGCGACCACCGGGACCCACTGCCCGTCGGTGATGTTGAGGTTGTCCTGGCCCGGGGCGGAACCAGTGTCGGCCGTGCCATCAACGGCGGGCGCCAAAGGCGCCAGGCGGTCGATGGCGACCCCGGCCGCCACCGCCGCGGCGGCCGAGACGCCGGCCGCCTGGAGCAGACGGCGGCGGGAGAGGCCATCGGCAGGACCCCCACCGTCACCGCTGGCCTGACGGGCCAGCCGGCGTTCCAGCTGCTGGACAAATTCCTGCGATGGCAGGTCAGACCCGGGGCGGGCCGCCTTCAAAGCGGCAGCCGCGTGCATCGCCTCTGCCTCATCCGGCTCCGCCGGGAAGCGCCGCGGGCGGCGGTCCTTGAGGAGCGCGTCGACGAAAGCGGCGATGCGGTTCGCGCCGCGGCTCATGCCTGCGCCTCCTGGTCGCGCTGGGCGGCGCGGCGGAGGGCTCGGAACTGAAGCACCTTGGTGTTGGCGACGGTCAGGTTTAGCGCGGTCGCCGTCTCGCGGATCGAGTAGCCGCGCAGAAAACGCAGCTCCAGCACCTGGCGGTAGTTGTCTGGGAGCCGCGCCAGCACCTCATTGGCGCGGCGGACGCCGGGGTCGTCCTCCTCGCGCTCAGGTGGGCTGGGCCGCGCTGCCGGGGCGGGCGTCTCATCGCCGAGCACCACCAGCAGGGCATCGTAGTGGTTACGCCAGTGGTCGGCCAGCACCGTGCGGGCGGTGGCGAAGAGGTAGCTGCGAATCTCGGGCATGGAGGCTGGGAGACGCAAACGCGGCAGGGCGCGTATGTAGACCTGGGTGGTCAGGTCCTCGGCGTCGGCGCGGTTTCCCGCCCGCGCATAGATATATCGATAGACCTGGACGACGGTCTCGCGGTAAACCGACTCCCAATGCGCCGACGTTGCCGCGGACGTGGAGGCGCCGCCGACGACGCGCAGCAGGGGCTGGTCGTCGTCGGTCCCCGACTGGGTTTCCTCAGCCACCAACATGTGCCGTCGTCCCGACGGCGGACGTATCCGCTTTTCTCATGCGCCTCAGGGTTGCCCCCCGTGAAGAGTCTCCAATTGAGTCATACCTGCACGAGTTACAAAGCGCAAGGCGATCTGGAATACTCCTTCATCGATGCTGCTGGAAGGAAAGCGAATCCTGATCACCGGGGTACTCAGCCGGCAGAGCATCGCCTTCCGTTGCGCTGAGCTGGCCCAGCAGGAGGGGGCCGACATCGTCCTCACCAGCTTTGGGCGGGTGATGAGCCTGACCGAGAAGACCGCCCGGCGTCTGCGGCCGGTGCCGGACATCCTGACGCTGGACGTCAACAACCCTGAGGACGTCGCCAACCTGACCACCGAGCTGCGCAGCCGCTGGGGCGGACTCGACGGGGCGCTGCACGCGATCGCCTTCGCGCCCCAGGACGCGATGGGAGGCAACTTCATGAACACGTCCTGGGAGAGCGTGGCCACCACCTTCCAGACCTCGACCTACTCGCTCAAGGAGCTGGCCCGGGCGGTCGCGCCCTTGATGCCCGGGCGCGGCAGCATCGTCACCCTCGACTTCGACAACCGCGTCGCCTGGCCGGTGTACGACTGGATGGGGGTGGCCAAGGCAGGTCTCGAGTCGGTGGTGCGCTACCTCGCCCGCGACCTGGGGCCGCGTGGGATCCGCGTCAACGCCGTGGCGGCCGGGCCGCAGGCCACCGTGGCGGCCAAGAACATCCCCGGCTTCAAGCAGTTCGAGGAGGGCTGGTCCCGGCACGCGCCGCTGGGCTGGGACACCCACGACACCGACGCCGCCGCGCGCATGGTCACGGTCCTGCTCAGCGACTGGGCGCCAAAGACCACCGGGGAGATGATCCACGTCGACGGCGGCTACCACGCCATGGGCGCCGACCTGGTCGAGGCTCCGGGGACGGAGCCGCCCAAGGAGCTGCCCGAGTTGGAGATGGACCCCCGGGACTAGCCTGCCCGGCGTCTCCTTCGCAAGTAGCCCGTCAGCCTCGAGCTAGCCGGCGTACCTGTGGATGGTTGTCGTGTCCGAGAAGTACAGGGCGTGGTCCGGCCCTTCCTTGACGTCGAGCTGGCAACCCGCGGGCCCGCTGGCGACGTCTCTCGGACCGTTGAAGACGCGCAGCTTGTTGAGGCCAAAGGCGCAGTAGACGAAATGACTGGCAAAGGGCGCCGACGAGCTTGTGAACGTGCCGCCGGTGGGCACCTCGGTCGTGTTCTCGCTGCTGTAGTCCGGCCCCCGGCTGCCAGCCGGACACGACCCGCCGCCGATGACGTGGCTGTACCCGTAGCACTTGGGCCACTGGTAGTTGGCGCCGGCCTGGATGACGTCGACGGTGTCGTAGCCGCTGCCCGGCGCGCCGGCGTCACCTGAGGGGCCATTGTTGGTGATCATCAGCGTGCCGTCGGTGTTGAACGCGATGCCGAATGGATTGCGGAGACCGAAGGCGTAGACCGCGCCGCAGACGTTGCCGCTGGTGGGGATGGAGCCATCCGCGTTGAATCGCAGGATCTTGCCACGCACGTCGCACTTGTCCTGGGCGGCGGGCGCGCTGTGGTTGTCGCCCATGGTCACGTAGAGCATGCCGTCCGGGCCAAAGGCGATCCGCCCACCCTTGTGGCAACAGTCGGCGCCGGTGGGGAGGTTGTCGACGATGGTCTGCAGGTTGACGGACTTGCCGCCGCAGTCCACCCAGCGGACGACGCGGGCGCGCGTGTAATCGGTGAGGTGATAGAAGGCAAAGACCTGGTGGTCGGTGGCGAAGTTGGGGCTAAGAGCAAGGCCCAGGAGACCCCGCTCGCTGTATCCCCCACTCTTCTCTTCGGTGACGGTCTCGACGGTGGCGAAGGTCTTGGCAGCGCCGTTGATGAACTCCTTGATGGTGCCGCCACGCTCGGCGTAGAAGAGAGTGCCGTCGGGCGAGAAGGCCAGCGCCGTGGCGAAGCCGGCCGGGATGTCGCCCGTCGGAACCCCGCCGTTTTCCTTAGGGCAGTCGGAAGGTGTGGGCGAGGTCGGCTTGGGGGTGTCCACGGGCGTAATCACCTGGCCCGAGCTCGACGACGAGCCGAAACTGCAGCCTCCCAGAATGACCAGCAGGATGGCGACGAGCAGCGGTTTGCGCAC
>JBARRR010000007.1:0-40328 GCA_049644325.1 Candidatus Dormiibacterota bacterium
AAGGAGAGCCTCCTCCCCGGCGTGGTTCGCGGCGACGTCATCCTGAGCGCGGCGCTGCAGGAGCCGGGCAACTACGACCCGCTCTCGCCGGTCACCACCACCGCCACCGCAGCCGAGGGCGGCTGGCGACTCGACGGGGTCAAGGTCGCGGTGCCCGCGGCCGCGCAGGCCACGGCGATCATCGTCCCGGCGCAGGTCGAGGGCGGGGTCGGGCTCTTCCTGGTCGAGCCGGGGGCGGCCGGCGTGTCGCTGGAGCCGACCGAGATGACCAACCGCGAGATCCAGTACACGCTGACCCTCGATGGCGTGGAGGTGGCCGAGTCGGCGGAGCTGGGCGACCTGGCGCGGGGTCCCGAGATCCTCGACTGGCTGGTGCAGCGCGCCAGCGTCGGCCTCTGCGCCATGCAGGTGGGCGTCGTCGATCGAGCGGTCAGGATGACCGCCGAGTACACCTCGTCGCGGGAGCAGTTCGAGCGCCCGCTGGCCGCCTTCCAGGCGGTGTCGCAGCGCGCCGCCAACGCCTACGTCGACGCCGAGTCGGTGAAGCTGACCACGATGGCCGCCATCTGGAAGCTCTCCGAGGGCCTCGACGCCACCGAGGAGGTGGCGGTGGCCAAGTTCTTCGCCGCCGAGGCCGCCCAGCGGGCGGTCCACGCGGCGCAGCACCTCCACGGCGGCGTCGGCGTCGACCTCTCCTACCCCCTGCACCGCTACTTCATCTGGGCCAAGCAGATCGAGCTGACGCTGGGCGGTGGCACCCAGCAGCTTTTGCGGCTGGGCGAGATCCTGGCCGCAGAGGCAGTCGCTTAATGCACCGCTGCCGGGCGACCCAAGGCTCCGGGACGATCGGGTAGCGATGGAGTTCAACCTCGGCGACCTCTTCGAGAGCGTCGTCGACGTCATCCCCGAGCGGACCGCGCTGGTCTGTCGCGACCAGCGCCTGACATATCGCGACCTCGAGGAGCGCGCCAACCGCCTCGCCCACCACCTGCTCGACGCCGGCATCGCCCCAGGCGACCACGTCGGCATCCACCTCTACAACGGCATCGAGTACGTGCTCACGCTGCTGGCCACCGTCAAGATCCGCGCGGTGCCGGTCAACGTCAACTACCGCTACGTGGCCGCGGAGCTCAACCACCTGTTCAAGGACGCCGACCTCAACGTGCTGGTAACGCAGCGGGAGTTCGGCCCGCAGGTCTCAGAGGCGATGCGCGACCTCAGCACCCTCAAGTACGTCCTCGTCGTGGATGACGGCAGCGGGGCAAGGCCGATCGACGGGGCGGTCGACTTCGCCACGGCACTCGACGGGGCATCGTCGGAGCGGGGCTTCGCGCCCCGCTCGGGCGACGACCTCTACATCATCTACACCGGTGGGACCACCGGCGCGCCCAAGGGCGTGATGTGGCGCCAGGAGGACCTGTTCTTCGCCGGCATGGGCGGCGGCGACCCCAATGGCGAACCGGTCGACCGTCCCGAGGAGGTGGCGCAGAAGGCTGCCGCCGGTGGCGCGCTGGTGATGTTCCCGGTGCCGCCGCTGATGCATGGCGCGGCCCAGCTGGGCACCTTCATCAGCTTCCACTACGGCGCCCAGATCGTGATGCTGCCGCGCTTCGACCCGGTCGAGGTGTGGCAGACGGTCGAGCGGGAGAAGGTCAACACCCTGAACCTGGTCGGCGATGCCATGGCACGACCCCTGGCGGAGGCGCTGGAGGCCGGGCTCAAGCCCGACACGTCAACGCTGCTGGTGATCAGCTCGGCGGGCGCGATCTTCTCCGCGACGGTGCGCGACCTGCTGCACAAGCACCTACCCAACGTCATGCTGCTGGACAACTTCGGCGCCTCCGAGACCGGCTTCCAGGGCCGCGCCACCGAGGACTCGAGCCCTGACAAGGGTCTCAAGTTCACGATGAACGACCGCACCACAGTGGTCGACGACGATCTCAACCCCGTGGTCCCCGGCTCGGGGGTGGTCGGGCGCGTGGCGCTCAAGGGGCGGGTGCCGATGGGCTACTACAACGACCCGGTCAAGACCGCCGCCACCTTCTTCGAGGTCGACGGCGTCAGGTGGGCGATGCTTGGCGACATGGGCACGGTCAACGCCGATGGCACGATCACGGTGTTCGGTCGGGGCTCGCAGTGCATCAACTCCGGGGGCGAGAAGATCTTCCCCGAGGAGGTGGAGGCCGCCCTCAAGTCACACCCGGATGTCTTCGACGCGGTGGTGGTCGGCATTCCCGATGAGCGTTGGGGAGAACGGGTGGCCGCGGTGGTCGCGCCTCGCGACGGCCGCGCGCCGGGGCTGGACGACCTGATCCGTCACTGTGAGTCGCGCGTGGCGCGCTACAAGCTGCCGCGGGCGCTCATCAGCGTCGCCGAGATCAAGCGCTCACCCAGTGGCAAACCCGACTACAGCTGGGCCCGGCAGGTGGCCTTGAGCGCCCCACACACAGCAGATCCATCACCGGCAGCCGCCGGCTAGCGAGAGCACACAAGGAGGAACCAGATGCAGGCCGCCGTCCTAAGAAATTTGAACGAGCCATTCGAGGTCACCGAGGTGGAGATCGGCGAACCCCAGGCGGGAGAAGTGCTGGTCCGGATGCAGGCGTCGGGTGTCTGCCATTCCGACCTGTCGGTGATCGAGGGCGTCATCCCCTTCATGCTGCCGATGGTCGGCGGCCACGAAGGCGCCGGCATCGTCGAGTCTGTCGGCTCGGGTGTGACCAAGGTCAAGCCCGGCGACCACGTGATCATCTCCTGGGTGGCGACATGCGAGAAGTGCTTCTTCTGTACCCACGACCAGCCCCAGCTCTGCCAGAGCGGCCTGGCCGCCTTCGGCAACATGGACGACGGCACCACCCGGCTCAAGATCGGCGATGAGACGATCTACCACGGCCTCAACGCCGCCACCTTCGCCGAGCACACGATCGTCCGGGAGACCGCGGTGGTCAAGATCCCTGACGACATTCCCTTCGGAGTGGCAGCGATGGTGGGCTGTGGTGTGACCACCGGTGTCGGCGCCGCGGTCCACACCGGCGCGGTCCAGGAGGGCGAGCGCGTCGCGGTGATCGGCGCCGGTGGCGTCGGTCTCAGTGTCATCCAGGGGGCCAAGATCGCCGGCGCCACGACCATCATCGCCATCGACCCGGTGGAGACCCGGCGGGCGGCAGCCCTGCAGTTCGGTGCCACCGACGCCGTCGAAGCCGGCGATGGCGCCACCGAGAAGGTCAAGGAGATGACTGACGGCATGGGCGTGGACGTGGCCTTCGAGGTGGTGGGCAAGCCCCCGCTGCAGCAGCAGGCCTACGACATGACCCGCGCCGGTGGCCGCACGATCCTTGTCGGCATGCCCTCACTGGAGGGTGAGGTCACGATCAACAGCTTTTTCATGATCGTGGGCGAGAAGCAGCTCAAGGGCTCCTTCTACGGCTCCGCAAGGCCGTCCAAGGACTTCCCCTGGATCCTCGATCAGTACCGCCAGGGTCGCATCGACCTCGACTCCCTGGCCACCCAGACCCTGCCGCTGGACCGCATCAACGAGGCCTTTGACGCCATGCGTGCCGGCGAGCAGCTGCGCACCGTCATCGCCCTGGGTCCCGAGGCGGGGAACGGCAAGGCCGGCTGAACGATGGCGGTGGTCCGCGCGAAGGCTGGAGAGCGTGCCGAGAACGGCGCACGCCTGACCGCGGTCCAGGAGCGTCGCCGCCGCGCCATCATCGATGCTGCGATGGCGCTGGCCGCCGAGGGCGGCTACGAGGCGGTGCAGATGCGCGAGGTAGCGGCCCGGGCCAACGTTGCCCTCGGTACGCTCTACCGCTATTTCCCATCCAAGGAGCAGCTGCTGGTGGCAGGGATGGCGGAGCAGGTCACCGAGCTGCGACAGCGCCTGCGGGAACGGCCGCCCGCCGGCGACACCCCGGCCCAGCGCGTGATAGACGATCTTCGCCGGGCCAACCGGGCGCTGCAGCGGCAGCCCGACGTGACGTCGGCGATGCTCAAGTCGCTGATCGCCGGGGGAGACGGCGAGGAAGTAGCCCAGATGATGGAGCCGATCAGCGAGAACATGACGGCCATCATCGTCAGCGCGATGGGCCACGGCGAGCCGGATGAGCATGACAAGGCCGTGGCGGAGGTTATCCAGCACGTCTGGATGGCGGCACTTCTGTGGTGGGTTGCGGGGCACGCGCCGGCCACCCACCTCGATGACACCGTCGCCCGGGCGGTCAAGCTGCTCCTGGGGGACTAGCGGTCGGTCACAGGCCGTCGAGCGCTTTTGCCAGGCGCAGGTCGAAATCGGTGACGCCGCCAGCCACATGGCTCGTGAGCTCCACCGCAACCTTCCCCCAGGTGACGTGGAGATCAGGGTGATGGCCCTGAGCCTCCGCCACCTCGGTCAGCCGGTCGACGAACCGCACCGCGCCGACGAAGTCCTGGAAGCTGAAGTCCTTAACCAGCTTGTTGTCCTGGAGTGCCCAGCCATCTAAGTCGGCCAGCCGGCTGGAGACCGCCTCCGAAGACAGCACGATTGCGTCTTCGTCGTCGAACTTGGCCATGATCCAGCTAGTAGTGGACCTGGGCCCCGAGGATCCTGCCGCAGGTTGAGCACGAGGAGAAGACGATATCGGTGATCCGGTGCGGGTTCTTCAGCGGCAGGGTGTCCGAATCGGCGATGTCGCTCTCGATGCGGCTGTCGCAGGTGCAGGGCGGCTCCCCGGTCTCGATCAGGTGGGCGTCCAGGAGCTGCTCGCATATCAGGCAGTAGCTGAGCCCCACGGTGGGGAAGCGGTAGCCCTTGTTGGTGTAGACCACCATCTCGCTGATCGAGTGCACTGGCGTCGATTTGCACCAGGGACATTTCTGGCGGCCCATCTGGTAGGCCCGCTCTTTGAGCCAGCCGCCGACCCGGCTCGCCAGTGACGGCCGGTCGGAATCCTGGACCCTGTCAGCCATCTTCCAATTCTGCCCTCGGCAGCAATGCATCGAGCGCCTGCCGGTAGAGCCCGACCACGTGGCTCAGCCGCGCAGCGTCGGCGCCGGCGGCACGGATCTCGGCGTCCGCCTCGGCCAGCTGGCGCGCCACGGCCCGATCGTAGGACGCAACGTCGCGGGCCTTCTGCGCGGAGTCGACGCGGTCGGGGAACCCCATGCGCCGGAGGACCTCCTCGACCACGCCGCGCGCTCGCGCCGCCGCCTGCTGGGGTCGGTCGCCGAGCTCAGCCTCGATGGCGGCGAATTCGCGGCGATAGCGCTGGGCTTCGGGCGTCGCCAGGGCCGCGACCTGGAGCCGGGGGCGGCGGCGCCGCAGCAGCAGCACCAGCAGGAGCACCACCACTAGCACCGCGGCAGCCCCGACCAGCAGGCCCAGCCCGGACGACGTAAACACGGCTAGGCCGCCGGCTGCTCCGCCTCGGCGTCGAGCAGGGGCCCGTGGGGGATGATTCGGGCCAGCTCATCGCCCACGTACTCGAGCTCGATGAAGCCGCCCTTGGGCAGGTCGAGGAAGTGGAAGCGCCAATCGGCCCGCCTCAGCTGCTGGTTCCAGAAGGCCTTGATGGGGTCGGCGTGGCTGACGATGACGGCGACCTCGCCGCGGCAGGTTTGCAGCGCCTCCCTGACCACGCGGCCGATGCGCTCGGCCAGCTGCGGCACCTTCTCGTCGAAGGGCAGGGCGCCGGGTGCCACGGCGTGGACCAGGAAGAGCGGTCGCCGGAACAACGCCTCCGGCCGCCGAACCCCCTGGAGGTACTTGCCGAACTCCGCCTCGAGGAGATCGTCGCGGACCTCGATGTCCACCTTCCGGGGCAGCCGTGAGGCCGCCAGCTCCGCTGTCTGGCGGGCACGGTCCAGCGGGCTGGTGTAGACCTTGCAGATGGGATAGGCGGCCAGGAAGCTGCCCAGCCCCAGCGCCTGTCGCCGGCCGGTCTCGCCCAGGCCGAAGCCGGGCAGGTGTCCGTAGAACACGCCGGTGGGGTTGTCGGGCGCGGCGTGGCGGCACAGGAAGATGCGGGTGGTCTCGGGCATTGCGAAAGCCTACAGACCGGACTCCGCCAGGCGAGCCTCGATGCTGTCCGCCGCGGTCGGCAGGCCGGGCAGGTCGTCGTCTTCGAGCCCCAGCAGAGCCTCCGCGGGGGCCAGGCCGACCAGCTCGGCCTCGGACAGGCCCACGCCCTCGGCGGCCGCGGCCTGCCGGAGGCGCTCCAGCACGGCGGAAATCCGGGTCCGACGGTGGTCGAGCAGGTTCATGGTCACCTGGGCCCGGCCGCGCGCCGGCAACATCAGGCCCAGCGCCTGCACCCCGGGGAGGCCGCCCGAGCTGGCCCGCACGGCCTGCGCCAGCCGCTTTGCCACATCGACCCTGTCGGTGTCGAGCACCACGTTGAACGCGACCAGGGGCAGGCGCGCCCCAACCGCGGTCCCGCCGGCGGCGGGGTGCAGGGATCGCGGGCCGAAGTCCGGCGCCGGCAGCTTGTCACCCAGGGCGAGAAGAGCCTCGAAACCATCTCCGCGGATGGCGCGGAGCTCCGCCGGGCGGCCTGGCGCCGCGGCAGCGCCGTAGAGCCAGACGGGCACCTCCAGCTCTTCGCCAATCCGCTGAGCCACGACCCGCGCCGCCTCGGCGGCGTCCTCCAGGCTCGCTCGACCCAGCGGCACCATCGGGATCACGTCGACCGCCCCCATGCGAGGGTGGGCCCCGCGGTGTTGCCCCAGGTCAGTGCGCTTGACCGCTACCTCGGCGGTTCGGAAGGCGGCCTCCGCCACCGCCTCCGGCGGGCCGGCGAAGGTCAGGACGCTGCGGTTGTGGTCGACGTCGGAGTGGCGGTCGAGCAGCCGGACCCCCGCTACCGCCTCGACCATCGCGGCCAGCTCATCAACGACTTCCGGCCGCCGCCCTTCGGAGAAGTTGGGGACGCACTCCAGCAGGGGAGTGGGGTCAGGCGACGCCGATCCGCCCCTTGCCCTGGCGCTTGGCCCGGATCAGCTCCTGGTCGGCGACCTCGAAGAGGTCCTGTTCC
Source organism: Candidatus Dormiibacterota bacterium (assembly GCA_049644325.1). Taxonomy (GTDB): domain Bacteria; phylum Chloroflexota; class Dormibacteria; order DASZGP01; family DASZGP01; genus DASZHA01. The sequence goes on from JBARRR010000007.1 coordinate 7,011, forward strand.
AGCGGCGCCTCGGGGTCCTCGGTGGCGACGCCCCCGGAGACGAAGAGCTGGACCGGGCCCACACCCTCGACGAACAGGGGCTGGTTTTCGATCTCTTGCTTGATCCGCTGGGCCACCAGCTGGGCCTCCTCGGCTCCGCACTCCGGGACCACGATGCAGAACTCGTCCCCGCCATAGCGGCAGATAACGCTGGACCGACGCAGTGGCTGCGACATCACCGAGGCGACGTGCTTGAGCGCCTTGTCGCCGACCACGTGACCGTAGTTGTCGTTGACGTCCTTGAAGTTGTCGATGTCGAGCAGGATCAGGGACACCGGCGACCTGCTCCGGCTGCTGCGCGCCACCTCGCGGTCCAGCTCATCGACCAGGAAACGCCGGTTCCGCAAACCCGTCAACGGGTCGGTCAGCGCCTGCTCCTGCGTGGCCTCCAGCTTGGCCAGGAAGCTCAGGGTCTGGGCGGTGTGGGCGGCCAGCACCGAGAGGCGGTGGATCTGGTCCTCCATCTCGGGTGTAGGGCTGCTGAAGTAGGCGGTCCACCAGCCGCTCCAGTCGTCGGGGAGCTTGATCGGCACCGAGACCAGCGATCCCGGCAGCGCCTTGCCGTTGAGGACGTGGCGGCACCAGCTGCTGCCCTCGAGGTCGGGGAAGCTGATCGGGTAGCCGGTCTGGCTGATCCAGCGGGTCACCTCGCCGGTGAATTCCAGGATCAGGCCCCGCCGGTCGTCGTCGGTCTCAGAGTTGAAGGACGCCTGGTGGACCAGCTCCTCGCCACCCTCGCCCGCGGTGGTGAGGACGGCGGCGTCGGCTCCGGTGAACTCGCGGACCAGGTTGGTGAGAAGCTCGTCCATCACCTCGCGGTTGCCACGCAGGCCGATCTGCTCGAAGGCCTCGGCCAGCTCGAGGTTGCGGGCCTGGCTGCTGCGCTCCGACGCCACCCGGCCAACCACTGTCTGCACCATCGTCGCCATCTGCTTCAGCTCCTCGGCGTCGACGACCTTGATCTTGGAGGCCTCGGTGTAGAGGTTGTCGGGGTGGATGTGCATCTTCTGGGCCTCTTCGAAGGTTTCCTCGAAGGTCGTCTCCCGGATCGCCACCGGCTCGGTGATGATGCGGCCAAGCTCGGTGACGGCGCCCGACGGCGTGGTCGCCTGGATGGGGATGATCAGGTGGCCGATTCCCGCCACACATGTCCGGAAAAGGGGCAGGGAGGCGTCGGGGGGCATGTCGACGGCGGAGTTGCTGAGCCCGCACCGATTGTGGTTGATCAGCATCGAGCAGTACATCGGGATCTCGTGCTCCGGCGCGATGGTGTAGCCGCTGGGGTCCTGGAACCACACCCGGACCCCCATCCGAACGCTGAAGAAGGCTAGAACCGCCTGGAGCAGGTCGTCCCTAACCAGATAGGAGAGCTTCGGAGCCCCGCTGCTTGGCCGGTTGATGTCTGCGTCCGTCGTCATCCCTCCTGCCTCAGTCTACCCAAGCCGGACGGCACCGGGCCGACATATCGTTAGGGCCGTGACCGTCGTCGCCCAGACCCCGGCCGCCGCCGTCGATCTGCCCCGTCTGGGGGTCCCGCGGATCGTCCTCCTCAGCAGCTACTGGGTCGCCCTCGGCTTCCTCTGGCTGCCACTGGGAGGGCAGGTCATCCCCATCTTCGTGCTCCACATCGTGGGGGACGGTCTCAAGGGAACCGGCACCGCGGTGTTGGAGGCCTTTGGCACGCTGGTGGCAGTCTTCTGGCAGCCGGTGATGGGGGCGCTCTCAGACCGCACCCATACGCGCTTTGGCCGCCGCAAGCCATTCATCTTTGTCGGGACGATCGGCTCCATGCTCTTCCTCGGCCTGATGGCGCTGACCCCGCAGTTCGGCAACGCCACCACCACCGGGCCGGGCGCGCTGCTGGCCCCGGCCTACCTCTGGCTGCTTCTCCTCTACTTCCTGTTGCAGCTCAGCGAGAACGCCGCCCAGGCCCCCTACCAGGGGCTGCTGCCCGATGTCGTCCCCGAGGAGGAGCGCAGCCGGGCCAGCTCGTTCGTTGGGGCCGGCAACCTGGTCGGGATCGGCGTCGGCGTCGTGGTCGTGGGCACGCTGATGGGGATGGGCCGCCCCGAACTCGCCCTCCTCACCGCCGCGGGGGCGCTGGGGCTGACGATGTTGATCGTCGTCCTTGTCTTCGCCGACAAAGTCCCGCCCGCCGCTGGCGGGCGCATCTCCTGGCGAGAGCTGGTGGTCGACACCTTTCGGATCAGCCCCAGCAAGCATGGAGACTTCCTCTGGTTGATGGCCTCCCGCCTGGCGATCCTGGTGGCGGTGGCGGGGCTGCAGAGGTACGCCGTGTACTACTTCAAGGACGTCTTCTACCCCGGCTCGGGCGCAGTCCTCGAAGAGCACGCTTCGTTGGCCGCCCGGGACCTGCAGGGCGTCATCCTGGGGGTCGCGATCCTGGTCAGCCTGCCCGCCGGCGAGCTGTCACATCGAGTCGGTCGCAAGCCCCTGATCGTCGCCAGTGGCATCCTCGGCGCCATCGGCACCGTCGGCCTGATCGGCTCGCCATTTCACCTTCTCCCCGATTTCGCCACGACCCCGGTTGCGGGACTGCTCGGAGTTCCCCAAACCCTCGCCCAGGCGATGTATTTCGGCGTCTTGGTGGGGCTGGCGGCTGGGATGTTCCTCTCGGTCGACTGGGCCTTCATGGTGGACCTGATTCCACACCAGGAGTCGGGTCGCTTCCTGGGGTTTTCCAACATCGCCACCGCCGGCTCGGGGGTGCTGGCGGGCCTGCTGGGCGGTTTCCTGATCGACGCCTTCAACGCTCGCGGCCACCTCCTTGGCCAGCCCGGCGGCTACCCCGTGACCTTCGCCGTCTACACCGTGTTCTTCATCCTCGGCACCTTCGCCGTGCTCAAGGTACGAGAGACCCGCCGGGGTGGTCGCAGCGTCCGTCCGCCGCTTGCAGCCGGCCACTGAGTGAAGGGCCGGCCATGTCGGCGACTGGCCATGGCCCTGGCTGCCGCCGCCTGCCTCCTGGTGGCCGCCTGCGACGTGGGATCGCCACCGCCGCAGGTATCGCCGTCGGTGGCGGTGCCCACGCCCGCCACCCCCGAGGTTCGGATCGCCACCCCCACGCCCGCCCGACCGCCGCAGTCGCCACCGGCGGGGGCGCCTGCGCCAGACTGACAAACTTGATTTCGAACTGTTACCACTCTCAGGTCCCGCGGGGTGAACTCACTGTTATAGTCGCGAAACCATGGCGCAAACTGAAAGCGCGACGGTGGATCAGCCCCAGGTTCAGTCCCCGGAGCTGGAGCTGGCCGACGTGATCGAGGGAGCGCGGGCCGGGAGCCAGACGGGCTTTCTACCGCCGCGACCCAGGACCCTTGCCGATACCGGCCTGACGTCGACGTTCGTCGCCGACATGATCCTGAAAATGCTGCATTTCTCGACTCAGCTGCCCGCCTACGAGATCGCCACCCGCCTGCGCCTCGACTACGAGTGCATTCACCAGGTAATGGCCCAGCTGGCCAACAACTCGCTGATCCAGTCGCTGGGGCAGGCTCCCAAGGCCGCTCGCCACCTGGAGTCGCTCGAGGAGGGGATGGCCTTCATGATCACCGAGGGCGGCCGGGAGCGCGCCCGCGAGATCCTCGACCGCAACCAGTACATGGGCCCGGCCCCGGTGCCGCTGCACGAGTACAACAATGCCGTGCGCCGCCAGTCGCTGCCGGAGAACTTCGCCACCCACGATGGGCTGCGCAAGGCGCTCGGTGAGCTGGTGGTGGCGGAGGAGACGCTCGAGCTGCTCGGCCCGGCCTTCAACTCGCGCAGCTCGGTATTCCTATACGGCCACCCCGGCAACGGCAAGAGCTCGATCGCCCGTGCCGCCCAGACGCTCCTCGGCGGCGGCGTCTACATGCCCTACGCGCTGGTCGTCGACGACGCCGTCGTCCGTCTGTACGACCCCAGCCACCACGAGCCGCTGGGTGAGGCCGTCTCCGAGGCCGACCAGCGCTGGGTCCGCTGCCGCCGCCCGTTCGTCCAGGTCGGCGGTGAGCTTGACCTCTCAATGCTCGACCTGACCTGGCACGACAGCTTCAAGTTCTACGAGGCGGGGCTGCAGATGAAGGCCAACTGCGGCATCTTCCTGGTCGACGACTTCGGCCGCCAGGACGTGTCGCCCCGCAAGCTCCTCAACCGCTTCATCGTGCCGCTGGAGGAGGGCACCGACTACCTCAACATGGCCAACGTGGGCAAGAAGATCGAGGTGCCCTTCGGCATGATGATCTTCTTCTCCACCAACCTGGAGCCGTCGGAGCTGGTCGACGAAGCCTTCCTACGGCGCATCCGTTACAAGATCAACATCCCCGACCCCAACTCCGAGGAGTTCAAGGAGATCTTCGTCCGCGAGGCGGAGAAGCTGGGTCTAAGCGGCGGTGACGCATCGGCCTACTACGTGCTCGGCAAGTACTACAAGTCGCGCAGCCCTCGTGGGGTCCATCCTCGCGACATCCTGGCCCATGTTCGTGAGATCGCGGCTTACCTGGGGCAGCCTCCGAGTCTGAGCAAGGAATTGCTCGATCGGGCTTGCTCGACCTATTTCTTGCTCGAGAAGGTTTAGCCGAATCTGCTGAGTCCCATCCTCGGCGGAGCCCTATCAGAGGTCGCCTGAGAGGGAGGGCTTCAGAATTGGCCTGATGACTGGCCAGGTTGGGCTGATTCGAGAGGCGGCGGAGTGGGCGGCATCGCTCCGCTACGCAGATATCCCGGAGGATGTGCGGGCGCTGGCGCGCGCGCAGACGTTGTCGATGGCGGGGGCGGGGCATGCCAGCTTGCGGCATTTGGTTGGGGCGAGGTTGCTGCGGCAGCTGCAGGGGGAAGGGTGGGCGGTTGTTGCGGCTCGGGCGGCGCTGCTGACCATGGCGCTGGATTTTGACGAGACCGCTTTCGCGGGGCACCTTGGGCATGCATCGGCGTTGCCGCCGATCGTGGCGGGGGCAACAGTGGGGGCGAGCGAGGAGCGGGTGCTGGTGGCGCAGGTGGCGGCGGCCGAGGTTGCGGCCCGGGTGACGGCGGCGGTGACGCTGGGGTCGGCGCGGGGGCAGACTGCCGCTCACACACATAGCGCGGCGGCGGTGGTGGGGTGCGGGATTGCCCTGGGGCTTGACGCTGAGCGCATCGCCAACGCGCTGGGCCTGGCGCTGGCGCAGAGCCGCAAGGTGCTGTTGTCGGCGTTCATGGGGTCGGACGCCAAGTTCTGGATCGCCGCCGGCCCCATTCTTGACGCCGCTCGCTGCCTGGAAGCGGCGGCCAGCGGGGCGCGGGGACTCGACTCGGTGATGGAAGCCAAGGGTGGTGTGCTCGACCAGCTGGCGGCGGTTCCGCTGCCTGAGGCGATGTCCGGGTATGGGGAGCGCTGGCACCTTCGCACGCTCTCGATCAAGGGCATCCCGGGCTGCGCCTACCTGACCGCGCCGGTGGAGGCGGCGATCGAGCTAGGACCGATGGACATCGAGGACATCGAGGCCGTGGACGTGGCCGCCTCCATCTTCACGATTGGCATGGAGATCGAGAGTGCGCCCTTCATCTCCGGGCCCACCAGCCCCCTGCCGGCCCTGGGCTTCAGCCTTGGCTACAACATCGCGGCGGCGCTCGCCGGCGGGGGTCTAACCGTCGACGATCTCAGCCCGCCGGCGCTGGACGACGCGGGCCGTTGGGCGCTGGCCGGGCGGGTGAGCGTGAACCACGATGAGGATCTGACCGTCAAAGCGCTGGCGGCCACCGCCCCGGTGGGTGCCGCCCTGGGCTGGGCGGGCGAGCGGGCCCGGGAATGGCTTCGCTCGCGCGGCGGATCGCCCGGGCTGACCGACCGCGTCCTGGCCGCGTCGGCGACCACCGCCCTGGACACCGACTTCACCCACCCGGCCAAGCGCATCGGCGCCCGCCTGCGGGTTCGCATGCGCGACGGCAGCGTGCTCGAGGTCGGGCGGGAGGCGGCCTCCGGCTGCTGCCAGGAGCCGGTGGCTGAGCGGCTGGCGCTGGCCGAGCGCAAATACGATGAGAACGCGGCGGACGACGCCGCCGAGGAGGTACGAGCCCTGGGGCTCGCGGCTGACTACCTGCGGAAGGCGTAGGTCCCGAGGGTCATCGGGACGAAGTCCTCGAAGCGCGCGGCGCGTCCGACGCAGCGGCGCACCAGCACGATTCCAATCGCGCTGAGCAGCGCCCACGCAACCAAGACCACCAGCCGCAGGAGGCCTGGAGCCGAGGTGGCGGGCACCGGGCTGCTGCTGATCAGCTGTCCGGGAATGGTTGAGAGCGGCTGGCCAGAGCCCTCGGTGGCGGTGCCGTCGAGTGCCGCAGCGGGTTGAGGCGCGTCCACCGGCCCAGGAGCGGCGTCCGCCGGTGCCGGGGCTGGCCCCGTGGCGCCGAGGACGGATTGATCCCGGTGGGGTGCCGCCGGCGCCGCGGGATGAGCCGCCGGCGCGACGGGATGGGCGGCCGGCGCAACAGGCTGAGCCATAGGCGGCGCGGCCGGCTTGCCCTTGCCGTGGTCGGCGGCAGGCGGGCTCGGGTTGGGATGGGTGCCACGGTCGCCGCCGGAGCCGCGGTGGTCGCCAGACTGCTGGCTGCCGCCGTTCTGGTTGTCGGCGAGCACGGTCCACGCCGTGCCGGGCAACGGCGACGCGATGATCACGCAGGTTCCCGGGAGGAGCACCACCCCCGATATCGCCAGCGACGCCAGCCGCGTGCCGCCAACCCTCTGCCCAAGGCTTCTCATCCGAGGGTATAACGCGGCGTTGCCCCGCAACCCGGCTCTGTCCTGGCTCTTGTGACGCTTGGCCACCGGCTCACGTCCAATTGAGTTCGGTGACCGGAGCGCCCAGTTCATAGCCCGCTGTTGCACGGCGCGGGACGAGGCGGTGCCGGGCTGTTACACCCTGTCGATCACCCGCAGGGCGCCAGGCACCACCGACACCGCCGTCTCCCCCAGGTGGCGTTCCCAGAGGTCGCCGTCGATTTCGGCCGGGAGCTGGGTGCCGGATCGGATCAGCACCCGGTCGCCCTGGCCCCAGCTGACCAGGGGGTGGTCGAGGTGGGCCTCGTCGTGGACCAGGGCGAGCATCTCGCCGAACTCCTCCGGCGACGCCGCCCTGACCACGATCAGGTCCAGGCGGCCGTCGTCCATCACCGATCGCGGCAGCACCGGGAAGACCGATCCCCGCACCGGCGAGCCACCGATGGCGAGGAGGCCCAGGTCGCCATCAGCGAGGACCTTGCCGTCGAGCTCGACGTGGGCGGTGAACCGCGTCGGCGCGGCCAGTGCCTGCAGCGCCGCGGTGGCGTACTTGGCCGAGCCCTCGACGCCGACCTCATCGGCGGCCAGTTGGATGATCTGCGCGAACCAACCCACGCTGAAGCCGAGGAGGCTGAGCTCGCCGGTGGGGTCGACCCTCAGCAGGTCGACGGCGCGCCCGGCCGGGGTCGGCGCCGCCACCGCCGCGGACACGACGTCAGTCCAGGTGGCGTCGCCGAAGAGCGCTTTGTAGGAGCTGTTGCCGGTCCCGGCGGGAACGATCCCCAGGGCGACGATCGAGCCGCTCAGCCCCGCGGCCACCTCGCGCACCGTGCCGTCGCCGCCCACCGCCAGGACCATGTCGGTGCCGGCGGCGGCCGCCTCCTCGGCCAATAGCGCGCCGTGCCCGCGCATCTCCGTCCGGGCCATCGCGACCTCCCACCCAGGCGCGCTCGCCACCAGGTCGCGGGCGCCGTCGGCGACGCTGACATCGCCACGCGCCTCCGGGTTGATCACCAGGAGCGCGCGGCGCAGGCTCACGGCGCGGCGGCCACCAGGCGGACCGCCGGCAGCCCGGGTCCCAACGGCGCCCCATCTCGGTCGACCGCGCCCTTGAGGGGACCTGGGAGGTAGCGGTCGACGAACTCCTGTCTCACCCGCTCGGCAACCTCACCCTCGACCACCTCGGCGCGGGCTCGCTGCACCTTGACCCGGTCGTCGACGACCACGTCGGGGTGGGCGCGCACGTTGTGCAGCCAGCCGCAGCGGCTGTCCCAGGGGAGGACGAAGCGGTCGCCGTCGATCTCGATCAGGGAGAGCACCGCAGTCCGCGGGAGGTGCGACTGGGAACCCTCGGTGGTCAGCAGCACCAGGTCGCGGGTCCAGGGGGTGTCGGCCTGGAGCGCCACCTCGTCCAGCACCGTGCGCCCCGCCCGCACGATCTGCTTGCGCGACGCGGGGAAGGCGAGGGCCACGCCGATGAGCGTGCCACCCACCGCAAGAGCTGCCTTGGGCCACCGAGACATGCGTGGATATTACCGATCCCCGGGGGCCGATCCCGCTGACAGCGGGGCGATACTACGACCCAATGGACAGCACCGCCGAGCAGCTCAACAAGGTCGACGACGGCCACTTTGCCACTGACATTGGGATCGTCGTCGACAGCGCCGCCAAGGACCGGGTCGAGGCGCACCTCGACATCGAGACCAGGCACACCCAGCCGATGGGCATCGTCCACGGCGGCGTCTACGCCACCATCATCGAAACCCTCGCGTCGCTGGGCGCCTTTCTGACCGCATGGGAGGACGGCAAGACCTCCGCCGGGGTCGAGAACCACACCAGCTTCATCCGCTCCATCGGCGCGGGCAGCCGGGTTACAGCGGTGGCTCTCCCCATTCACCGGGGCCGGTCGATGCACCTCTGGGAGGTCGACATCAAGGACGAGAAGGACCGCCTGGTGGCGCGGGGGACGGTCCGGCTGGCGATTCTCGACAAGCGCGACGGCGCCGAGCCGCCAGCGGTGAGCCAGACTCCCGCGTCCTAGGCGCGTTGAGTCCGCCGTGACCACCGGCAGGCGGCGCCGGCCCAGCTTCGGCCGGCACGAGGTGGTGATCCTGGCCGTGGCCCTGGTGGTGCTGGCAGCCGGGGTGGCGGTGGCAGTGACGTTCATGCTCAAGGCGCGCCAGGTGGGGACCACCGGCAACAGCACGTCGCCGTCTCCCTCTATCGCGTCGCCCGCTGCCTCAACCGCGGCGTCACCCTCCCCCGCGAACACGTCGCTGACCCTGGAGTCGATCTTCGACAAGCAGCCCGACCTGGGCGGCATCGACCAGAAGCGCGTCGTCAACATGATCGCGACCGGCGACGTCATCCCCGGCCGCCGCGTCAATGGCCACATGGTGGCGATGAACGACTTCCTCTGGCCCTTCAAGCCCACCCACGACTACCTCCACACGGCCGACTTCGTGTTCATCAACCTGGAATCGCCGCTGGTGCCGGGATGCGCGGTCAACAACGGGCACACCACCACCTTCTGCGGTGATCCCCGCTTCATCAACGGCCTGACTTACGCCGGAGTCAGCGTCGTGAACCTGTCCAACAACCACATCAGCAACGCCGGGGGCCCCGGCGTCACCAGCACCGAGAAACTGCTCTCGGACCACGGCATCCAGTACACCGGGCTGGGGTTCACCCCCACCATCACGGTCAAGGGCGTCAAGTTTGGTTTCGTCGGCTTCAATGGCGTCACCGGCGGCGCCGGGGTCGACAAGGCAGAGCTCAAGCGCGAGATCCAGCTGCTAAGGCCGCAGGTCGATGTCCTCATCGCCCAGTTCCACTGGGGCGCCGAGTACAAGCTGGTGCCGCAGGCCGCCGCCGGCGTGGCGCCTGACGACCCGCGCGATATCGGCCACGCCGCCATCGACGACGGCGCCGACCTGGTCATCGGCAACCACCCCCACACCGTCGAGGGCGTCGAGATCTACAAGGGCCACCTGATCACCTATGCCCACGGCAACTACGTCTTCGACCAGGATGCTCCCTGGTGGGTCCCCGATCCCGGCCAGCCCGATGCCGCCGACGGCGTGCTGGGCAAGTACACCTTCGTTGACGGCAAGCTGGCGGCGGTCAAGTACTCGCCGATCCGGACCTACACGGACGGTCAGCCCCGCTTCCTGGCCGGCCCAACCCAGGCGTACGGCGATTACGTGATGGGGCTGATGAAGCTGTCCTCGCAGATCATCGCCGGGCAGGCCCCGCCGCAGCCGGTGCCCTCGCCGACGGTGCCGCGACCGCCCAGCGGCAACTGAGGAGGCCGGGCGGTCCGACCCTGAGCGTAGGACTGACATAGAATCTGCCTCAATGCGGGCGGGTTATAGGGGTGCCGTCGGCGGGCTGTTCGCAATCATCGTGGCGACGCTCCCGGCCACCATCGTGGAAGGCCAGGTACCGAACGTTCTCCTTGTCGGGCCTGCGGGGACCGCGGGCGCGCAGTACACCAGCATCCAGGCTGCCGTCAACGCCGCCAGCCCTGGGGACTGGATCCTCGTCGCCCCGGGGGTCTACCACGAAAAAGGCCAGGACGGGCCCACTGACAGCCAGACCGCCGGCGTCTTCATCACCAAGCCGGACATCCACCTTCGCGGCATGGATCGCAACGCCGTGATTGTCGACGGAACCAACCTCTCTCCGTCGCAGCCCGCCGGCAGCGCCCCCGCCGGCAGCCCGGCCTGCTCGACGGCCGACGCCGCCCAGGATCTCGGCCCAACAATCGGGGGGCATCACGTCGGGCGCAACGGCGTCGAGGCGTACAAGACCACCGGGGTCCATGTCGAGAACATGACGGTCTGCAACTTCCTCTCGGCGAATGGGTCCCACACCGGCAACGAGGTCTGGTGGAACGCCGGCGACGGCAGCGGGATGTCGATGCCCATGGCCGCCTTCGGCGGCTACCTGACAGGGACCTCCACCTACTTCAAGGACAGCGGCTCCGCCCAGGCCATGTACGGGATCTTCACCAGCAACATCGCCGCCGACCCAGCCCGGGGCACGTCGCTGATCGACTACACGTACGCCAACAACATGTCGGACTCGGCCTACTACATCGGCGCCTGCCCGGACTGCAACATCATCCTCCGCCACGCCCACGCCCAGAACGCCGCGCTGGGCTACTCGGGGACCAACGGCAGCGGACGGCTGATCATCGAGAATGGCGAGTGGGACCACCTCCACGCCGGCATCGCCCCCAACACCCTCAACAACGACGACGCGCCTTCGCCCCAAACCGGAATCTGTCCGGCGGGAGTCACCTCGACGCAGGCGGGCGCACCCACCGACCACTGCTTCATCATTCGCAACAACTACGTGCACGACAACAACAACCCCGACAACCCTGGGTCGGGCATCGCCAGCGCCGCGCCCGTCGGCACCGGCATCCTGATGTCGGGGACTCAGTCCGACGTCGTAATCAACAACCTCATCACCAACAATGGCTCGTGGGGGGTCATCCCGCTCGACTACCCGGACACGGAGACGTCGCCAACCGCGGGCACCCCGGCCGATTGCGCGGGTGGGACGGGCATGTCGGGCGCATGCCTCTATCCCAGCGGCAACAACTACATCCTCAACAACGTCTTCTCCAGCAACGGCGCCAACGGCAATACGACCAACGGCGATATCGCCAACGAGCAGCTGGTGACTGACCTGGTCTCGCCCGGCAAGAACTGTTTCGCAGGGAACACCAGCCTCGACGCCGGCGGTCTCAAAGAATTCCCTCCCACTGGGCCGACCGGGCTCCAGGAGACCTCCTGCACCGTGGGGAACTTTGACACCGGGCTCGCCGCCTCGCAGCTGGTCTGCGCCTCGGGCATCATCACCGCCGTCACCGGGCTGCCGATCAGCTGTTCACAGCTGCCAACCAACACCTTCACCTACCCGACGCGCAACGTGAACGACGCCAACTGCGCCAAGGTCGCGCCTGGCAGCGTTGCAACGCCAGCCAACGGCGAAGATCCAGCTTGCATGATGACGCTGGCAGCAACGACGGCCCAGGCGGGGCTGCAGCCAAAGATGGACCCTTGCGTGGGGCCGCCTCCGAGCGCCTACTGCCCGGCTACGGCCACGCTCAACAGCGAAACGTCGCTGCCCAACACCGCGGCCGGCCCGAGCTTGGCGCCCCTGGGTGTGATCGTCGTTGGTGTCGCTGCCCTGAGCGTCGCCATCCGGCGACGGAGACGAGCTGCTTAGGCTCAGCCCGGCGCACGGTGGCAGGCGACTGGCCGCGGCCGCCGCTTTGGCCATCCTTGCGCTGGCTCTCTCCCCAGTCCTGGGCGTGACCGGGCAGTCGCCCAACGTCCTGCTGGTGGGACCGGCCGGCACGCCCGGCGCCCAATACGACAGCATCCAGGCGGCGGTGAACGCCGCCCAGCCGGCTGACTGGGTCCTGGTGGCGCCGGGCGTCTACCACGAGAAGGGGTACAGCCCGACTAGCAACCCGAATGGCAAGCCGCCTCCGGCCGAGGTCTTCATCACCACACCCAATCTCCACCTTCGAGGGATGAACCGGGACACCGTGATCGTCGACGGCACCAACCTATCGGCGAGCCAGGCAGCCGGCACATTGCCGGCAGGCAGCCCGGCGTGCTCCGGTGACGCCGCCTTGCAGGATCCGGGGGTCCACCAGAACGGCGGCGGCACCCAGACCCGGGAAGGGATATTGGTCTTCAAGACCTCGGGGACTTCGATCGAGAACCTGACGTCGTGCAACTCCCTGTCCAACGAGATCTGGTGGAACAACGGCGACGGGTCGGGCATCCAGACGCCGATGTCGGCCTTCGCCGACTACATCAGCGCTACCTCGACTTTCTACAAGGACTCCAACACCCGGTCGGCGCAGTACGGCATCTTCACCAGCGACGTCGAGGGGCCGGTGCTGATCGACCACTCGTACGCCAACAACATGACCGACTCGTCCTATTACGTCGGCGCCTGCCGCAACTGCAACACAATCCTGGAGCGGCCCCACGCGGAGAACAGCGCCCTCGGCCTCTCCAGCACTAACGCCGGGGGAAACCTGATTGTCGAGAACGGGGAATGGGACCTGAACCGGACTGGCCTGGTCTCCAACGCCCAGAACAATGACGACTGGCCGTCGCCTGAGCTGGGGCAGTGTGTGCCGCCTTCGGTCCCGCCCACGGGCGCCGGGCCGAACAGCTGCTACGTGATTCGCCACAACAAGATCCACGACAACAACAACCCCAACACCCCGGGCTCCGGCCTCACCTCGGTATCGGCGGTAGGGACGGGCGTCGAGCTGGCGGCAACCCAGCACATAAGCGTGGTCGAGAACCAGATCTACAACCAGGGCGCCTGGGGGGTCGTGACCCACGACTTCCCCGATCCTGAAACGGGGACCGGCACGTCTGAGTGCGGGGGCGGGGTCTACAACTCCACGACCGGGATCTGCATCTGGTTTTCTCGCGGTAACTGGACCGCCAACAACCATTTCCAGAACAATGGGGGGTTCAACAACCCCAGCAACGGTGACGTCGCCAACCAGGCCACCGGCGCGCTCGACGCCTCGGCCTGCCCCCGCGGCAACGACACCAGCGGCAACAACGGCAGCCCCTGCGCGCCCAGCGCGCTGAATGCGGACCCCAACTGCTTCAGCGGTGATCAGAACCCGGGCGGACTGAAGGCAGACCCTCCGACCCTCGAGAGTCTGCCCTGCGCCACTCTCAACAGTGACACCACCAACACCGTCCAGCTTCTGTGCGCGACCGGCGCCCTTTCGCTGTTTGCCCAGGGCACGGGCCTCAATCCACCGTCGTGCACCGTCCCCAACGTGGCCAACTACCCAGTGCACAGCGCGACGGCCGACACATGCGCCGCGCCGGCGCTGCCCACCCCCGCGGGCGTCGACCCTACCGTCGCGGTTTGCTTCCTGCCACTCAGCTACACGGTGAGCGCCGCGGTTTCACCACCGATGCCCGATCCCTGTGCCGGGGTTCCCGTGAACGCTTACTGCCCAGCTGCATCGACCACCACCAGCCTGCCCAACTCCGCGGCCCTTAGGTCACTGCTGGCGCCGGCACTGATCGGTGGACTTGGCGCGGCGGGCCTGGCCGTGCTGGCCGTCTCTGCCCGACGCCGGCGGCGTACTACTCCAGGCTGACCTCGGGCTGAGGCCCGTCCGGTGACGGGGGGCTGACGATCGTTGCCGGCCGGCCGGGCAGGATCATCGAGGACGAGATCGCGGTGGCGACCAGCTTACCGTCGCGGTCGAAGACCTCGGCGGTGGCGATGGCGACGCTGCGGCCGCGGTGGATGACGCGGCCGATCGCGGTGAGGTTCTCGCCGTGGGGAGCGACCGGGCGCAGGAAGTAGACCTTGAGGTCGACCGGGGCGAGCGCCGTGCCCGCCTCGCAGGTACTCATGATCGCGCCGTCGGCGGCGTTGCCGGCGAAGAACGCCAGGAAACCGCCGTAGAGCCGGCCCTCGACCGGGCTGCAGAGCCACTCCGTGGACGGCGCCGTCCAGGTGGTGGTGCCCTCCTCGACCGCGATCGGTCGCAGGCCGAAGAGGTGGCTGACCGGCGGGGCTTCCAGGGCCCCGGTCATGCAATCCCGCATCACCTCAAGCCCGCTGAGGCGGTCGAACACCGACTGGGGCTGGACGGCGCCCTGGACGGGGCGGTCGATGGGGTCCGGGGTGGGCCATGCCGGGACATCCGGGTGCGGCGGGTTACGCAGGGCCTGGGCGACGAAATCGTCGGGGAAATCGATCCTGGGCAGCACCACCAGCCGGGTGCTGGCGGTCGCCATCAGGCTGCCGGCCTCGTCCTTAACGGTGGCGTCAGTCAGCCCGATCGTCCGGCCGGTGTGCACCACCCGGGCGGTGGAGGTCAACATCCCGCCGTCGGGCAGCACCGGGTGGATGAAGGACAGCGACATCTCCGACGTCGTGTACGGGGCGGCCGGTGGCAATGTGGTCTGAAAGGCGCAGCCCAATGGGCCGTCGACCAGCAGCGCCAGGGCAGCGCCCTGGATGACGCCGACCGGCGGTGACAACCACGGCGAGGCCGGCATCTCGAAGGTCACCACCTCTGGGTCGACCTCCGTTATTTGTAGGCCGTACAGGTGCCTGCCTGGCGGCGGTAGCTGGCGGCCGTCCAGGAACGCCCGCAGTATCTCGAGTCCGGGCAGCGACGCGAACATGCCTGGGTCGAGGTAGCTGCCGCGGACCGGCTCCGCGTAGATGGGGGTCTCGACGTCGGAGCCCGCGGCGGGCTGGCTCTCCGAACCCATGGCAGGGAGCATAACGAGCAGGAGCCGACCCTCATTCCCCGCCAGGCTCCGTTGGCGCCGGGCCCCAACCCTCGCCCTAGTGCTAGATTGGATCTCCCAAAACGCCCCGGGGGAATTAGGGCGGAATGAACGAGAGGTGTTGTAACCATGAGTCTGAACTTGGCCGTCATCCTGGAGGACAGCGCCCGGAAACACCCCGACAAGGTCGTGATGATCCTTGACGACTTCAAGATGACGTACGCCGAGCTTGACGCTGCCTCGAACCAGGTCGCCAACGCGCTCGTCGATGCCGGCCTCAAGCAGGGCGACCGCGTCGGCATGATGCTCCCCAACGTTCCCCAGTTCCCGGTGGTCTACTTCGGCATCCTCAAGGCGGGGATGATCGCGGTGCCGATGAACGTGCTCCTCAAGGCGCCGGAGGTGGAGTACTACCTCAGCGACTCGGAGTCGAGCGCCTTCGTCTACTTCGACATGTTCGCCGCAGAGGCGATCAAGGGCGCCGACGCCGTCAAGTCGATCAAGCACAAGATCCAGGTCCCCCTGATCCCGGGGACCGCCGCGCCTGAAGGCTCTGTGGCCCTGAGCGAGTTCACCAAGGGCAAGCCCCCCACCTTCGACATGGTCGCCACCGACGCCGACGACATCTGCCTCTTGATCTACACGTCGGGCACCACCGGGCACCCCAAGGGTGCGGCCCTGACCAACTTCAACCTTTTCATGTGCTGCCACAACGGAACCCACATCTTCGAGTTCCACCAGGACACGGACGTGATCATGGCGACGCTGCCGATGTTCCACAGCTTCGGCCTCTCCAACGTGGTCAATGGCTGCATCCATGGCGGCATCACGATGACGTTGCTGCCGCGCTTCGACGCCGACAAGGCATTGGAGATCATCCAGCGCGACAAGGTCAGCCTGTTCCTGGGCGTGCCGACGATGTACTTCGCGATGCTCAACCACCCGGAGCGCAGCACCTACGACACCAGCTCCCTCCGCCTCTGCGTCTCCGGCGGGGCGTCGATCCCCGGGGAGGTGCTCAAGGCCTGGGAGGACGCCACCGGGACCAAGATCCTGGAGGGCTACGGCCTTTCGGAGACCAGCCCGACGGCGTCGTTCAACCAGCTCGAGGTCGGCACCAAGGTGGGTTCGATCGGCACGCCGGTGTTCGGGGTCGACATGAAGATCTTCGACGAGGAGGGCAAGGAGGTCGCCCAGGGCGAGCTCGGCGAGATCGTGATCAAGGGCCACAACATCATGAAGGAGTACTGGCGCAAGCCCGAGGCAACCGCCGAGTCGATCAAGAACGGCTGGTTCCACTCCGGTGACATCGGCTACGTCGACGAGGACGGCTTTTTCTTCATCGTCGACCGTAAGAAGGAGATGATCATCCGCGGTGGCTTCAACGTCTACCCGCGCGAGATAGAAGAGGTGATCTACGCCTTCCCCCAGGTCGCAGAGGCCGCCGTGATCGGCATCCCCGACGAGAAGTTCGGCGAGGAGGTCGTGGCGGTGGTGGCCCCCAAGCCGGGCGAGGAGATCGACGTCGACGCGCTGAAATCCTTCGTAAAGGAACGGGTTGCCGCCTACAAGTACCCGCGCAAGATCGAGGTTGTCAAGGAGCTCCCCAAGGGCCCGACCGGCAAGATCATGAAGCGCGAGATCCAGCTGTCCGAGGCCGAGGAGCCCGCCAAGGCGTAATTGGATCTCCGTCACGTCGCCCTCGGAGAGGGCTGGTCGCTGGTCATAGACA
This sequence comes from Candidatus Dormiibacterota bacterium, assembly GCA_049644325.1. GTDB lineage: Bacteria > Chloroflexota > Dormibacteria > DASZGP01 > DASZGP01 > DASZHA01. Next base: position 23,854 of record JBARRR010000007.1, read on the forward strand.
GCGACTTTCATCGCGCCGTCAACCCCGACGGCTCGCTGTCGGCGTGGGACGACAACCGCACCCTTGACATCCATGTCTCCCGGGTAGAGACCGTCGGCGGCCACCTGGTGCCGCCCCGCGAGATGCTGGGCATGCCCGCCCGCGACCAGCACCTGTACCGCCGAGAGGAGACGGGGCTGGAGGGCTACGCCGACCTTCGCCAGGACGCCGACGAGTCGGGGCCGATCTTCCGGCTGGCGACCACGACGGCGTCGGACAACCGGCTGATCTCGGTGTGGTGCGCCTTCAGGGACATGAAGCACCTGGAGTGGGCGCTCGACACCTGGAACTCGATCAAGCACGACGGCAGCCCGGTGCCCGCCCTCCATGAGTGAGGTGACCGGCGGGGCGGCGGGTCAGGCTACGCCGCTGCGGACCGAGCAGGTGTCGCTCCTGCTAAGGGCCACCAGCAGCGCGCTGCTGGCCGAGACCAACCAGATGCGGGCGTCGATGGCAGCCTGGCACCCGGCCGAGGGGGAGTGGTGCGTCAAGGAGTGCATCGGCCACATGCTCGAAGCCGAGCATCGCGGCTTCGCCGGCCGGATCCGGCGCATCCTGGAGCAGCCCGGCCGAAAGGACGCGGATTGGAACCAGGTCGAGGTCCAGCGGCTGCGCAACGACTGCGCCAGGGACCTGGACGAGCTGGTCTCCGAGTTCAGCGCGGAGCGGGAGCGTAGCGTCGAGCTGGTGGAGGGCTTGATGAACACCGACCTGACCAAGGCCTGCGAACACGAGCAGGTCGGCCTCCTGACGATCGAGGACCTGCTCCACGAGTGGATCCACCACGACCGCAACCACTTCCGGCAGATCCAGGCCAACGTCATGGCCTACGTCTGGCCCTCGATGGGCAACAGCAAGCGCTTCGCGGACATCGACTGAGGTGGGCCAGCAGCCACGCCGAATCGTTATCGACCGCGGCGTGTCCACTCCGATGCGGGACGGCACCGTCCTGGTCTCCGACCTCTACCGCCCCGACGACGATACCCGCCACCCGGTGCTCCTGACGCGGACGCCCTACGACCGAACCTTCCCCCTGACCGCGCACCATTCCATCGACCTCGCCGAGATGACGCTCAGGGGCTACATCTGCATGGTCCAGGACGTGCGTGGCCGCTTCAGCTCTGAGGGCCACTACGAGACGTACACCTACGACGCAGAGGACGGCTTCGACACCATCGCCTGGATCACCGAGCAGCCGTGGAGCGACGGCAACGTGGGCATGTACGGCACCTCGTACATGGCACAGGCCCAGTGGCTAGCGGCGTCAGAGCAGCCTCCGGCGCTGAGGGCGCTGGCCCCCTTCCAGTCGCCCCACAGCACCACCGGCGGCGACCGCTACCGCGGCGGTGCCCTGCAGCTGGGGGTGCTGGCCGGCTGGGCGACGACCGCTATCGCACCCGCCGAGGTGATGCGCCGGGCGCAGACCGATCCCGAGATGTGGATCGAGTTCTTCAAGGTCCTCGACGACGCCGACAACCTCGAGGAGCACATGCGGCGGCTGCCGCTGGTGCCCTGGCCGCCGATCGACGAGCGCGCCGGCGGCTTGTCGCCCCAGTTCGACCAGACCGTGCGTTACGAATTCCACCCGCCGATCCCGCGCTTCCAGCCATCTGACATCGCCACCCCGGCGCTGGTCTTCGCCGGCTGGCACGACGTCTTCCTGCAGCCTTGCCTCAACCTCTTCTGCGGCATCGTCACCGAGGGCGCCAGCGAGGAGGCGCGCAACCTCACCCGGCTGGTGGTGGGTCCGTGGAGCCACGGTATGCAGTCGGGCACTGTGGGGGAGCTCAACTTCGGCATCGGCGCCTCAGGGCTGCTGCTGGACCGCAAGGAGAACTTCACCAAGCTGCACCGACGCTGGTTCGACGCCCGGCTCCTGGGCAAGGCCACCGGCATCGACGACGAGCCTCGGGTCAAGGTCTTCGTCATGGGCGAGAACCGCTGGCGCGAGATGGACGCCTGGCCACCGATTGCAGCGACGCCCCAGGAGTGGCACATCCACACCGGCGTCATAGGCGAGGCCCCAGGCGCGGTGGTGGCCGCCGCCCCTGATGTCGTGCGGTCTTCGGGAACACTGTCGCCTGAGGCACCCACGGAGCCGGCGACGCCGTCCGCCTTCTGGCTCGACCCGGACGACCCCGTGCCCACGCGGGGAGGCACGCTGATGATGGGCCAGCAGTACGTCCGCGGCCCCGTCGACCAGGTCCGGACCGAGCTTCGCGATGACGTCCTGGTGTTCACATCCGAGCCGCTTGCGGGCACGCTGACGGTGATCGGACAGGTGACGCTGACCGCCTGGGTGGCGGCGCAGACGGCCGACACCGACGTCGTCGCCCGTCTCTGCGACGTGCACCCCGACGGCCGCTCCTTCAACGTCGTCGATGGCATCCTCCGGCTGCGTTTCCGCGACGGTCTCGACCGACCTATCCCCCTCGAGCCCGGCGAGGTCTATCGCGTCGAAGTCGACCTGTGGTCGACGGCCCACGCCTTCCTCCCCGGGCACCGCCTCCGCCTGCACGTCACCGCATCCGACTTCCCCCGCTACGACCGCTGCCCGGGGACTGGTCAAACCTCAGCCGACGCCACTGAGATCCTGCCCCAGCGGAACCTCCTCTTCCACGACACCGAGCACCCCTCGCACCTCGTCCTGCCGGTCATCCCGGGGTAGCCCCCGGCCGCGTCTAGCCAGTGGCTCTGAGGGGCTCTCCCGAGTGCTCATTGAGCCAGCCCAGCAGCAGGTCGAGGTGCTCTTCGGGCCTGTCGGTGCCGTAGACATGGCCGGCGCCTTTGAGCAAGGCCAGCTGGGCCCCGGGGATGAGGCGGGCGATCAGCCGTCCGTTGGCGGGAGGCACCAGCTTGTCGTGGTCTCCATGGATCACCAGGGTGGGGGCGGTGACCTGCCGCAGCCGGAAGAGGCTGCTCCAGCGCAGGATCGCCTCCAACTGACGGCGGAAGCCAACGGGGCTCACGTTGCTGGCGATGCGGCGGCGCATCACCTCCTCAACCGCCTCCGGCCGCTCGGTGAGGGCGGCGTGGTAGAGGTAGGGCGCGGCGCGCATGAACGACTCCTCGGGGCTTAGCGGCTGCCGCCGCAGGATCATCCTGGCGAAGAAAGGTGACGGTGGGAAGGCGAGAACCCCGGGGCTGGTGCATCCCAGGACCAGGGCGCGGACCCGGCCGGGGTAGCTGAGCGCCAGCTCCTGGGCGATCATGCCGCCGAGCGAGCCACCGTAGACTTGGGCGCTCTCCACGCCGGCGTCGTTCATGCAGCGGATGACGTCGCCGGCCATCTGCTGGATGCTGTAGGGCCGGTCGGGCTTGTCGGAGCGGCCGGTGCCGCGGTTGTCCAGGCGCAGGGTGCGGTAGCTGCGCAGGTGGGGGAGCAGCAGGTGCCACCCGGTCATGTCCCAGCCCAGGCCCATGATCAGCACCAGTGGCTCGCCCGCCCTGGGGCCGTGTAGTCGGTAGAAGATGCGGGCGCCGTCCCGGGCGCGCACATATGGCATTGACGTCGATTGTATGGACGCCGCACGGCCACTGGCTATAGTCATGCGGATGCCAACGGAAGCGGGTTCCGAGGCGCCTTCGCCAGGCCCGCGGCGCGGTCCCGCCCGTCGCGCCGGCCGCGGCTGTCTGTTCAGCCTGGGCGTCCTCCTGCTGGTGATCGCGATCACGATGGCCATCCCCCTCGATCTCCATCCTCGCCTGACCTCCAGCCCGCGCGCCCCAGCCACCGCCGGCTTGCCCTGGCTGCATACCAGTGGCAGCCGAGTCGTGGACGAGGACGGTCGCACCGTCATCCTTCGTGGCTACAACGTCGAGGCCCTGCTGGAGTACCCGGACCACCTCTCCGGCCCGCTCGACGAGGAGGACGCCGTCCTGATGCAGGCGTCGGGCATGAACGCCGTCCGGCTGCCGCTCTCTTGGTCGCTGATCGAGCCCACCCGCGGCCGGTTCAGCGCCGACTACCTCGACCGCATCGTGGCCGCGGTGCAGCTGCTGAATCGGCATGGGCTCTACGTCATCCCCGACATGCACTTCTATCCCAACTGGGGACCGGCGTACGGCGGAGCCGGCGCGCCCTCCTGGGCGGGTTTCCCCGGCGTGCCCGACATCCCCGACGTCAAGAACGGCAACATTCGCAAGAACTTCTCCCCCGGCGCAAACGCCGCCAGCACATATTTCTGGGCCAGCGACGACTGGCAGAAGGACTTCCTGCTCAGCTGGAGGGCCGTGGCCGACCGCCTCAAGGACCTCTCTGGCGTGGCCGGCTACGACCTCTACAACGAGCCCCGCCCCGGCCCGATGCCGCCCCCGCTCTTCGAAAAGCTGTGGATGTGGCCGCTGATGTCGCAGACCATCGAGAGCATCGGCGGCGTCGACCCCAACCACCTCTTCGTGGTCGAGGCAACTCTCTTCGTCGACCTGCCCACCTGGACCATCCCCATCCATGCGCCCAACATCGTCTACTCGCCCCACGTCTACACCGGCACCCTGGTGCCCCCCGACTTCGCCGGCGATCGCACCAGGCTCACGTCGGAGATGCAGGAACGGCAGCGCGAGGCGGACCAGATGGGTGCGCCGCTGTGGGTTGGTGAGTTCGGCGGTGACCACAACATGCCGCGCGGCCCCGCCTGGGCCGACGCCATGCTCGACGTCTCCGACGACCTTGGCATCGGCTGGGCCTGGTGGCAGTGGCGTGAGCAGGACAACAACTGGCGGATCCGATCCTTCGACGGCCAGAGCTACGACAAGGGCTTCCTGCCGCACATGTCACGGCCCTTCCTGGCGGTGGCGCCGGACGGGGTTCGGGGTGGCCGCGGCGACGGCCAGACGGGACGGATCGACATCAACGTGGCCCGCACGCACGGCGACGGTGAGGCGGAGCTGGCCTGGTCGAAGCTGACCCTGGGGACGCCGCGCGCGTCCGGCGCCTGCATCAGCGACTCCCGTTTCGACGAGGCCCGCAGCCGGCTGCTGCTGCGTTTCGTGCCGGGGGCCGCCTGCACCGTCCAGGTCACGGCCTGATGCGGACCCGGCTGCTGCCGCGCTCGGCAGTGCTTGGCGGGGTCGCCGGGGGGCTGGCCCTGGCCATCTCCAACGTGATCATCTGGATCACCCGCGGGCCGCTGGGCCTGCTCAACGACTTCTACGTTTACTGGTCCGCGGCGGCGGTCCTGAACCAGGGCGGCAACCCCTACGACGGCACCGCGCTGGCCCGGGTCCACGACGCTGCCGGCGTGCCCGGCCTTTTGGGCGGCGGCTACTCCTATCCCCTTCTCTTCGCCCAGGTGCTGCGACCCCTTGCGCTCCTGCCGGCGCCTGCTGCCGGCGCCATCTTCATGGTCCTCAGCGTCCTCGCCGTGGCCCTGGCGGTAGCGGTCCTGCTGGGCTCGGCGCCCCGGCTCAGCGTGGCGGCGGCGATCCCGATAGGGATGCTGGGTGGACTGTTCCCGCCGGTATCGTACGGCCTCTGGAATGGCCAGGCCAACGACATCCTGCTGCCTTTCCTGGCCTTGGCCTTTCGCGGCCTGGAGCCGGGTGCCAACCTGGCGCTGGCGACGGCGGTGAAGCTGTACCCCGCCACCGGCTTCCTGGCGCTGTTGGGCCGGCGCGACTGGCTCCGACAGGTCGGGCTGGCCGCGGTCCTGATTGGCGTGCCGTTTGCGGCTGCCGAGGTGGCGGTGCCGGGCGGCACGGGCAGCGCGGGGGCGAGGGTCGCCGGCTTGCTGGCGCCAGATCCCTACTGGAGCAACGAGTCAATCAATGGGTTCCTCAGCCGCCTGGCCATCGCGCCGGGGCCCTTGAGGGGGCTGCCGGTTGTGCCCGTCGACCTGGTGCTAATAGGGGCGCTGGCGGCCACGACAGTTGCGGTGCTGTGGCGCTGTCGCTTCCGACCCTGGGAAGGGGCGCTGTCGCTGTCGATTTGGCTCGGCTGCGTGGCGGCGCCCAAAAACTCGCTGTGGAACTTCGCGCCGATGCTGCTTTGCCTTGCCTACGGGGTCCTGCGCATGCGCAGCCAGCCGCGGCTGGCGCTGGCGTTGCTGCTGGCGCCCTGGCTCATGGGCCTGCAGCTGTTGCTGTGGGCGGTCAATTTCGAGAACGGCACGGTGCCAGACTCGGCCTATGCCAACCCCGCGGTGGTCTGGCTGACATCCGCGGTGGGGCTGTACACCGGCCTGATGGTCGGCTTTGTCAACGCCCGACTCCTGCTCCTGGAACGGCCCGCGCCGGCCACCGCCAAGAACCTCGCGGCTGCGGCTACAGCGGGGCCATAGAAACGGTCGTGACCGGCCCAGGAACAACAAGAGGGCCGGTCTGTGACCGGCCCTCGATCTCATTTGTGCCTCTATCTTTATGAGGCTCCCGGCGTGCGGCCGGGGTTTCACTCAAGTGTTGAGTTCCGGGTCGCTAGGCGACCCCAGGACACTCGGCCCGTCCCCGACGGAGCCTCACCCAAATGCTGGTCATCGACTCGTCCCTCCAATGATGGAGATTGTCGAACTACCTGCATCAGTCTTATCACCGCGGTCCGGGGCTGGTCAAGAAACAGTCGTCGATGGACTCGGGCCCAAGAGAAAGGCCGCGACCCGGTCACCCGGGCCGCGGCCTGGTTGCCGTTGTCTAGCTCAGGAAGCCGTTCGTGGTCAGGAAGGCCTTGGCCACGTCGTCGACCTTCATGCCATCGATCTCGACCTGCTTGTTGAGGCCGGTCATGATGTCGGTGGTCAGCTTCTGGGCCACTGGAGCCATGATGGCCGCGATCTCCGGATGGGCCTTCTGAACGCTCGACTTGAGCAGTAGGCCCACGTTGTCCGGCGGGAAGAGCTTCTTGTCATCCTGCAGGACGTAGAGGTTGTTGGCGGCGATGGCGGAGTCGGTGGTGAAGACCTCACCGGCGGCGCACTGGCCGCTGGCGATCTGCTTCTCCGCGGTGTTGCCACCTATGTCCTTGAAGCCCGGCAGGTTGGCGTCGACGCCATACGTGGCCGCCAGGCCGGGGACACCGTCGGCGCGGGTCCTGAACTCGGACTGGATGCAGACCACTGTGTTGGGGTTGGACTTCAGGTAGGTGGCGAAGTCAGACAGGGTGGCGCCGTACTTGCTCTTGTCCGACGACTGGATCGCCAGGCCGTTGGTGTCGTTGAAGTTGGCCTGTGCGGTCCAGCAGATGCCGCGCGCCTCGTCCTTCTGCTTGGCCAGGTCAAAGGCCGCCTGAAGGTCGGTTGGGGGCTTGTCGACCGCCAGCGGACCCTGGAGCTCGGTCCCGGTGTACTGCCAGTACATGTCGATCTGCCCGGACTCCAGCGCCTGGCCCAGGGTCGGGTCCTTGGCGGTGAAGGTGGCGTCGACGGTGAAGCCGCGCTTCTCCAGCACCTGCTTGGTCATGCTCGCCAGCAGCTGCTCTTCCGCGAATCCCTTCATCCCTATCTTGAGACTGCCGCTCCCGGTGGAGCTGGCCGACCCGCCCGTGGGGCAGGTCGAGGAACCGGTAGAACCGCCGCCTGAGCTGGATGAGCTGCCGCACCCGGCAAGGATGGCCGAGCCGAGCATGGCAACGGCCATAAGCCTCCGCTTCTTCATGACACCTCCAATTGCCCGCCGTGACGAGCGTAATTCCCTCAGGTTCGAGGGCTAACCGCACGCTCGACGAGGCCGAGCGCCCAATCCGCCAGCAAGGCTAGCGCAGACACGATCACCGCGCCGACCAGGATCGGCCGCGGATGGTACAGGTTCCCGGAGTTGATCAGGTCGCCGAGACCGCCGCCGCCGACGAAGTTGGCCAGGGTGGCGGTCCCCACCACCAGTACCAGCGACACCCGCAGCCCGGCGAAGATCACGGGGGAGGCCAGCGGCAGCTGCACCCGTGCCAGCGTTTGCAGCTGCGTCATGCCCATGCCCCTGGCCGCCTCAATGGCCGCCGGGTCCACGCCCTGCAGTCCCACCAGGGTGTTGCGCAGGATGGGCAGGAGCGCGTACAGCACCAGGGCCGTCACCGGACCCTTGATGCCCAGCCCGAAGAAGGTCAGCCCCAGGGCCAGGATGCCGATGCTGGGCACCGCCTGGCCGAGGTTGGCGACCAGGAAGACGGGGAGGCTTACCAGCCGGCCCGCGTTGGCCATCAGCACCCCCAACGGCAGGCCGACCACTGCCGCCAGGGTGAACGAGATGCCGACTATCTCGAGGTGCTGGAGGAGGCGGCTGGTGATGAAGGTCTGGCTGAGGACGCTGGCCTCGGTGATCCGGCTGGGGGTCGATTGGATGTAGAGGTACAGCCCCAGCAGCAGCAGCGCCACCGCGACCGGGGTGCCCACCAGCCGGACCCAGCCCGGGCTCCTGAGGGTGGTCACCGGCCGAGCGCCACGATGGCCTGGGCGTCGAGGATGCCCACCAGGTCCGCGCCGCCCTCACCCCCTGGGCGCCGGACCACGGCAACCCTGCCGTCGGGCGAGCGCAGCACACCGTCGAGGGCATCGCGGAGGGTGCCGGAGACGTCGATGGCGACGTCGGGCGGTGCCGCCCCCCCGTCCGGCGGATGCCCGCCATTGGCCGGCGGGATCTGCAGCGACGCCAGCGGGATCAGCCCCAGCCGTCGCACCAGCCGCCCGGCGCCGAGGAAGCCCTCGACGTAATCGGAGGCCGGCTTGGCCAGCAGCTCCGCTGGGGTGGCGTACTGGGCGATGGTGCCGTTGGGGTTGTAGAGCGCCACCCGGTCGCCCAGCTTGATCGCCTCGTCGATGTCGTGGGTGACGAAGATGATGGTCTTGCGGACGATGCGCTGGAGGCGCAGGAGCTCGTCCTGGAGGCGGTCTCGGGTCACCGGGTCGATGGCCCCGAAGGGCTCGTCCATGAGCAGCATGTTGGGGTCGACACCGAGCGCTCGGGCCACGCCGACGCGCTGCCGCTGGCCGCCGCTGAGCTCGTCGGGGAGCCGCTTACCGTACTCCTCATACGGCAGGCCGATGAGGTCCATCAGCTCCTCGGTGCGCTTGCGGACCCGCTCCCGATCCCAGCCGTTCAGCTTCATGACCGTGGCCACGTTCTCGGCGACCGTCAGGTGGGGAAAGAGCCCGACCTGCTGGATGACGTAGCCGATGGAACGGCGCAGCTGGGTCACAGGGACGGTGCCGGTGTCGACGCCGTCGATTTCGATGACACCATCCGACGGCTCGATTAGGCGGTTGATCATCTTCAGGGTCGTGGTCTTGCCACACCCCGAGGGACCCACCAACATCACCGCCTCGCCGCTCTTGATGACCAGGTCGAGGTGGTCGACCGCGACCTGCTCCTCGTAGCGCTTGGTAACGCCCTTGAACTCGATCATGTGGCGGCCGCCGCGGTGATTCGCCCTCGGCTGATCAGCCGCTGAATGACGGCCAGGCTGGCGTCGGCGGCAATCCCGATGGCGGCCACGAAGAGGACGCCGGTGATGATGGCGGCGCGGTTGGGGGTGGATGAGCCGACTGCGTCTAGGATGGTGCGGCCCAGGTTGTTGCTGGCCAGGGCGGCGCCGACGGTGGCGATCGCGGTGACCATGACCGTGGCCTGCCGGATGCCGCCGAGAATGACCGGGAGGGCCAGGGGCAGCTCAACCCGGAGCAGCGTCTGCAGCGGCCGCATGCCCATGCCACGTGCCGCTTCGAGCACCGCCGGGTTGACCGCCTTCAGCCCGGTTCGGGCGTTGCGGATGATGGGCAGCTGGGCGTAGAGCACCAGGCCGGCGATCGTCGGCGGGTCGCCGAATGCCAGCGACGGGTCGATGAAGTTGAGGATGAAGAGCGAGATCAGGTTGAAGAGGGCGAAGCTGGGGATGGTCAGGAGGATGCTGGCCAGGCCCATGATGAATTCGCCGAAGCGGTCCGAACGCGCCGCCAGGATTCCCAACGGCAGCCCGGTGGCCACCGAGAGCAGCACCGTCACGGCCACGATGTAGACCTGGGTCAGCGCCTGGGTCTGGAGCTCCGGCCCGTGCTGGTTGAGGTATCCGAGGATGTCCATCCCTACGCTTCTCTACCCTTGGCGTGGCGAGGGGACATCCCCTCCAGTCGAAGGAATTAAGGATAGAGGGGAATCACATATTCCATCGGTAGCTGCAACCGCACTTACCCTCTATAGGTGAGGTCACCGGCCAGCCTGATCGAGGAGTGAAGCCAAAGGAGTACCTGACCCTTCTCCTGCTGGCGGCGATCTGGGGGGCCTCATTCCTCTTCATCAAGATCGCGGTGGGCGAGATGTCGCCCGTCGTGCTGGTCTTCGGGCGCTGCCTGGCGGCGGCTGCCGGGCTCCTGCTGGTGCTGGTCATCAGCCGCGTTCCCCTCAGGACGCTGCGCCGCCACTGGAAGACCGGGCTCTTCATCGCGATCTTCAACGCGGCCCTGCCGTATACCCTGATCGCGTTCGGGGAGCAGTACATCGACAGCTCGCTGGCCGGCATCCTCAACGCGACCGCGCCGATGTGGACGGTGGTGCTGGCGCCATTCTGGGCGGAGGCCGACCGGATCACAGCCCGGACCGTCGTCGGGCTGGTGGTCGGCTTTGCCGGCATCGTCGTCCTGGCGCGCCCCACCGGCAACGTCTTCAGCTCCAGCTCGCTGGGCATCCTCGCCGTGGTCGCCGCAACCCTCAGCTATGCGCTCGCCACCCACTTCTCCAAGCGCCATTTCCAGGACACCCCGCCGCAGGTCCCGGCCTTCCTGCAGTGCATTGGCGCGGCGGTGGTGCTGGCCCCGCTGGCGCTGCTGTTCCGCCCCGAGCATGTGCCACCGCTGGGCACCATCGCCGCCGTCGTCTGGCTTGGCCTGGGCGCCACCGGACTGGCCATGATCCTTTCCTTCTGGCTGATCAAGCGGGTGGGTGCCAGCCGCACCATCGTCGTCACCTACCTGATCCCGCCCGTCGCCCTCCTATGGGGCATCACCCTCCTCCACGAGCGCATCGGGATCGAGGTGGTGATCGCGCTCGGCCTGATCCTAGGCGGTGTCTTCCTGATCACCCGGCCGGGGCCCGCTCGCGCGCTTCCCACCGAGGTCGAGGCCGAGCTGCCGGCCGCCGTCTGAACCTCGGGTCACGGGCCCCAGCCCGGCTTTTGGCATGATCTATCGATGCTCGCCGTGATAACCCAACCCCTCGACCCGGTCCTGCAGCTGGGACCGGTGCCGATCCACTGGTACGGCCTGGGCTACGCCATCGCCTTCCTGGTCGGCTTCCGGCTGGTCGTCCCCTACATGACCAGGCGTGGCGTCAGCGACAAGGACGCCAACAACCTGGTGTGGTGGTGCATCGTCATGGGGATCATCGGCGGGCGTCTGTACTTCGTCCTGCAGCAGCCCAACATCGTCGACTACCTGCGCAACCCGGTCCGGGTGATCGCGGTGTGGGAGGGGGGCATGGCCTTCTTCGGCTCGCTGATCGCGGTCCTGGTCACGGTCATGGTCTTCGCCTACGTCAAGCGCCTCAGTGTCTGGGTGCTGCTTGACGCCGCCGTCCTCTTCGGCACGCTGCCCCACGCCATCGGCCGGCTGGGCAACATCATCAATGGCGACATCCTCGGGCCCCCCTCCGACCTGCCCTGGGCGGTGCGCTACACCAGCCCGCAGACGTTCGCCCCGCAGGTCGGGGTAGCCTACCAGCCGGCGGGCGCATACGAGATGCTGATCTCGCTGGGTATCTTCGCCCTCATCCTCTTTGTCATCAGCCGGCGGCCACGTGCTGGGACGGCGGCACTGGTGTGGGGCATCGCCTACTCGGTGGCCCAGTTCGGCATCTTCTTCGTGCGCGCCACCGAGCCGGTGGTCGCCTTTGGGCTCAAGCAGGCCCAGGTCACGGCATTGGCTGTCCTGCTGGTGCTGGTCCCGGTGGTGGCCCTGGTCCGCGCCCGCTACCCCGACATCTGGGCCAACCGGGACATCGCGCGTGACGACGACGTCGCCCCGCTCACGCCGCGGGCGCAGAAGGAGGCAGGCTGATGGAGTACGTCGGCCGCACCGCCATCGAGCTGGCTGAGCTGGTCCGGGGCGGTCGGGCCAAGCCTTCCGAGATCGTCGCCGAGCACCTGGCCCAGGTCGACGCAATGGAGCCGCGGGTGCACGCGTTCCTTAGCCTCCGCGGCGAGAAGGCGCTGGCCGAGGCACGCGAGCTGGACGACCGCTCTGACCTCGGCGAGCTGCCGCTGGCGGGGGTGCCGATCGCCATGAAGGACTCGGTGGCGGTCGCCGGCGAGCCGACGCGGCTGGGCAGCCTGGCCACCTCCGACGCGCCTGACACCGAGGACGACGAGCTCACCCGTCGGGTGCGCGCTGCCGGGGCGGTGGTCATCGGCAAGACTCGCCAGCCGGAGATGGCGATCTGGCACTTCACCGACTCCAACTTCGGCACCACCCGCAACCCCTGGAACCTGGAGCGCGCGCCAGGCGGCTCCAGCGGCGGCGCCGCGGCGGCAGTGGCCTCGGCCATGCTGCCCATTGCCCAGGCCTCTGACGGCGCCGGCTCGATCCGCATTCCAGCCGCTTTCAGCGGCCTGTTCGGGATCAAGCCAGGACCCGGCGTGGTGCCCCTGGCCGGTGGCCACACCGAGCACTGGTTCGGCATGTCGCAGTACGGCCCCCTGGCCACCACCGTTGCCGATGCCGCGCTGCTGCTCGACGTGCTCGCCGGGACCGATCGCTACCGCGAGGTGCGGCCGCCGGCGCGGTCGCTGCGGGTGGCCGTGTCCACCCGGCCGCCGCTGATCGGGTTGCGGACCGACCGCCAGGTTCGGAGAGCCACCGAGGCAGTTGCGGACGCACTCCGCGACGCCGGCCACACCATCATCCTGACCGACCCGCCGTACAGCACTCGAATGGGTCTGGCGATCGTCCAGCGCTTCTACGGTGGCGTGGCCCACGAGGTGGACAAGCTCGGGCTGCCGATGGACAAGCTCGAGCCACGAACCCAGACGATGGTGAAGCTCGGCCGTCGCATCCTCAACCGCTTCCCGGTGCCCGACACCCGCGGCGACGAGTGGTGCGATCGCTTCACCACCTGGTTCACCGACTATGACGTCCTGGTCCTGCCGACCACTGCGAGGCCCTGGGTGCCGGCCGACGGCTGGCTTGGCAAGGGCTTCGCCACCACCTTCAACAACGCGACCAACCACACCCCCTTCACCTCACCCTGGAACCTGGCTTCCTTCCCAGCGGCGTCGGTGCCGGGCGTGATGACCGACGACGGCTTCCCCGTTGGCGTGCAGATCGTGGCGCCGCGCGGCGGCGAAGCCCTGGTGCTGTCGGTGGCCAAGCAGGTCGAGGACCTGATGCCCTGGCCGCGCCACGCGCCCCTGGCCGGTATCGAGTCGCGGGTGGCGGGGCCGAGCCCGGTTCCCGCCTAGGAGGCGGCGGCGGCCCGGGCCAGCACCGGGCGGAGGCGCTGTCGTGAGTCGACCGACACCAGCGCCTGGACCACGGCGGGGTCGAAGTGCGTCCCCGAGAAGCGGCGCAGCTCGCCCAGGCTCCACTCGATGGGCCGCGCCTCGCGGTGCATCCGCGCCGTGGTCATGGCGTCGAAGGCGTCGGCGACCTTGATGATGCGGGCGGCCAGCGGGATCTGCTCGCCGGCGATGCCGTCGGGGTAGCCGCTGCCGTCGAAGTTCTCGTGGTGGTGAAGGATGGTGGTCGCCACCGGCGCCAGGAAGGGGACACCCGAGACCATGCGGAAGCCGACGGAGGTGTGGGCTTCGAGCTGGCGCCGTTCGTCCGTGGTCAGCGGGGTGGACTTGCGCACGACCAGGTCCGAGGAGGCGATCCGGCCGACATCGTGGAGCAGCGCGCCCAGGGTGAGGGCCTCGATCTCGCTGGTTGTCAGCTCCATCTCGTGGGCGATCATCTCGGCGTACTCGGCGACCCGGCGTGAGTGGCCGGCGGTGTACGGGTCGCGGGCGTCGATGGCGGCGGAGAGTGCCTCCACCGTGGCGCGGTTGGCGTTGTGGACGACGGCGTCGAGGCGCTCGAAGTCCTCGACCAGGTGCCGCAGCGGCTCCGCCGAGCCGAAGGCGATCGCCCGGTTGCGCCCCAGCGACTTGGCCAGGTACATCGCCTGGTCGGCGCGCTGCAGGACGAGGTCCGGCGAGCTGCCGTCTTCGGGATAGCTGGCCACCCCGGCGCTGACCGTGAGCCCGCCGGAGATGCCGCGTCGCAGCTCGCTGCCGGCGGCGCGACGACCCAGCCGCAGCTCTTCGACCGCCCGCCGCACCTTCTCGGCCGCCTCGGTGGCGCCCGCCTTGTCAGTGTCCGGCAGCAGCACTACGAACTCCTCGCCGCCATAGCGCACGGGGAGGTCGATGGAGCGGACGTTGCGCGACAGCAGCCCGGCGAAAGCCTTGAGGACCTCGTCGCCGACGGCGTGGCCGTGCTCGTCGTTGATCGCCTTGAATCGGTCGAGGTCGAGGTTGATGATCGAGAGCGGCTTGCGCGCCCGCTCGGCGCGGCGGAACTCGCGCTCCAGGAGATCGTGGAAGAAGCGCCGGTTGGGCAGCCCGGTGAGGTCGTCATGGAGCGACTGGCGCTCGGTGCGCTCGAGGAAGCGTACGACCATGTACAGCAGGAGCCCGATCGGCACCGCCGCCGCCAGGAAGTAGAGGACGGTGGTGAATGTGGATGCGTGCAGCGGCGCCAGGAAGGCCACTTCGTCCTGCATCACCGCCACCCGCCAGGGGCGCTCGCCGAGCCGGCTGTAGCCGACCTCGGCCGCCCGCCCGATGACGGGGAACTGGAACTGGCCCACGCCCTGGGACGGTGAGGCCGTCAGCTGCGTCGACAGGTCGGTCATGCCCAGGGGGTCGAGTTGCTCGGCGCCGTAGGCGCCGGTGAGCTTGAGATGCGTCTGGTTTGCCGGGTCGGCGTCGCCGAGAGTGTGGTACAGGACCTTGTCGGGCCGGGGGCCGTTGTAGCCGATCACAACGCCGCTTCCGTCGATCAGCATGCCGAAACGGTCCGGGCCCAACCGAGTGGGGTTGGAGAAGCCTTCCATCGCCGAGGCGTCGGCGGCGATGACCAGCCGCCCGGTGCCGTCTCCTACGGGCGCGTAGACGACGCTGGTGGCGGGCAGCCCCTGGCCCGCCACCGGGTCACTGACGCCGGTCGCTCCCGGCGGCGCCAGGAACTGGAGCCGGGCCGGCGCCAGCGTGGCGTTGGTGTACGCGGCGGGGTCCGTACTGCCCAGGACCTGCCCGGAGTTGTCGACCAGGGCGATGGCCCTGAAGTCTGGGTCGAGCATCAGGCCGCGGGTCAGGGTGGACATCGCGTCGCCGTCGACCCTGCCAGCGCCCAGCGCAGCGGCCAGCCGGGGATCGCTGCTCAGCTGCACGGCGGCGCGGCGCCAGCCCACCATCCGGTCCTCGATCTCCGCCGCCTGTTCGGCGGACTGCTGCTTGAGCGTGGTCCGCAGCAGCTCGCGGCCGTTGTTGGTGTTGGCGCGGTCGAAGAGCACGGTGAGGAACATCAGCGGGACCATGGTCGTCAGCACCGACAAGATCAAGATCTTGGTCGAAAGCCGGGCGGATTCGAAACGCGCGGTGAGATCGCGAACAATACGGAGGAGCATTCGAAGTCATTAACGCTGACGCTCGCAAAACGTCCTACGCATCCGTCCAGCCGCTACAGATATGGCACACCTCGTGACGCGGCGTCCCTCGGCTGCGGGGCGCGTTAGGCTCATCCGATGCGCATAGTGGATCGGTTGGCCAGCGGCGACTCCTGCTTCTCCTTCGAGTTCTTCCCGCCCAAGACCGAGGAGGGCGTGCTCTCGCTCTTCCGCACGATTACCGAGCTCGGTCCGCTGAACCCCGGGTACGTTTCCTGCACCTACCCCGGAAGCTCAACTCCCGACCCTGACCCTGACACCGTCCGCCGCCGGCGGCTGACCCTGGAGCTGACCCGCCGAATTAGAGACGAGGCCGGCATTGAGGCGATGGCCCACATCACGTGCAGCGCCCATACCCGCGAGGAGCTGATCGTGATTCTCGACCAGCTGGCAGAGGAGGGGGCCGACAACGTTCTCGCCCTCCGCGGCGACCCCCCCGCCGGGGGCGGCGGCTTCATCACCAAGGAGGGCGGGTTCTCCCACGGGGTGGAGCTGATCGAGCTGATCCGGGAGCGCGGCTACCCGTTCTGCGTCGGCGCTGCCTGCTACCCGGAGACGCACCAGGAGAGCACCGACGCGGCCAGCGACCTGGCCCACCTCAAGGCCAAGGTCGACGCCGGCGCCGACTTCCTGATCACCCAGCTCTTCCACGACAACAGCAAGTGGTTCGCCTTCATCGGCCGGGTCCGCGAGGCGGGCATCACCCTGCCGGTGATCCCGGGCCTGATGCCGATCATCAACCGTGATGGCATCGTCCGGATGGCCGAGCTCTCGGGGGCGACCCTCCCCGAGGCGCTGCGGGCGGAGCTGGACCAGCAGGG
>JBARRR010000008.1:0-3081 GCA_049644325.1 Candidatus Dormiibacterota bacterium
GTTGAAGCGCTCGACGAACGGGTTCTGCTGCGGCGATCCCTTCTCGATGAAGGCTTGCTTGACGCCATGCTCGTACAGCCACGCGGCAAGGGTGGCCGAGATGAACTCGCGCCCGTTGTCGGAACGCAGCAGCTCAGGTTTGCCGTGGGCTTTGAAGGCCGCCTCCAGGGTGGCGACAACGTCGCGCGTCCCAATCGAGCGCGCCACCCGACAAGCGACTGCGACACGACTGAACTCGTCGACCACGTTAAGGATCCGGACCGGCAGTCCGTCGTCGGTCCTGGTCATAAGGAAGTCGTAGGACCAGATCTGGTTGGGGCGGATCGCTCTCAAATTCCAGACCGCGTTGCTCGCATCTCCCTGGGCCCGCTTACCCTGAGTTCCCCTCCATCTCGGAACCTGGTGCCCCTCCAGCCGCCACAGCCGGTAGATCCGCTTGCGATTGACCTCGAAGCCCTCGTCACGGAGCAGCTTCCAGATCGTCCGGTAACCCCACCGCGGGTACTTGGGAGCGAGGTGGTTCATGTGTTTGACCAGCTGCAGCTCGAGGTCCGGCGGCTTGGGTACGTAGCGCTGGGTGGAGCGATGCTGACCCAGCATCCGACAGACCCGCCGTTCCGACACCGGGTGCCGGCGCACCAGGTAGGTCACCGCTGCCCGCCGTCGCGACGGGCTCACCATTTTCCTTTTTGCAGGTCCTTGAGCATGGAGATGTCGAGCGCCTGGTCAGCGACGATGCGTTTGAGGCGGGAGTTCTCCTGCTCAAGCGCCTTCAGCCGCTGGGCCTCGTCCTCCTGCAGCGCCCCGTATCGCCGGCGCCAGCGGTAGAAGGTCTGGTCGCTGATCCCGATCCGTTTGCAGGCCTGGGGGATGGTCAGGCCCTGGCCCTGGAGCTTCTCGTGCTCCCGAAGCTTGGCCACGATCTGCTCCACGGAGTAACGCTTAGCTGGCATAGGCACCTCCATTTGGCCTCTCAAAGTCTCGGACTACTCCAATCCTTTTGGACCAGTTAATGGGGGGCCTTTCACTTTGAAAAAGCGTCAGTTCCGAAAATTTCGGGATATGGAGCCGGCGGTCGGAATCGAACCGACGACCGGCTGTTTACAAAACAGCTGCTCTGCCTCTGAGCTACGCCGGCCGGCAGTCAGAGGTTAGCGAACCTCCGCACCGTCGTCTCGGCGGACGGGCCAGCCCTCAGGCGGCGTCGGCCAGCGATTCCAGGCGGTCAGCGAGCGTTCTGAGACCAACAGCCAGCCGCGTCGCGGCGGGCCGCACTGGCGCGATCGCCCGGCGGCGGCGGCGCAGCGACCGCATCCGGGAGGGCCTGGCGGTGGGCACGCAACGCACGGTCTGCCGGTCGTGGATATCGCGCTCCAGCTGGTTCATGTTGATCATGCGCAGATTCTAGCGCCCCAGACATCGGAAAGCAACGATATTGTGATATAGTCATAGGACTATGCCAGTCCTTCTCGACCGAAACGCAACTGCTCTACCCATCAAACTCGGCGCGTCCCTGCCACTAGAGCTCTTCTGGCTCAGCCTGACCATCGTTCAGCCCGGGACCGAGCCAATCGGGGCCGCGCTCCGGCACCGCGTCGACGCCTTCTGGAACGACGGCGAGCCTGGCCTGCCGGAGGTCCTGGTCATGGCTGAGCGAGCCGGGCTGCTACCGGGCACCGAGCTGCGTCCTCTCCTCGACGCGCTGCCAACTGTGACCGCGATCGCCACCCCACCACGGCTCAGCGTCGAAACCGACCAGTCGCGCGAGGCCATCCGCAGCCGGCTCGATCAGCTCCGGCGGGAGCCTGCCCGGGTTGCCGACTACGCGCGGCTGCTGACCGATCTCTGGGACGCGGGGCGCTCGGCGTGGGAAACCACAGGCCAGGCCGAGGCGCTGGAGGCCTCCGACATGTTCGGTGCCAGGCTCGGAGAGGGCACCACGGTGGGCGAGCTCATCCCCCACAAGCGCCCGTGGCGAGCCGACATCGAGGCGGCCGCGGTCGACGGCACGCTGGTGGTGGCGCACAGCTATTTCGCACCCTCTTGGGTCTTCTTCGACCTCGACACCACCTTCCTCGTCGGGGTACCCGTGCGCGGAGACCAGGTGATCGAGAGCCTCCGACAGGCCGCCGTGGAGCCGGCCCGCAGCTTAAAGGTCCTGGCCGACCCGACCCGCCTCGCCATCCTGGCCCACCTCGCCCGCTGCCCGGCGAGCATCACCGAGACCGCCCGCAGCTTCAAGATCGCTCAACCCACCGCCAGCGCCCATTTTCGCGCCCTACGTGACGCTCGCCTCCTGGTCGAGAGCCGGGAGGCCGGCCGAACCTACTACGCGGTGGACCAGGCCCGCCTGCAGGCAATCCTCTCGGATGCCGCAGCCACCGTCATGGGGACCGCCAGCTAGCGCGAGGTGTTTGGCAGCCCCCCGCCCCCGGGCGGGACCAGCGAGCCACCACCGCCTGCCCCCGTACCGGCGTTGACGTCGCCGCAGAAGACGCGGTAATCCCCGCCCAGCGGGTAGGCGTAGACCTCGCGGCTCCCCCCGCTGCGATCGAAGACCTCGAGGGCGGCGTTCTCCGATCCCACGCTGCAGGTCGAGGCCGCCGGCAGGAAGAGCAGCGTCCCGGTTTGGTGCGCGGCCCGGTCCTGAGCCACCGCCGGGGAGGTGGCGTGGAGGTCGAATGCGGCGTTGTCAGGGTTGTAGACGAAGGTCTGCAGGTGGCCCGCGGTGAACAGCGGGTAGGCCCGGTCGGTGTACTTGATCCGGGTCGCGGTGGCCATCCCATCGTGGGTCTTGGTGAAGTCGCCGTGGTACACGCCCCACTGGCTGTTGCCGAAGACGTCGTTGCTGTTCTCCTTCCAGAGCCACAGAGTCCCACCCACCTGGTCTGCGTCCTGCAGCGTGTAGTGGTTGCGGAGGATCGTGTTGTCGTCCGGAGGGCTGTTGCCGAACTCGCTGATGAAGAGCGGTAGCCCGAGGAAGCTGGCGTCTAGAACTGAGCTGTTGTAGCCGCCATTGGTCGGGTAGATGTGCTGCCCCAGCGCCGCCTGGTCAAGGGTGAAGACGCCGGTGTAGATGTG
>JBARRR010000009.1:0-4441 GCA_049644325.1 Candidatus Dormiibacterota bacterium
GCGTCATCGGCAAGGCCTCCTTCAGCGAGGACCAGCTGCTGGACAACCTCTCCACGCTGATGGAGTCGATCGTCAAAGCCAAGCCCTCGGCGGCCAAGGGCGTCTACGTCAAGAGCGTCAACCTGGCGGGCACCATGAGCCCGGCGGCCGGGGTCGACCCGTCGGCGGCGTCCAAGCTGACGCACGCCTAGCCGCTCGATATACTTTGCCCTTGTTCGGCCGGGCCGAGCGTCTATCTGAATAGCCGAAGACCGTAGCCGGGGCCTCAAGTCAAGCGACTGGCGCTCCTTAATCCGCTACGCAGGCGGGTTGCCAGAGCCGGCTCCGGGACTCCCGGGGCGAGGAGGCCTTTCCCGTTTGCGCGCGGGGAAGGTCTTCGTTGTTCCTGGAGGAGTCCATGGCAACCCCAAGAAAGGCCGAGGCCGTCGAAGAGGTCAGCGACAAGCTCAAGCGCGCCCAGAGCCTGGTCATCACCGACTACCGGGGCCTGACCGTGGCCCAGATGCAGGACCTGCGGCGCAAGCTGCGTGGCGGCAACGTCGAGTACATGGTGGTCAAAAACACGCTCGCCCGGAGGGCCGCCGACGAGACCGGTCTCGAGGACCTCAAGGCCCAGCTGATCGGCCCCGTGGGCATGGCCATCGGCTATGACGAGCCTATCGCGGCGCCCAAGCTGGTCAACGAGTTCATCAAGCAGACCCGTCTTTTGACCATCAAGAGCGGGATGCTGGGCCAGCAGCTCCTGGATGCGGACGAGGTTAAGCGGCTGGCCGAGCTCCCCGGTCGCGACGCCCTCCTCGGCCAGCTGGCCGGGACCCTGAACCACAGCGTGGCTCAGCTGGCCACCGCCCTCAACTCCGTGGTGCAGCAGCTGGCCAATGGACTGGACGCCTACCGCCAGAAGCTCGAGAGCGCTGGCGCGCAGAGCTAAGACAAGGACAAAGGAGAAAGAAATGGCTACCAAGGTAACCCCCGAAGATTTCGTCGCCGCTCTCGAGGAGTGGACTGTGCTTGACGTGGTCAACGCCGTCAAATTGATGGAGGAGAAGCTCGGCATTACCGCCGCGGCTCCTGTTGCCGTAGCCGCCGCCCCGGCCGCAGGTGGCGCTGGTGGTGGCGACGCCGCCCCCGCCGAGGAACAGAGCGAGTTCTCGGTCGTGCTCACCGGCCCCGGCGACGCCAAGATCAACGTCATCAAGACCGTCCGCGAACTGACCGGGCTGGGCCTCAAAGAGGCCAAGGACCTGGTCGACAGCGCTCCCAAGCCGGTCAAGGAAGGCGTCTCCAAGGAGGAGGCCGAGTCCATCGCCAACAAGATCAAGGAAGCCGGCGGCGAGGTCGAGGTCAAGTAGCCAGGGCCCACCGGAGGGCGGCGCCGGCCGCCCTCGATCTCAGGCGATGCGGATCGTAGCGCCAGCCTGGATGGTCTCGGCGCCGTCTCCCCGCAACAGGATTCCGACGTTTGTGCCGGGCGCCGCTGACTCGATCTGGCGTCGGAAGGTTTCCAGTCCGTCGACGGTCAAAGCCAGCTCCCCGGAGGGCGTGGTGACGATCACCGCCTGACCCACTCCGACCGGGCTCCCCGCAACCCGGCCGGTTACCACGGTGCCGCGTCCTTTGATATGGAAGACGTCCTCGACGGTGAAGGCGAACGCCCCGGTGGCCAGGTCTGGAGCCGGCAACTGACCGCCAACCTCCAACGGGACGTGGCAGAAAGCGCAGACGCCCTGCTCCAGCCTCAGCGGGGCGCCGCAGTTGGGGCAGCGCTCGGCGATCACGTTCAATCAGGCCCTCCGATCGGCTCTGACACAGGATAAGCATCATTCAGCGGCCGGACTGTCACTTGACGGGGTCCCCGGGCTGTGTATACTACCGTCCGTGCTAACGGCGTTTTGACGCCGTCGCTTTTGCGCGGCTGTAACAGCCTGTGCTACTATTTGCGCTAGTGGTAGCCGCTTGACCTTCAGTCCCCGATCCAGGAGAGGGGACTTTTTTCGTCCCCCGACGCGTTACAAGTATTGCCGCCTTTGATTTGCCGTCCCTATCTGTCCCTGCCCTTGACATCTGCCCTCGACTAGCCACTCGCCGTCCCTTGCCGTGCCCGCTAATGACTTTCGCCGGAGGTCGCCTCACGTATGACTGAAACCCTAGCCCCCGCCACTCGCCACTCCTACGGCCGCATCCCCGAGATGCTGACCGTTGGCGACCTGATCCAGACCCAGCTCAACTCCTTCGACTGGTTCAAGCGCGAGGGCCTCAAGGAGCTCTTCGACGAGATCAACCCGATCACCGACTACACCGGCAAGAACTACGAGCTCCGCTTCCTCGACTATTCCTTCGGCGAGCCCAAGTTCGACAAGGAAGAGTGCCGCGCCCGCGATATGACCTACTCGGCGCCGCTTCGGATCAACACCCGGCTGACCATCAAGGAGACGGGCGAAATCAAGGAGACCGAGGTCTTCATGGGCGACTTCGCGATCATGACCGAGGAGGGGACATTCATCGTCAACGGCACCGAGCGCGTGGTTGTCTCCCAGCTGGTGCGCTCGCCGGGCGTCTACTTCACTGACGCCGAGGACCGGGTCACCGGCCGGACCCTGTTTGCGGCCAAGCTGATCCCCAACCGCGGCGCCTGGCTGGAGATCGAGACCTCCAACAAGGACGTCCTCACGGTCAAGATCGACCGCAAGCGCAAGATCCCGGTGACCTCCCTGGTCCGTGCCCTCGGCTTTGAGACCAACGAGGAGATCCTTGGCCTCTTCGCCGACGTCGACAACAACCCTGATCACCAGTACATCCAGTCGACCCTGGACAAGGATCCCTCGACCAACGTCAACGAGGCCCTGATCGAGCTCTACAAGAAGATCCGGCCCGGAGATCCGCCCACCGTCGACAACGCCCGTGGCCTGCTGCAGTCCCTCTTCTTCAACCCCCGTCGGTTCGACCTCGGCCGCGTCGGCCGCTACAAACTCAACCGCAAGCTGGGCCTCGACCCCAAGAAGGACGTGCGCATCCTCGAGAACGAGGACTTCGTCGCCATCATCAAGCAGCTGATCCAGCTCAACAATGGCACCGGCGAGGCTGACGACATCGACCACCTGGGCAACCGCCGGGTGCGCGCCGTCGGCGAGCTCCTGCAGAACCAGTTTCGCATGGGCCTGATCCGGATGGAGCGGATCATCAAGGAGCGGATGACCATCTGCGACGCCGCCACCGTGACCGCGGCCTCGCTGATCAACGCCCGTCCCGTGGTCGCCGCCATCAAGGAGTTCTTCGGCAGCTCACAGCTGTCGCAGTTCATGGACCAGACCAACCCGCTGGCCGAGCTGACCCATAAGCGGCGTCTCTCGGCCCTTGGCCCCGGCGGCCTCAGCCGCGAGCGCGCCGGCTTCGACGTCCGCGACGTCCACTTCAGCCACTACGGCCGCATCTGCCCGATCGAGACCCCCGAAGGTCCCAACATCGGCCTGATGGGCTCGCTGGCGACGTTCGCCAAGGTCAACGGGTACGGCTTTATCGAGACCCCGTTCCGCAAGGTCTACCGCGAGCTGGCCGCCGACAAGGACCAGGCCAAGCTGGTCGGCCGCGTCCTCCGCGAGGGCGTTTCCGCCGGCGCCCGGCGCCTGCGCGCCGGCCAGCGTCTGACCAAGGAGGACGCCGCCGCCCTGGCCAAGGCCAAGGTCACGGCCCAGATCGTCCCCTGGGTTAGCGACGAGATCGCCTACTTCGCCGCCGACGAGGAGGACCTCTACACCGTCGCCCAGGCCAACGCACCGCTGAACGAGCACCAGGAGTTCGCCGAGGAGCGGACCCCGGCGCGCCTCAAGCATGCCTTCCAGGTCGTCGATGTCACCACCATCGACCTGATGGACGTGTCGCCGAAACAGATCGTGAGTGCGGCCACCGCCTTGATCCCGTTCCTCGAGCACGACGACGCCAACCGGGCGCTGATGGGCTCCAACATGATGCGCCAGGCCGTGCCCCTGCTCCAGACCGAGTCGCCCGTGGTGGGCACCGGCATGGAGTTCTATGCCGCCAAGGACTCGGGCGAGCTGGTGGTCGCCGAGCGCAACGGCACCGTGGTGTCCACCGCGGCGCCGCCGCCGAAGGGCTACAACCAGGGCCACAACCTGCAGCGACAGGATGTCCACGGCGGTCTCGGCATCCTGGTCGAGGTCGACAACGGCAAGAAGGGCCCCGACATCGACTGGTACCCCTTGCACCGGTTCGTCCGCTCCAACCAGGGCACCTGCCTGAGCCAGCGGGCGATCGTCCGCGCCGGCCAGGAGGTCAAGGCCGGGGACGTGCTCGCCGACGGTCCCGCCACCCAGCTGGGTGAGCTGGCCCTGGGCCGCAACGTGCTGGTCGCCTTCATGCCCTGGGAGGGCTACAACTTCGAGGACGCGATCCTGATCTCGGAGTCGCTGGTCCGCGAGGACAA
>JBARRR010000010.1:0-6153 GCA_049644325.1 Candidatus Dormiibacterota bacterium
CCGGGGTCAGGTCCTTGACCTGCTTGCCGGCGCCAAAGTAGGTCTTGGTGGCGGCCCCGATGCCATACGCCCGGTGACCGTAGTAGACGCGGTTGAGGTAGGCCTCCAGGATCTGGTCCTTGCTGTAGCGCTGCTCCATCTGGTTAGCGGTGAGCGCCTCGCGGACCTTGCGCGTGAACGTCTTCTCGGAGTTGTTGGTCTCGATCTTGACCAGCTGCTGGGTGATGGTGCTGCCGCCCGGGATGGGCTGGCGGTTGAGGCCATCGACGATGATGGCGCGACCGATGCTGATGGGGTCGAGGGCGCCGTGCTGGTAGAAGTCGCGATCCTCTGCGGCCAGCATCGCGGCCGGGGCCAGCTGTCCCATCTCGTCCAGCTTGAGGACGACGTGGAAGCTGCCCTGTGAGTTGCGCTCGGCCAGGATGTTGCCGTTCCGGTCGTAGATCACGATCGACTGGGCTGTCGGCGGAGAGCTGTTGGGTGCCGGCAGCGAGCTCATCTGGGCGTTGACCCACGCCGCTCCGACCACCAACGAGATGGTCATCGTGAGCGCCAGGACACCCACAGCAATCGCCAGCCAGCGCAGGCGTCGAGAACGCCTACCGACTCTCGCTGACCGCTGCCGCGGTGCCCCCCGCGACGGAGCCCGAAGCTCCTCGTAGAAGTCAGCCAACCTGCGACAACCCTACCAAGCGGTTGTGAGAGATTTAGGCGATGCGGGCGGTGGTTCAGCGCGTCGGCCGGGCCGAGGTCAGGGTCGACGGCGAGGTCGTGGGGTGGATCGGGGCCGGACTGTGCGCCCTCGTCAGCGTGGCTCCCGGCGACGACACCGCGACCGCAGGGCGCCTTGCGGAACGCGTGGCCACCCTCAGGATCTTCCCGGACGGCGACGGCCGCATGAACCTCGACATTATGGCGGCCGGTGGCGACGTGCTGGTTGTCAGCCAGTTCACCCTCCACGCTGATACCTCCCGCGGACACCGGCCCTCCTTCATCCATGCCGCGGCGCCAGAGCACGCCGCCCGTCTCTGCGACCAGTTCGCCGCTGCGCTCAGAGACCGCGGCTTGACGGTCGCCACCGGGCGCTTCGCAGCCCACATGGAGGTCGAGCTGGTCAACGATGGCCCGGTTACCATCGTGCTCTCCAGTGGCGAGCCGCCGTGGGCCGCCGACGCCGGTTGAGGCGCCCGGCTACTCCTCCTGGTCGAAGAGGCGAAGCAGCTCCTCTCGCTTGACCTTGCCCAGCGGAGTCCGGGGGAGCTTGTCGACCACCTTCCACAACCGCGGCCGCTTCCAGGAGGCCAGCCGGTCGCCCATGTGCCGCTCGAGGTCGGCGACCACGTCGAGCTCCGCTGGAAGGCGGCGCTGCTTGCGCAGGACAACCGCGGCGGCCAGCTCCTCGCCCAGCTCGCGGTCGGGCACACCCACCACCGCCGCGTCGGCGACCCATTTGTGGGCGACTATCGCCCTCTCGACCTCTCCCGTGGCCACCGAGTAACCGCCTCGAAGGATGATGTCCTTGAGCCGCGACTTGAGCGTCACGCCCGAGTCGGCGCGAACCAGGCCGATGTCGCCAGTGCGCAGCCAGCCGTCGTGGAAGCCCTCGCGGTTGTCCTCGGGGCTCAGGTAGCGCAACAGCATCGAGGGCGCCTCCACCTCGAGCTCGCCGGCCTTGTCCTTTCCCAACACCTTGCCCTCGGGGTCGACGGCGCGGATGTGCACGCCCCAGCCGGGCCAGCCGACATCGCCCTCGACGGAATCGGCGGACACCACCCGCCAGGTCAGTGGTGAGGCCTCGGTCATCCCGTAGCGCTCGACCACGTGGACGCCCATCCGCAGGCGGACGTCGCGGGCCAGGTCTCGGGGGCAGGGCGCGCCACTGACCACCGCCAGGCGGAGGTCGGTGTTGCGGCTGGCGTGCTCGTCGTCGGCCAGGCGCCGGTACATCGTGGGCACGCCGGTGATAACCGTCACCCCGCGGTCGCGGATCAGGCGCCAGGCGGGCTCGGAATCGAACTTGGGCAGCAGCTCGATGCGGGCGCCCGCCAGAAGACAGGCGTTCATCACCGCGCTGAGCCCGAAGGAGTGGGCCAGCGGCACCGTACTCAGCATGCTGTCCGCCGAGGTCAAGGCCGTCATCTCCCAGGCCACCGAGAGCGCGTTGCGGAACAGGCTTTCATGGCTGTGGACCACGCCCTTGGGCCGGGATGTGCTGCCGCTGGTGAAGAGGATCACCGCCGGCGCGGCGGCGTGCAGCCGCGCCGGTGGCGGCGGCTTGGGCGCGGTCGTCAGCTGGCCCAACGAGAGCCGGTCGCCACGGCTGCGCTTGGCGGCGACGTCCAGGGTGATGGCGCCGCAGCGCTTGTCAAAGGCGGTCGCGGCAGCCCAGGCCACGGCCTCGTGCTCAACGTCACTGAGCACGATCTCGACATTGGCGGTCCGCAGCATCCCGGTGATCTCGGCCGCCGGCGAGCTGGGCGAGATAGGCACCAACACCGCCCCGGAACGCAGCACGGCATACGCCATCACCACGAACTCCAGGCCGTTGCCGGCGACGACCGCGACCCTCTGTCCGGCGGCGATGCCGCGGTCCAGCAGGTCGGCGCCGAGCGCCCCGACGGCGCGATCGAGGTCGGCGTACGTGATGCCCTGGGGGCCGCAAACGGCGGCCACTCCATCGGGATCGCGAATCGCCGCGGCTGAAACCAGCTCGGCGAGCGAGGTTTCGGGAGCTGGAGGGCCCTCAGGTGTCATCGCCGGTGAAGCGCGTGCCCACGCCGCCGGGTCCGGCCCGGCCCTTGAGGCGACCTTCGGCGGTGTGGCGCAGGATCTCAGGCGCGGGTGTCTTGGCGAGCTCCTCCGCGGTCGCCGGGAGGTCGACGTGGACCTGTGCGATGCCGTCCTCCCAGCTGTCGACGACGGCGCCCGTGGTCTGCAGCAGGTGCAGCATCGGCTCGTTCTCGCCCATGACCGCGAGCACGAAGCGCTTGATCCCGTGCTCGATCGCGGTCCCCGCCAGCAGCCGCAGCAGCGCGGTACCGACTCCGTGCCGCTGATAATCGTCGAGCACCGTCACGGCTGCCTCGGCCGACTCCGGGTCGTCGGGTAGCCGGATGTAGCGGGCCACCCCGATGCCGGTTGGAGGATGGGTGCCGGGGAGGACCGCGAACCAGGCGAAGTGGTCGTTGTAGTCGATCTCCGTGAAGTACTTCAGCTGGGCGGGGCTGAGGCTATCGATGGCGGCAAAGAATCGGTGGTAGCGCGATTCCGGCGACAGCATCGCCATTCCGCGCTTGAGGGCCGCCTTGTCCCGGGGCCGGATGGGGCGGAAGATCACCCAGGTCCCGTCCCGCAGCATGCCGTCGACCCGGTCCTGGGGAGGGCTCGCCCTCACAAGCCGGCTCGAACAAACTCGGCGCCCCGCTCGCCGATCATCATGGTGGGCAGGTTGATGTTGCAGCGCGGTACGTCGGGCATCACCGAGGCGTCGATTACGAAGAGGCCGGCGATGCCCTGGAGCCGCAGCTGGGGATCGACCACCGCCATCTGGTCGTCGTCGGCGCCGATGCGGCACGAGCCCGACGGGTGGTAGCCGGTCCCGTGGAAGTTGCGGGCGTGTTCCTTTAGGAGCCCGTCATCAGCCAGGGTCTCGGCGTCGGGGAGGAGGACCTCGCAACGAGCGGACCTGGCGATGACATCGGCAATGCCGGCGCCCTCGCGGATCCCGGCCAGCATCAGCCCCATGTCGTGGTCGGTGCTGAGGTAGCGGTGGGCGATATCAGGCGTGGCCTCGGGGTCGGCCGAGGTGATGTTGACGGTGCCCCGGGCGGTGACGTGGTTGACCTCCAGGTAGATCCCGGTCAGCCCTCCCATGTTGAACAGCTCACCCGGGTAGAACGAGATCTTGAGGTCGTCGACCACCTCAGCCTCGGAGCTCCGGAACTTGACCAGGGCGGGCATCCGGATGAGGTCGGGGTCGGGTGGGTTCTCCATGTCAACCGCGATCATCGTGTTCGGATGGTCGAGCAAATTCTGGCCCACGCCGGCCAGGGGATGGCGACAGTCGACGCCGACCGCCTTGAGCTCCTCGGGTCCGCCGATCCCGGATCGCTGCAGGATGCCGGGGCTGTTGTAGGCGCCGGCCGAAAGCACGACCGTACCCGCGCCGACCTCGCTGCCGTCGCCGAGCACCACGCCGGTGGCCCGGTCGCCGTCGATCAGCAGGCGGTCCACCAGCGTACCGGCCTGGATTGTCAGGTTGGGCCGGCCGCGGGCCGCCGCCAGGTAGGTCACCAGCACGCTCTGGCGGACGCCGTCTTTGATGTTGCGGGGAATGGGACCGACGCCGACTGCCCCGGGCTGGTTCTGGTCGGCGACGATCTCGTGGCCCCGCTCCTGGCAGGCGGCGACAAAGAGCTGCTCCGCCTCCCACAGGGGCAGCTGGCGGGTGACGTGGATGGGGCCACCGCGGCCGTGGTAGGGTGCGTCGCCGAACTGTGCGTCGTCCTCCAGGCGGATGAAGTAGGGGAGGACGTCCTCCCAGCCCCAGCCGCGGGCCCCCAGCGCCACCCAGGCGTCGTAGTCCTGGGGCTGCCCCCGCAGCGCCACGGTGGCGTTGACGGCGCTGCTGCCGCCGACGAGACGCCCGCGGGGGAGGGCGGCGCCGATCGAGGGATCGACGTACTCCCAATCGTGGCTGCCCACGCCGCTGCCACTGCGGACGTAGAGGATGTCGTCGGGGATCTCGCCGGGGAGGTCGGGGCCGGCCTCGAGGAGGAGGACCTTCAGCGCCGGGTCCTCGCTCAGCCGGCTGGCGACGACGCCCCCCGCGCTCCCCGAGCCGACCACGATCACGTCGTACCGGTCTGGCACCAGCTCCTCCTCGTCACCCCGCATCGGCCGATTGTCAGAGCAGACAGAATAAGGCACGCATGGAGGCCGAAGACCGGACACGGCTGCGGGTGGTTGTCCACGGCTGGGTGCAGGGCGTGGGCTACCGCGACTTCGTCAGCCGCGAGGCGCGAAAACTGCAGCTCAAGGGCTATGTCCGCAACAGCTCCGACGGGGCTGTCGAGGTAGAGGCGGAGGGTCCACGCCACGCCCTGGAAGGGTTCCTCGAGCGCCTCCGCGTGGGGCCACACATGGCCGAGGTCGACCGCGTCGACGCCGCCTGGGACAGCTACCGAGGCGAGTTCGGGGACTGGGAGCTGCACTGGTAACCGGCCTCGACAGCCGGTCCTAAACTTGGACTTCTTATGCCCGAGCGGCTGAGCCCTCTCGACGCTGCCTTCCTCAACTTCGAGCAGTCGCACGCCCCCATGCACGTTGGCAGCCTCTGCATCTTCGAGGGCGAGCCGGAGATTCCAGGGCGGCCGGGGGTGCCCGGCATCTTCCACACCGTGGAGGAGCGACTGCACCTGGTGCCGCGCTACCGGCAGAAGGTCCGGTGGGTGCCACTTGGCCTGGGGCACCCGGTCTGGATCGACGACCCCGACTTCGACCTCGGCTATCACCTCCGGCGCGTGGCGCTGCCCCGGCCAGGCGGCCGCGAGGAGCTGCTCGAGGTGGTGGCGCGGCTACATGCCCGGCGGCTGGACCGGAGCCGGCCGCTGTGGGAGATCTACATCATCGAGGGCCTCAAGGACGACCGGGTGGCGGTCTACACCAAGACCCACCACGCCATGGTCGACGGCATGTCATTTGTCGACATCGCCACGATCCTGATGGACTTTGAGCCCGAGGGCCGCGCCTCGGATGGCGTCGAGCCGTTCCGGCCGCCGGCCGAGCCGACCTCGATCGAGCTCGTCGGCGACGTCGCCAAGGAGGCCGTCTTTGCCGTTGCCGGGGCGGCTGCGGGGCTGGTCAAGCGGCCGGCGGGGTTGCCCCTCGAGGTCGCCACGCGGGCCCTGCGGGCTAGCAAGCTGGGCGAGCTGACCAGCCTCCTGCGCCCGGCGCCGTCCGGGCCCCTGAACATCAAGGTGCGCGGGGCACGTCGGATCGAGCTGGCGCCGGTGCCGCTGGCCCGACTCAAGGCGATCAAGAACGTGCTCGGTGGGACCGTCAACGACGTCGTCCTGGCCGCCGTGGGGGAGTCCGTCCGCGCCTTCCTCGAGCACCGTGGCGTCGACACCGACCCTGACCTCACCTACCGCA
>JBARRR010000011.1:0-26455 GCA_049644325.1 Candidatus Dormiibacterota bacterium
CCGTGGCCCAGGTGGCGGTGGCCGAAGCGCCCGCGCCGGAGGCCGTGGTGGAGGCACCCCCCGAGCCGGCGGTCGTCGACACCGAGGTTGCGGAGCCGGTTGTGGTGCCCGAAGCAGCCGACGCCGCGGTGGCTGCTGAGGCCGAGCCCGCGCTGGAAGCGGCCGACACCACCGAGTTCGTAGTGGCCGAGCCGGAGGCCGGTGCGGCAGCGCCTGAGGCCGAAGCTCCGCACGAGGCCGCCGTGGCGACCGATGAGCCGCTCGAGCAGGAGGCCCCCGAGGAGCCCGTCCCGGCGCCGGTTCTTCGCACCACCAATGGCGAGATCTTCGTCCTCTACGGCGGCAAGGGCGGCGTCGGCAAATCAGTGATCGCCACCAACCTGGCCTGCGCTTTGGCCAAGGAGACCGGGGCCCGGGTGGGCCTGGTCGATCTCGACCTCCAGTTCGGCGACATCGGCGTGCTTCTCAACCTGTCCCAGACCCAGAGCATCTCCGACCTGGTGGAGTCAATCGATCGCGTCGACCCGGAGTTCTTGTTCGACTCGATGATCGAGGGCCCCGCCGGGGTCCGGGTCCTGCCCACGGCGCCAAGTCCGGAGCTGGCCGACCTGGTGACGCCGGAGCATGTCCACCACATCCTCGAGCAGGCGCGCAAGGTCTTTGACTTCGTCGTCGTCGATACCAGTGCCCACATGGGAGACATCACGCTATCCGCCCTCGACGTTGCCTCACGAGTGCTGCTGGTCACGGCGCTTTCGATTCCCGCAGTCAAGAACGCCAAGCTGGCGCTGCGCCTCTTCGAGACGCTGTCCATCCCGCCCGAAGCAATAACCCTGGTTCTCAACCGGTGCGAGGCGCATACCGAGTTCAACAAGGACAGCATCGAGTCGCACCTGAAATTCCCCATCGCAGTGCAGATCCCGCACGACCCCCGCACGGTGGTCAACTCCATTAATAGAGGCATTCCGTTTGTGGTCGCCAACCCGGAGACGGAGGCGAGTCAGCGCATACGCCAGCTGGTGGCTCTGCTGCTACCTGAGAAGGCCGCAATGGCGGCGCCAGCCGCGCGGCGCGGCGGCCTGCGGTTCGGACGCCGTTAGTGGAATGACTGGGAGACAAACATGGGTTTGCTAGAGCGCGTTCAGAAGAAGGCCGGCGGCGAGGAGCCCTCACGCCCGGCCGCCGGCCGCCTGGACCCCGCGCCAGAGACGACCGACGTCACCCTGGTGCCGGCGGCCCCCACCGCTCCACCCGCGGACGAGCAGGCAGAGACGAAGGCCCCGCTGGCGCCGATGGCGCCGGAACGCTCCCGCCAGCCGGTAACCCCGGCGTCGCGGGCAGCGGCATCCGCGCCCTCCAAGCCGACGCCGGCGCAGGCCCAGTTCGCCAAGATCAAGTCCCGTGTCCATAACCGCCTCGTCGAGGAGATGCAGGACGAGGACACCGCCGAGCGGGAGGACATCGTCGCCAAGATCGGCGAGCTGGTCAATGAGGTGCTCGCCACCAGCGGCACCCCGCTGCCACGCAACGAGCGGGCCCGCCTGGTCGAGTCCCTTATCAATGACGTCCTCGGCCTGGGGCCCCTGGAGCAGCTGCTCAACGACCCCGAGGTCACCGAGATCATGATCAACGGGCCGCGCCAGATCTACGTCGAGCAGCACGGCAAGCTGACGCTTTCACCGGTCGCCTTCGAGTCGCACGGCCAGCTGCTGCAGGTCATCGACCGCGTCGTCAGCTCCATCGGTCGGCGTGTCGACGAGAGCTCACCGATGGTCGACGCCAGGCTCAAGGACGGGTCGCGCGTCAACGTCATCATCCCGCCACTGGCCCTCACCGGGCCCACCATGACGATCCGTAAGTTCGCCGCCGAGAAGTTCACCATCGACGACCTGATCCGTTTCGACTCCGTCACCCGCTCGATGGCTGAGTTCCTACGCGCCTGTGTGCGCTCCCGGCTCAACATCCTGGTCTCCGGCGGTACCGGGTCGGGCAAGACAACGACGCTCAACATCATCTCCAACTTCATTCCGGAGGACGAGCGGATCATCACCGTGGAGGACGCCGCCGAGCTGCAGCTGCAGCAGGAGCACGTCGTCACGCTGGAGTCGAGACCGGCCAACGTCGAGGGCCGGGGACGGATCAGCATCCGCGACCTGGTCATCAACTGCCTGCGTATGCGGCCCGACCGCATCGTCGTCGGCGAATGTCGCGGCGGCGAGGCGCTGGACATGCTGCAGGCGATGAACACCGGTCACGACGGCTCGCTGACCACAGTCCACGCCAACAGCCCCAAGGACACGCTCAGCCGGCTCGAGACACTGGTGCTGATGGCCGGCGCGGACTTGCCGTCACGCGCAATCCGCGAGCAGATCGCGTCGGCGATCGACATCATCGTGCAACAGGCGCGCCTGCGGGACGGCACGCGCAAGGTCACCAACATCAGCGAGGTGACCGGGATCGAGAACGATCACGTTCAGCTGCAGGACCTGTTTGCCTTCAAACAGACAGGTGTCGACCAGGATGGCCGCGTAAAGGGTTACTTCACTGCGACAGGAATTGTGCCCCAGTGCATGGAGCACCTTCTAGAATCTGGCGAGGAAGTGCCGATCTCCACGTTTGAGCCAACTTCCCCCAACGAGGTATAAGACATGGTCATTTGGATTCTTGCGGGCATGGTCTCAGTAGGCCTGCTGCTGTTCTTTGGCGGCCTGGTGGCCAGCCGGAACCCCGCTGCCGACACTGACCTGCCACCCGAATACCTCCCCCGCGCTGCGCAGGGCCCGCAGAACCCGCGCGAGGTCTTCACCGGCGCGATGGACGCTTTCAACCGCGTTCTCACCAGCCGCCCGCGCACCTCAAAAGTCGCCGACAACCTGGCTCGAGCCGACATCAAACTGCGCGTCTCGGAGTACGCGCTGATCGTGATCGGGGTGATGGTGCTGACCTTCCTGCTCACCTACCTGATCAACCGCACCTTCATCGTGGCGGTGATCTTCGCGGTCCTCAGCTACTTCGTCCCGGGCTTCTACGTAAAGTTCCGCCAGCGCCGCCGAGCCCGCGCCATCAACAACCAGCTGGGCGACACCATCCTGCTGCTCAGCAATGCCCTCAAGGCCGGTTACTCATTCGCCCAGGCGATGGCCACCATCGCCCGGTCGGCGCCGCAGCCGATGTCGGACGAATTCAGCCGGGCGGTCCGGGAGATGAACCTCGGCATCACCGTCGACGACGCCCTCGACCACATGAACAGCCGGATCCTGTCCGAGGACTTCGACCTGATGACCACCGCCGTTCAGATCCACCGCGTGGTCGGCGGTAACCTGGCCGAGATCCTCGACACCATCGCCTTCACCATCCGCGAGCGGATCCGCATCCACGGCGAGATTCGCACCCTGACGGCGCAGGCCCGAGCCTCCGGGTACATCATCACCGCGCTGCCCTTCGCGCTGGTCGGGATCCTGACCCTCGTCAGCCCCTCATACATCACGCCGATGTTCAAGGAGCCCCTGGGCTGGGGGATGCTGGCCGTCGCCCTCGTCATGATGGGCATCGGCTACGCCATCATCCGCAAGATCGCGAGCATCGAGGTCTGATATGAACATCCTCGTCATCATCATCGGTGCCATCGGCGCGGTCGGCGTCTTCATGGTCTTCCGCGGCCTGGCCATGTCCCCGCGGCAGGACCTGCTGGAGACCCGGCTTGCGCAGTTCCGTGACACCGCGGTCACGCTCGAGGAGATCGAGCTGGAGCAACCCTTCACCGACCGCTTCCTGCGGCCAGCGATGGAGCGCGTGGGCGCCTTCCTCAACACCCGTGTCGGTCGCGACCGCATCTCCGGCATCCAGAACAAGCTGGCGCTGGCCGGCCGTCCCGGCAACCTGACCGTGAACGGCTTCATCTCGGTCAAGGTCGCGATCGGAATTATCGCCGCGATCCTTGGCTTCACCTTCTGGAACTTCACTGGCGTTGACCTGCCGCTGCTGGGCGCCTTCGTCGGTCGCGTCGTGCTGACCGCCCTCACCGCCGTAGGTGGGTACCTCCTGCCTGACCTCTGGCTGCGCCAGAAGGTCGGTCAGCGTCAGAAGGAGATCCGTCTGGCCCTGCCCAACGCGCTGGACCTGTTGACCATCTCGGTGGAGGCCGGCCTCGGCTTCGACGCTGCCCTGGTGCGCGTCACCGAGAAATACAAGAACGGGCTGTCGGAGGAGTTCACCCAGGTCCTCAACGAGGTGCGTCTGGGCCGGCCCCGGCTCGAGGCCCTCGACGACATGGGCCGCCGCGTCGGTGTCGAGGAGCTGCACAGCTTCATCCAGGCCTTGATCCAGTCGGAACAGCTCGGTGTCGGCATCGCCAAGGTGCTGCGCATCCAGTCCGAGGAGATGCGGCGCAAGCGGCGCCAGCGAGCCGAGGAGCAGGCCGCCCAGGCCAGCCTGAAGATGCTGTTCCCGATGATCATCTTCATCTTCCCAACGATCTTCATCGTCCTCATGGGTCCCGCGGTCCTCGTCATCTTCCACACCTTCGCGCACTGACCGCACCTCAGGCTTTATGGGAGTAGCCGGTACCCGGCTGGTTGACGCCGATACGGGCGAGGCGATCGTGCCCCGCCTGGAGATCGCGGCCAACCCCTGGAACCGCTTTGTCGGCCTGATGGGCCGGCCCAGCATCGACGGCGACAGCGCGTTGCTGCTGGAGCCGTGCAACCAGATCCACATGTTCTTCATGCGTTTCGCCATCGACGTCCTCTTCCTTGACCGCTCCCGGCGCGTCAAACGCGTGATGCTCAACCTCAAGCCCTGGCGCATCAGCCCGCTGGTCTTCGGCGCTCGCAGCGTCGTCGAGCTCCCCGCGGGCACCCTTAGCGACCACTCCCTGGAGGGCCGGCGGCTGCGCGTCGAGTAGCCGGGGACGCGCCGCCAGGCGCCCGTAGACTTGGGTGGGGGATATGCGCGGGGAGGCGATCGTCGATTTCTTCTTCCCGCCGCGCTGCGGCGGGTGTCGGGCCGCTGGCGGCTGGTTCTGCGCCGCCTGCCGGGCATCGCTGCGACCCGCGCGTCTCAACGTCTGTCTGCGCTGCGGACGGAGGACGTCGATCACGCCCTGCCCGCTCTGCGACGAGGCGCCCCCGGCGCTGGATGAGCTGTTCGCTCCGCTGCGGCTGGAGGGACCACTGCGCGAGGCCGTTCATCGCCTCAAGTACGGCGATCGGCCGCGGCTGGCGGTGGCGCTGGCCACGCTGTGGCGCGACTGGAGGCCCCCGGACCCGGCGGCGGTGCTGGTGCCGGTCCCGCTGGGGCGCCGCCGGCGGCGACAGCGCGGCTACAACCAGGCCGAGGAGCTGGCACGGCATCTTGCAGTCGACGCGGGGCTCGGCTGCCTGGCGGGCGCCATGGTGAGAGAACTGGAAACCGGCAGCCAGGTCGGGCGAGGCGGTGACGATCGCCGCCAAGCGCTGCAGGGCGCATTCGCCTGGCGCGGCGGTGACACGCCGTCGGTGGTGGTCCTCGTCGACGACGTTGTTACCACCGGCGCCACCCTGATGGAGTGTGGTCGGGCCTGTCGTGACGCCGGCGCGGCGCGCGTTTACGGCCTGGCGTTGGCAATCGGCTGAGACGGTGTGTGCGTGATGTGCGCGAAGGCGGCACGCAGCGAGCGCAAAAGCAGGGCTGTTGCATCGTCGTTGCACGGATGGCAACTCGACGCTCAAATTAGTGTGTCGTAAAGGGGTTGATTCCGACGAGTCGTGTGCGAATATGTGGGCTGACCTGACCGACCCCGGACTCATTCGAGGATTCAAGTGGCTGTAACAAGTACCCGCACGCACGAGGAGCTGGCCAAGTATTACGACGCGCTTGGCCCCATCCGCGACCTTGTGCTCGACGACAGTCTTACCGAAATCATGGTCAACGGACCGAAGCAGATTTACGTCGAGCGCAACGGCAAGATATTGCTAACCGACCGTCAGTTCGATGACGACAACCACCTTCTTCGCGTGATCGACTTCATCGTCAGCGCAGTCGGTCGACGCATCGATTTCCGCAGCCCCATGGCCGATGCCCGGCTCTGGGACGGCAGCCGCGTTAACGCCGTCATTGCACCGGTGGCGCTCGACGGCCCCATCCTCACGATCCGGAAATTCACACGCGATCCGTACAAGGCGTCGGACCTGGTCAACTTCGGCACGCTTTCACCCGAGGCCGTTGGATTCGTCAAGGCGTGCGTCCTGGCGCGCGCCAACATACTGATCTCAGGTGGTACTGGTACCGGTAAGACCACGCTGCTCAATGTGTGCTCGAGCTTCATCCCCAGTGATGAGCGCATCGTCACCATCGAGGACGCGGCCGAGCTGCAGCTCAACCAGGAGCACGTGTGTCGCATGGAGTCGCGACCCGCCGACGTGCATGGCGAGGGTCGCATCGCCATCCGTGAGCTGGTGATCAACAGCCTCCGTATGCGGCCTGACCGCATCGTCGTCGGTGAGTGCCGCGGCGGTGAGGCGCTCGACATGCTGCAGGCGATGAACACCGGTCACGATGGCTCGCTCACCACCATCCACGCCAACGGCGCCCGTGACGCCCTGTCGCGACTCGAGACCCTCGTCTTGATGGCCGGCATGGAGTTGCCCGCCAAGGCCATCCGTCAGCAGATCGCCGCGGCGGTGGACATGATCGTCCAGCTCTCGCGCATGAAGGACGGTTCGCGTAAAGTCACCAACATCGCCGAGATCACGGGAATGGAGGGTGACACCATCACGATGCAGGACATCTTCGTGTTCGACCAGCGGGGCGTTGATGCCGCCGGCCGGGTGCAGGGTGTCTTCCGGCCCACGGGTATCCGCCCCAACATCATCGACAAGCTCTTCGACCTCGGCCTCGAGATCCCGCATGAGCTGGTCCGACTCTTCCCTGACCGGCAAGCAAGCGCGAGACGCTGAGGCCGGCGCCGGATTTGCCGGGCGATAGGGAAGCTGTAGGGGCCCAGGCGTCGCCGTGGCGGCGACCGGCTCGGATCGCCCTGATCGCCGGTCTGACGGGAGCCCTGGTGGCCGGCTACACCGTTCGGCCCCAGCTGGTCCAGGCCGGTGATCCTGGGACCGCCGGCCAGCTTTTCTCGCTGACCAACCAGGACCGCACGTCCAACGGCCTGGGCGCCCTGGCGTCCAACGGCAACCTCAACTCCATCGCTACCAGTGCCGGCGGCAACTGTGGCGGCACCGCGGTCAGCGGTCGCTCGGCTGACATGATCAACCGCCAGTACTTCAGCCACCAGATCCCTCCCTGTGGCGGTTACGTATGGAACGTGTTCAGCCTGGGCGCCTACTCCTCGGCGGGCGAGAACATCGGGTGGAACAACTACCCGCCGGGCCAGAGTGTGAGCCAGATCAACACCGCGTTCATGAACAGCCCCGACCACCGGGCCAACATCATGGGCAACTACAACCAGCTGGGCACCGGGGCCTGGGCCGCCAGCGGCTCCTGGATGGGTAACAACGGCGTGATCATGTACACCGAGATCTTCATCAACGGCCCCGGCGGGGGTGGTGGCGGCGGCGGCGCACCCCCTCCACCTCGTCCGCCGCGGCCGACCGGCGGGGGCGGGGGTGGCGGTGGCAGTGCCCCAGCGCCGGCCGCCGACACGGCGCCGCCTCCAGCCGCGCCGTCACCCTCACCAAAGACCTGCCCGGTCCCGGTCGAGATAGGGGAGGCAGACCGCAATTCACCGGCTCCCAGCCTGGCTCCGGATGGGGGTCAGCCGCCTTGTCCCAGCCCCAACCTCAACGGGGCCGGGACCAGCCCCTCGCCGGCCGGAGGGGCCCAGGGTGTCACCAATGAAGTGCAGGGCGCCGACCGCGAGGCCACCCCCCGGGGCCTGCTGGAGACGGTTGTCGACCAGGTGCTTAGACTGTTCCTGAATGTCTGACGGCACGAGCAACGGCGCGGTGCTGAGCGCCGATGGCGTGACCAAGTCCTACCGGATCTCGACCGCGCCGCACACCGTCGTCGACCGCGTGACCCTCTCCGTCCACCATGGTGAGCTGGTCGCCGTGATGGGGCCCTCCGGATGCGGCAAGAGCACCCTGCTGCACCTGCTCGCCGGGCTGGAGCCCGTGGACAGCGGCCGGGTCGTGATCAACGGCCAGGACCTGACCAAGATGGACGAGCGCGGCCGCACCATCTTCCGGCGCGAGAACATCGGCTTCGTTTTCCAGTTCTTCAACCTGGTGCCCAACCTCACCGCGGCCGAGAACATCTCCCTGCCGCTGCGGATTGCGGGTGCGCGCAGCTCGTACTTCGACAGGGTCTCCGACCTGATGCGGGACCTCAACCTGCGGGGCCTCCAGGGCCACCGGCCGGACGAGATCTCAGGCGGCGAGCAGCAGCGCGTGGCCATCGCCCGGGCGCTCCTGATGAAGCCGTCCGTGATCATGGCCGACGAGCCCACCGGCAACCTTGACTTCACCACCGGGAACGAGGTGCTGGAGCTGCTCTGGGCCCGATGCGCCAACGACGGTGAGACCGCCATCATCGCCACCCATGACGCCCGGGCAGCGGCGTACGCCGACCGCGTCCTGGTGATGCGCGACGGCCAGATCATCGAGACCATCGAACTCGGACGCCGGGAGGATCACAATGCGGCTCCTCTTATCTCTCGCCTGGCGAAACTCGGCCTCTAGGCTAGAGCGCTCCATCCTCACCGTCACGGCGGTGGCGTTGGGCGTCGGCCTCATCCTCGGCACCAGCCTGACGGCGGCGGCGCTGCAAGAGCAGCTGCGCCAGGCCACCAGGTCCCTGATCGGCAACACCGACGCCGAGGTCTTCGCCTTCTCCGAGAAGGGCTTCAGCCAGGGAATGGTGGACGTGGTCAGCAAGCTGCCCCAGGTGTCGGCGGCCGCCCCGGTGGTGTCCAAGCGCCTTAGCGGCGTGGCCAACGGCAAGACCGTGTCGTTCCAGATGCTGGGCATCGACCCCGTCGCCGAGCAGCGGCTGCATCCATACGACGTGTCGGCGGGCATCGACATCGGCACGGCCGACAAAGGCGCCGTGTTGCTGGACGACAAATGGGCGCAGGGCAACGGGGTCGGAGTTGGCGGCAAGCTGACCCTGTTCACCGCCAGCGGTCCCGACGAGTACACCGTAAAAGGCCTGGTCAAGAACAGCTCGTTCTCACAGAGCTCGTTCGGCCCGGTTGTCTTCGTGCCCCTGGCCCAGGCCCAGAAGGCCTTCAGCCTCGGCGCGCGGGTCACCCAGGTCAGTGTCGCGCTCAAGTCCAGCTGCCCGGGCTCGTACACCGACTGCACCTACGGACCCTTCCGCCAGGACCTGCGCGGCAAGGCCACCGAGGAGTACACCGTTCGCGACAACCGCGCCTTTGTCGGCGGCCAGCGTGACCCGTACCTCGAGATCCAGCCGGTGCTGGTCTTCTTCGCCATCATGGCGCTCGGCATCGGCCTCTTCCTGATCTACAACAACATGGCGGTCACCGTGATGGAGCGCCGGCGGGAGATAGGGCTGCTGCGGGCGGCGGGGGCCACACCGGGGTGGATCC
Source organism: Candidatus Dormiibacterota bacterium (assembly GCA_049644325.1). Lineage (GTDB taxonomy): Bacteria > Chloroflexota > Dormibacteria > DASZGP01 > DASZGP01 > DASZHA01. Next base: position 9,548 of record JBARRR010000011.1, read on the forward strand.
GGGCCCTCTTCCTGGTCCAGGCGGCCATCCTGGGGGTGATCGGGACGGCGCTGGGACTTGGCCTCGGGCTCCTGATCGCGCGTCAGCTGATCGAGTACCTGCGCGGCGCCAGCGGTCAGCCGGGGCTCCAGTTCGTCTTCGACCCTCAGGCCTTTGCCCTGGTGGCTCTGCTGGGGGTCGTGGCCACCGTCATCTGCGCAATACTGCCCGCCACCCGGGCCATGGGGGTGGCCCCCCTGGAGGCGATCCGGCCCGAGGCAGGGGTCAGGGTGGAGCGAGCCCGCCGCCAATTCATAGCCATCGGGGCGATCCTGCTGCTGGTCGGGCTGGGACTGCTGGTCTCGGTCTACCAGTCGCGCGGGACGGACTCCGCCCTCACCGGCACGCGCCTGGGCCTGGCTGCCGCCGCCATGGTGGCGATCTTTGTCGGCACCCTGATGCTGACGCCGCTGATCCTCAGGCCCCTGTCCTGGGTCCTGAGCCGACCCTTCCAGGCGATCCTGCCGATCGAGACCCGGCTGGCTCGCAACACCATCATCCGGCGACCCAATCGCAGCTCCCTGACGATCGCGGGGCTGCTGGTCAGCACCGCACTGGTGGTCGCCGTGGCCGGGCTCAGCCAGGGGGCTGAGGGGGCCGGGGACGCCTGGGTCAACAGCCTCTTCGTTTCCGACAACCTGATCGTCTCGCCCGTCCACCAGGGGGAGCAGATCCGCCAGGAGATCAACAAGGTCGAGGGCGTGCGAGCCACCTCACCGGTCAACTTCCTGACCGTCAAGTCCGGTGACCGGGCGCTCAACCTGGCTGCCATCGATCCCCTCGACTACGCCTCGCGACAGCGCTTCCAGTTCGTCGATGGAAGTGGCGCCGGGCCCTTTACCGAGATCGAGAACAGCCGCGCCCTCTTCCTGCCGACCAACATTGCCAGCGCCCGCAACCTAAAGGTCGGTGACCTGGTGCCGCTCACCGGGTCGGTGGGCGACGTGAACTACCGGGTGGCGGCAATCGTGCAGCATGCATTGCCCTCGCCGGGCGGGGACGAGACCGCGATCATCTCGCTGGCCAACGGCCGCCAGGATTTCGGCACCGACGGCTTCAACGTCCTCCAGGTGGTGCCCACCGACAACCCGCCGACGGGCTTCATGGTCGCACTCGACACGGCCGCCCAGAAGTACGGGATGCAGCTGGAGTCGGTTGCGGACGTCCGCGCCGGCGTTCGCAAGGGCCTCGACCAGCTGCTGGTCCTGCTGGCCAGCATCGGCCTTGTGGGCGTCATCCTCGGGCTGCTCTCGGTGGCGACCACGATTCTTCTCAACATCAGCGAGTCGGGCCGCGAGCTGGCCCTGCTGCGCTCGGTGGGGGCGACCCGAGCCCAGGTGCGCAACATCATCCTCGCCGAGTCCGGCCTCTTCGGGCTCTTCGGGGCTCTGATGGGGACCGGGGTCGGCCTGCTGCTGGTCGCCCTGATGGTGCGCGCCGGCTCCAGCCTCGGTTTCCAGCCCACGTACGTCGCTCCCTGGAACGTGATCGTCGCCGTCGTCCTGATCGCGACCGTCGGAAGCCTGCTGGCGGTCATCCTGCCGGCCCGGCGCGCATCTCGCGCCTCGGTGGTGGCCAGCCTGCGCTATGAGTAAGGAGACGCGTTGAACCTAGTCATCCACGCCCACGACATGCCGCTCCCGGCCACGATTCGCTCCTACGCCGAAGCCAAGGTGCGTCGCCTCGATCACCACTTCGACCGCATCATCGACGCCCGCCTGGAGTTTGACCTGCCGGCTCGCAAGAGCCTCAACCCGCCCAAGCAGGCGGAGCTCCTGGTCCACGTCCAGGGCCGTGTGCTCAAGGGCCGGGCCACCGCGCCCCACCTCCAGGAGGTGGTCGACGCGGTGGTCGACAAGCTCGACCAGCAGCTGCGAAAACGCAAGGAGCGGATCAAGTCCCACCGGGATCCGCATGCGGGGGGCAAGCCTGGCCGCCAGTGATGCGCTGGCCCGTGAATAGCCTCGGCCGGCGGCGGGTAGATTTGTATACATGAGTTTCCTGACCAAGGTCCTGGGCGACCCGAACGACCGCGAGGTTGCCCGCCATCTCCGCCGTGTTGAAGAGATCAACGCCTTCGAGCCGGAGATGGAAGGCCGGACCTACGAGGAGTTCCTGGCCCTGACCGACGCTTTCCGGGCGCGCATCGCCGAGGCCCGGGGCGAGGACGACCCCACGGTCCGGGACGACCACGGTGGAGTCGACGAGGAGGCCACCGCGCTCGAGGTCCGGCGCCGTGAGGAGGTGGTCGACGAGGTCCTCGACGAGATCCTTCCCGAGGCCTTCGCCGCCGTCCGCGAGGTCTCTCGCCGGGTCCTGGGGATGCGCCACTTCGACGTCCAGATGGTGGGTGGCATCGTCCTCCACCAGGGCAAGATCAGCGAGATGAAGACCGGCGAGGGCAAGACCCTGGTCGCCACCCTCGCCCTCTACCTCAACGCCCTGGCCGGCAAGGGCGCCCACCTGGTCACCGTCAACGACTACCTGGCCCGGCGTGACGCCGGCTGGAATGCGCCCCTCTACCGCGCCCTGGGGATGACCGTGGGCGTGATCATGGGCCCGGCCCAGCAGGGCGGCGGCTACAACCAGTCGTTCATCTACGACCCCGACTACATCGACGACAGCCACCCCGACGAGCGCCTTCGCCACCTGCGGCCCTGCAGTCGCGCCGAGGCCTATGCCGCCGACATCACCTACGGCACCAACAACGAGTTCGGCTTCGACTACCTGCGCGACAACATGGCCCAGGACCTGGAATCGTGCGTCCAGCGCGAGCTCTACTACGCCATCGTCGACGAGGTCGACTCGATCCTCATCGACGAGGCCCGCACCCCGCTGATCATCAGCGGCCAGGGGACCGACTCCACCGAGAAGTACCAGCAGTACGCCCGCATCGTGCCGCGGCTCGAGAAGGAGACGGACTACACCGTCGATGAGAAGACCCGGTCGGTGGCCTTGACCGAGGAGGGCATCGGCAAGGTCGAGAAGTGGACCGGGGTCCACAACATCTACGACTTCGACAACGCCGAGGAGGCCCACCAGGTCAACCAGGCGCTCAAGGCCCATGCCCTCTTCCACCGCGACGAGGACTACATCGTGCGCGACGGCGAGGTCGTCATCGTGGACGAGTTCACCGGCCGCACCATGCCCGGCCGTCGCTGGTCCGACGGGCTGCACCAGGCGATCGAGGCCAAGGAGGGGGTCAAGGTCCAGCAGGAGATGCAGACCCTGGCCACCATCACCTTCCAGAACTACTTCCGCCTCTATCGCAAGCTGGCGGGCATGACCGGCACGGCGCTGACCGAAGCCGAGGAGTTCCACAAGATCTACGGCCTCGAGGTGGTCGTCATCCCCACCAACATGCCGATGGTCCGGGACGACAACGCCGACGTCATCTACAAGACCGAGGACGGCAAGTACCGGGCGGTTGCCGAGGAGATCATCGAGCGCCACCAGACCGGCCAGCCGGTACTGGTCGGCACCACCGACATCGCCAAGTCAGAGCGGATCGCGCGGGTGCTGGAGAAGCGCGGCATCCCCCACAACGTGCTCAACGCCAAGTTCCACGAGAAGGAGGCGGAGATCATCGCCGGCGCCGGGTCCACGGGCGCGGTGACGATCGCCACCAACATGGCCGGCCGTGGCACCGACATCAAGCTGGGCGAGGGGGTACCCGATATCGGCGGCCTCCACATCATCGGCACCGAGCGCCACGAGTCCCGTCGCATCGACAACCAGCTGCGCGGACGCTCCGGCCGCCAGGGTGACCCTGGCAGCACCCGCTTCTTCATCTCCCTCGAGGACGAGCTGATGCGGATCTTCGGCAAGAACATGGAGCGGGTGGGTGGCCTGATGGACGAGGACACCCCGCTGGAGTCGCGGCTGGTGTCGCGCTCCATCGAGAGTGCCCAGAGCAAGGTCGAGGGCTACAACTTCGACTCCCGGCGGCACGTCGTCGAGTACGACGATGTCATGAACACCCAGCGCAAGATCATCTACGAGGAGCGCCGCAAGATCCTCACCGGCGCCGACACCCGCAGCAACGTCCTCAGCTTCATCCGCGACATGATCGCGGACACCGTGCCGGGCTACTGCGACGCCCGCCACAAGGACCTCTGGGACCTGCCGGGGCTCTTCGAGCACATTGGCCAGATCGTGCCCCTGCCGCCGCTGGAGCAGGTCCAGGACCAGTTGGGCAACACCCCCGAAGCGGTGATCGAGGCGCTCTACGACATGGTCGAGCAGGCCTACGAGGCGCGTGAGCAGGAGGTTGGTCCCGAGGTCCTGCGCCAGATCGAGAAGTGGGTGATGCTGCGGTCAATCGACAGCCGCTGGGTGGCCTACCTGACAACGATGGAGCATCTCAAGGACGCCATCGGGCTGCAGGGCTACGCTCAGAAGGACCCGCTGGTGGAGTACAAGAACGAGGCCTTCACCGCCTTTGAGCAGCTCAAGCGCGACATCCAGTTCGAGATCGCCACCAACATCTTCCGCGTCGAAATCGTTCGCGAGGAGGTGCCCAAGCCGGCCCCCCAGCCGGCGCTTGCGGCGGTGGCCTCCGGCCCTGCGGACAACCCGGGCACAGGCGTCGCCGACGCTCTCGCCGCGGCCGGGGGGCCGATGCCCGCGTCAGCCACGGCGCCAGCCAGGCCGATCGGCTCAATCGTCGGCGGCTCCGCGCCGGCCGGTGGCGGTACCGCGGTGGCGCAGGCCCAACCTCAGGGCAAGGTGGGGCGCAACGACCCCTGTCCCTGCGGCTCAGGCCGGAAATATAAAAAGTGTCACGGCCGCTAGCCCGGCGCTAGCCGTCTGACGCGGCATCCCGCTGGCGCCTGAGGCGCAGGACATCGAGGCACGCCAGCCAGAGCAGGCCAGCGCCGACAACGTTGAGGCTGGTCAGGGTGATGAAGAGGGCGGTACCAAGCGGGGTCTGGGTGCCGATGTTGAACACGAGTAGCAGGCCGTCGGCGTAGATCCAGACCAGCGGGTAGGAGGCCACCGCCAGCCACCAGGCGCGGCTGCCGGCCACCAGTGTGGGGCCCAGGAGCGCGTACACCAGTAGCTCGTTCATCAGGTGATAGTTCCAGGTGATGCTCGAAACCACCGGCAGGACCGCGAGGAAGGCGGCGAAAACAGCGGCGCGAGAACGGGCGCCGTCGAGCCGCAGCGAGGCCACCCAGGTGATACCGACCCCGACCAGGGTCACGATCACGGTGAACACGCTGGAGCCGATGAAGACCCGGCCGGCGACGATCTCCTGCACCCGCTCAACGACCCCGGGCAAGGAGACATTGGAGGAGATGCCGGTGCCCGCCGAGATCCGCGGGAGGACCTCGGTGAAGTACTCGATGGTGGCGGGTGTGAGCAGGTAGAGGCCGGCCAGCAGGAGAAGCCCGGTCAGCCCCATCACGACAATGCCCCATGGCCGGGCCAGGTCGCGGCGGCTACGGAGGAGCATGGGCGCCATCGCCACCGGGGAAACCCGCAGCACGGAAGCCAGGCCCAATCCCAGGCCGCCGCCGGCCTGCTGACCACGGACGAAGAACCAAGCAGCCGCCGTCAGCACCAGGAGCAGCAGCGCCCCGATCTGAGCGGCGTGCAGGTTCTGGTAGACGGGGAGGAAGAACAGCGACGCCGCCAGGAGCAGGGGCGCCGCGCCGCGGGGAAGCCAGGGCCTGACGGTGCGGTAGGCGACCACCGCGCTGGCGCCCAGCATCAGGTGGCTGAGGAGCAGCCAGGCCTGGGCCGCGGTGGCCACCGGCAGCAGCGCCAGCGGCCGCAGCAGCTCGGCGAACAGGGTGGGGTAGATGTAGCCGCCGAGGCACCAGTGGGCCGCCGGACAGTTGGAGATGAACGCGGTGTAGGGGTCGCCGCCCTGGTTGAGGGCCACGGCGGCGTTGTAGAACTCGGGGAAGTCCTGCAAGGGGAGCTCCGTGCGGATGATGACCAGCTGGAAACCCGCGCGAGCGACGTAGAGGATCACGCCACACACACACACCAGGTAGGCCAGCCGCCAGCGAGTGCGAAGCCAGTGCCGGAGGGCGGTCTCGGGGACCGCGGGGGCGGCGGCGACGGGCATCCGCACAGGATAGCCGAGGCGAAGTTCAGCCCCCTATACTCGGCGCCATGAGCGCGGATAAGACCCCCAAGGCCGCCACCGCCCCGACTCCGGCACTGGAGCCGGCGGCTGTGCGCGCCACCGCCGACGAGATCTACGGCCGGGTCCAGCAGCTCAAGGAGCATCTTTGACCTAGCCGGTCTCAAGCACCGGCTGGAGGAGGTGGAGCCGCTGCTCAGCGCCCCCGACCTCTGGGACGACCAGGCTGAGGCGCAAAGGCTGGGCCAGGAGGCCGCCGGGCTCCGGACGCGCATCGACATGATCGAAGCGCTGGACCGCGACTCGCGATCCGCGGTTGAGATGCTGGAGCTGCTGGAGTCAGAGCCGGACGCCGGCCTGCTGGCGGAGGTCGCCGCGGACGTCAACCGGCTGGCGGCAGACCTCGACCAGCGCGAGGTCGACCTCCTCTTCAGTCACCCGTACGCCGGCCGGCCGGCGCTGCTCTCGCTGTCGGCGGGCGCCGGCGGGGTCGACGCCCAGGACTGGGCTGAGATCCTGCAGCAGATGTACACCCGGTGGGCCCAGCGCCACGGCTTCAAGGTCGAGGTCCTCGACGTGACCCCGGGCGACGAGGCCGGCATCAAGGGCGCCACATTGGTGATCTCAGGCGAGAACGCGTACGGCTGGCTGCGCAGCGAGCACGGCATCCACCGCCTGGTCCGACTCTCGCCCTTCGACTCGGCCCACCGCCGTCACACCTCGTTCGCCCGGGTTGAGGTGGTGCCCGAGCTGGACGAGGTCAGTGGCGAGGATTTCGCAATCGACGACAAGGACCTGCGAATCGACACCTACCGCGCCAGCGGCGCGGGTGGCCAGCACGTCAACAAGACCAGCTCGGCGGTGCGGATCACCCATCTGCCCACCGGCATCGTGGTCGCGGTACAGAACGAGCGCTCCCAGCACCAGAACCGCGACGTGGCCATGAAGATCCTGCGCAGCAAGCTGGTGGCGCTCGCCGAGGAGCAGCACCTGGAGCATGTCCAGGAGCTGAAGGGCGAGCACGTCAAGGCTGAGTGGGGCAGCCAGGTCCGCTCCTACGTGCTCCAGCCCTACACCCAGGTCAAGGACCATCGCACCGGCTTCGAGGTCGGCAACGCCCAGGCTGTCCTCGAAGGGGACCTCGACGGTCTGATGGGGGCGTTCATGAAGGCCGAGGCGGCCGCCGCGGAGTCGAGCTCGGCCTAGGCGGTCGCGGGCTGCGTCGCCGGTGCGGTGGCGCGGCTGGCATGGCCGGCGGCGATCGCCACCGCCGCCAGGGTCAGGGCATTGAGCCCCGCGGCGAAGCTCCAGGGGGTGTCGAGGCTTCCGGTCACCGCGACCACCGCCAGGACAACCGCCACGTTGAGCACCGGGGCCAGGGCCCAGAGCAGCAGCACGCCGCGGTTGAGGCCGGTGAGGGGTAGAGCACAGAGAACCAGCAGCGGCGCCGCCATCAGGACCAGGTCGTAGGTGTGGATGTAGGGCGCCACCGCCAGGGCGGCGGCGGTGAGGAGAGCCAGGCCAAGCGGCGCCCGGTCGCCGCTCACGCCCAGCGAGCCCCCCCGCCCGGCCCAGACGAGGACGCCGGTCACCAGGGCCACGGCGACGCCGCCCGCGGCCAGCGGTCCGAGGAAGAAGAAGGGCGCCGACAACCCGGCCAGGAAGCGCTGCTGGATCACCGCGGTCTGGTTGGCGTTGATGGTGGCGCTGAAGTCGACCAGCGAGCGCAGCCAGGCCGCGGTTCCACCGGCGCCGCCGGTCACCACACAGGCGCCGGCAAAGGCCAACGTTCCCAGCGCCAGCCCGGCCAGCATCGGGCGCCAACGAGCACGCTCGGCGGCCAGCAGCGCCACCGCGACCGGCACCCCCACGGGTGGCTTGATCCAGCACGCGGCCAGCAGCATCCCCGCCAGTAGGGGACGGCCCCGACGCGAGGCGAACAACGCGCCTCCCCAGGACAGCAGCAGCAGGGTGGCGGGGTTGCCGCTGCTGAGCACCGTCAGCATGGGCAGCGAGAATACGAAGAAGAGCCGTGGCAGCCAGCGTCCGCGCCAGTCGAGGGCGGACAGGATGAGCTCGAAGCCGGTCAACCCGGCGACCAGGGCCAGCAGGGAAACGGCCACCAGGAAGCCGAAGTCGCCAAGCGGCGCCAGGGCCATGAAGGCCCGGGTCATCACCGGCGGGTAGTGGTACTCATTGGGCGAGAGTGAGTCACGGCCGTTACCGGCCGCTCGCGCCTCGGCGTTGAGCTGACCCTCGACCGCGGCCAGGCGGCCGAAGTCATAGGGGTTGTCACCGGTGGAAGCCAGTCGGGCGGCGGCGTAGAAGACGCGGCTGTCATTGCCCGCCTGGGACCAGAAGACCGGCGATAGCTGCCATGTGCCGTAGACCACGCAGATCACCAGGCAGGCGGCGGTGAGCAATCCTGGAGTCCACGCCAATCGGTTGATGGCGGGCGTATTGGGGGGCGGCACGGGCCCATTGTATGGGGAGGCAGACGTCCTTCCCGGGCCTGTTACAAGTCCGTTCGAAAGGCGCCCAATTCCTACTGGGGCTCGAATTTGGCGATGGTATAGTAACCACGTCCTGAAGGGGGGCCCATCCCAGGCCTGCGAAGGTCCCAACGGAGATTTTGCTTACGTCATCACAGCCGGAGACCAGGGTAGACCCCGAGCTCATCGCTGAAGCGCCACTGATCAGCTTCCAGCAGGTGGGCAAGATTTACGCCAATGGCACCGAGGCCGTGCGTAACGTCAACCTGTCGATTGCGCGCCGGGATTTCGTCTTCATGGTCGGGCCATCGGGGGCCGGTAAGTCGACCCTCGTCCGCCTCCTCATCCGAGAGGAGCAAGCCACCACCGGCCGGATCTACATCGATGGCCAGGAGCTGGGCCGTCTCAAGCACCGCCACCTGCCCAAGCTGCGCCGCAAGATCGGCATCGTCTTCCAGGACTATAAGCTGCTGCCCAAGCTCACCGTCTTCGAGAACGTCGAGTTCGCGCTGCGGGTGACGCGGGGGGTGGACCGCCTGACCAAGGCCAAGGTCGAAGAGGTGCTCAGCATCGTGGGCCTCGAGGGCACCGAGAAGAAGTTCCCTGACGAGCTCTCCGGTGGCCAGCAGCAGCGGGTGGCGATCGCCCGCGCGCTCAGCCACGACCCCAAGATCTTCGTTGCCGACGAGCCCACCGGCAACCTCGACCCGGCGACCTCGTGGGAGATCCTGCAGCTGCTGATGAAGATCAACCGGCGCGGCTCCACGGTGGTCATGGCCACCCACAACAAGGAGATCGTCGACGTCATGCAGCGCCGGGTCATCGTCATCAACGACGGCGTCGTGATCCGGGATGACGCCTCTGGCGGCTACCACGCCTCGATCCCGCTGGAGCCCGATGCTAACTAGCCTGGTCTTCCCGGTCCGGGCGGCGTGGCAGAACTTCTGGCGCAACCGAGGTCTTTCCGTCTTCGCCGTGTCGGTGATGTTCGTGGTGCTGCTCATGACCGGTGTCGCCATGGTCCTGGGCCACTCTTTCAACCAATCGATCGACAGCCTCAAGGCCAAGGCCTCGACGATCTCGATCTTCATCGCCGACGCGACGCCATTGCAGAACACGATGGAGCTGGAGAACCGGCTCCGCACCGACTCCCGGGTCAAGTCGGTCACCTACGTCGACAAGGCATCGGCCCTGGCGCGCTACAAGCAGGACCCCAGCATCCCGCCCGACATGATCTCCAACCTCGAGGGCCAGAACCCGCTGCCGGCCTCCCTTGACGTCGACGTCAAGAACATCCAGGACCTGGACGCCATCGCCAGCGACGTCAAGGGCCTGCCCATCCTCGACAAACAGGGACCCACCAACTACCGCAAGGAGGTCATCGACAAGGTCGTGCTCTTCAGCCGGTTCATCGGCATCGCCGGCGTCGCCATCCTCGGCGGGCTGGGCGCGGTGGCCGTCTTCATCATCATGATGTCGATTCGCACCGCGGTCTTCGTGCGGCGAAAGGAGATCGAGGTGATGAAGCTGGTCGGCGCCACCGACTGGTTCGTGCGCGGACCCTTCCTGATCGAGGGCATGATGGCCGGGTTCCTGGCCTCGCTGCTGGCGATCCTGGTGGTTGCCGGTGGTTACCACCCGTTTGTAGACAACGTTCGCGGCGCCGTCCCCTTCCTTCCTCTCAGCTATGACGCCGGCTTCATTGGAGAGTTGTGCCTGGTCCTCGCCGCCATCGGCGTGAGCCTGGGCGCTTTCGGCAGCTACCTGGGAGTGCGGCGCTTCTTGCAGGCCTGAAGTCCGTGATGCGAACCAGGCTGCTGGCGATCCTGCTGCTCTCGGTGCTGGGCCTGATGGCGGCGACGCCGGTCCCCGGCGTCCTCGCTGACGCCATCGGCGACAAGCAGCAGCAGCAGCAGCAGCTCAACCAGCAGTACCAGCAGCAGCAGGACGCACTCAAGCAGAACGAGGCCCGGCAGCGCTCGGCCCAGGCCCAGCTCGACGTGCTCACCGGCCAGATCCAGACGGCTGAGGCGCACCTCGCCGACGAGAACGCCCGGCTTGACGCCATCCTCGGCCAGATCGACCAGGTCCAGCGCGACCTCGACGCCACCCGGGCGCGGCTGGAGCGCCGCCAAGAGATTCTTAACCAGCGCACCCGTACCCTCTACAAGCAGGGCGGGGACAACACCTTCATGGACAGCCTCTTCACCGCCAGCAACTTCTCCCAGCTGATGGACCGTTTCATCCTGATGCGGGACATCACCCATTCCGACCAGGTCCTGGTCGACCAGATCAAGGCGGACAAGGCGGCGATCGAGGACCTGATGGCGCAGCTGAGCCGCAAGAAGGACGACCAGGCGGCCACCGTCAAGCGGATCCAGGACGAGTCCAACGCCCTCCGAGGGCAGTACGCGCAGCAGGCGGCGCTGCGCTCCCAGCTGGCATCGGCCCACTCGTCCCTGGAGCAGGCGCAGGCCGAGAACCGTCGCTCAGCAGCGGCGGTCGCATCCGAGATCGCCCAGCTCGAGGCCGCCCGCGGCCGGGCCCACTCATCGGGGATCTTCGCCTGGCCCGGTGTCCAGGGTCCCATTACCCAGGGCTTTGGCTGCACCGACTTCGCTGGTGAACCCCCGCCGCCCCCGGGCTACCACTGCAACCCACCGTACTTCCACACCGGCATCGACATCGCCGGGCCCTATGGCAGCACCATCACCGCGACCGACGGCGGCATCGCGTACACCTACTCCAGTGGCTCCGGCTACGGCAACCACGTGATCATCGTCCACGCCAACGGCTTCACCTCGCTATACGGCCACATGTCCGGTTTCGCCATCGGCAGCGGCACCGCCGTGGCCAAGGGCCAGGCGATCGGCTACGAGGGCAGCACCGGCTTCAGCACCGGACCTCACCTTCACTTCGAGATCCGCCTAAACGGCAACCCAGTCAACCCCTGCAACTACGTTGGCTGCTGATCCCTCCGACCCCGAACCTCCGGTAAGTCGCGGGTTCGGGGGGTGGGAAGAAGGAGCCTCCGGAGCGCCACCCAACCGGCCCGGCCGCCGCTGGAAGCGACGCCTGCTGGGGGCAGTCCTGGTGCTGGCGGCGATGCTGCTCTCGTTCTACGGCGGATTCCTGGCCCAGTTTCACTACGGGCCGTCGCTCAACAACCAGATCCCGGCCGCCCTGCTTTTCACCCAGAGGACCAATGGCCTTGACTTCGCCACCCTGCAGCAGATCTACGACGTCATGGCCCACGAGTACCCGAAAACGGTCAATGGGGACGACGCGTTCAACGGGGCCGCCAAGGGCATGGTGCAGCTCTACCTGAACAGCAAGTTCGGCGACGGCTTCTCGACCTACCTCACCCCAGAGGAGCTGAGGCAGAACCAGGACTTCCTGCAGGGCTCGTTCGCAGGGATAGGGGCCACCATGAGCACCCAGAACGGCAAGCTCACGATCATCAAGCTGCTGCCCGACACGCCGGCGGCCAAGTCGGGGCTCAAGCCTGGCGACGTCGTCACCGAGATCGACGGCCAGACCACTGACGGTATGACCCTCGACACCGCGGTCAACAAGATCAAGGGCCAGGCCGGCACCCACGTCAAGCTCAAAGTGAGCCGGGGCACGCAGCTCCTCGACTTCGACATCACGCGCGACAAGATCGTCGTCCCCAGCGTGCGCTCCAAGGACATCGCACCAAAGGTCCTCTACGTCCGTATCAACGACTTCGGCGCCACCACCGCGCAGGACTTCGAGTCAGCCCTGCAGCAGGGCATCAGCCACGGCGACGACAAGATCATTCTCGACCTCCGCCAGAACCCCGGCGGCTACGTGAGCGCCGCCGACGCGGTGGTTTCGGAGTTCGTCCAGTCGGGCACGACGGTGAGCGTGGTCGGCAGGAACAACTCCAAGGACGAGCACAAGGTCAGTGGCCATGGGGTCGCCTTCACGCAGAAGCTGGTCGTTCTGGTGGACGGCAACAGCGCCAGCGCATCGGAGATCGCGGCCGGTGCCCTGGAGGACAACCACCGGGCCACGCTGGTAGGGGTGAAGACCTTCGGCAAGGGGCTGGTGGAGCAGGACTACCCGCTGCGCAACGGCGGCGACATCCACCTGACCATCGCCTACTGGTTCCGGCCCAATGGCCAGTCGATCGACAAGAACGGCATCACGCCTGACAAGGTGGTGGCCCTGGACAAGCCCGAGGACCTGTACGACATCGACTCATCGACCTCGGACGCCGCCAAGGACAACCAGCTGCAGGCCGCCCTGGCGGCGTTGAAGTAGCCCACCAAGCCGCGCTTCCGGCCTGTGCCTGGAATACGGCCAGATGCTGGTTCGCCTCGGTCTACAATGGGGGCATAGATGAGTGAAGACCGGTTCGACCTGGTGGTTCTGGGTGCGGGGACCGGTGGTTACATCGCCGCCATCAGGGCGGCCCAGCTGGGGCTCACCGTGGCCCTGGTAGAGCGTGAAAAGCTCGGTGGAACCTGCCTGCACCAGGGATGCATCCCTGCCAAGGCGCTCCTGCACACTGCCGACGTTTACCAGGAGGCGCTCCACGGCGCCGATGTCGGCGTCAAGGTGGGCAACATCGAGATCGACTGGTCCGCCGCCAACGCGCGCAAGCAAAAGGTCATCGACCAGCTGCACAAGGGTCTGCAGTTCCTGATGAAGAAGAACAAGATAGAGGTCCTCAGCGGGACCGGCGCATTCGAGTCGCCTCAGAAGATGACGGTGGATGGAGAGGGGGGCCAGCGCACCATCGAGGGGGGACACTTCGTTGTCGCCACCGGCTCCTACGCCAAGAGCCTTCCCGGCGTGGAGCTGGACGGCAAGCGCGTGATCAGCAGCGACCACGCCCTGGTCCTTGAGGCGGTGCCGAGCTCGGCCATCGTGGTCGGCGCCGGCGCGGTGGGGCTGGAGTTTGCCTCGATGTGGTCCGACCTGGGCGCCGAGGTGACGGTGGTTGAGGCGCTGCCCCGGATTGCCCCCGCCGAAGACGACGAAGTCTCCCAGGTCATGACCCGCAACTTCACCCGCCGGGGCATGAAGGTGATGGCCGCAGCGGCCATGGACCTGAAGTCGGTGAAGGCGTCGGGTGACGGCGTCAAGATCAATGTCAAGGGCCCGGATGGCCCTACCGAACTCAGCGGCGACGTCATGCTCCTGGCCGTCGGCCGGGGGGCGGTGGTCGACGGTCTGGGACTGGAGAACACGGGGGTCAAGGTCGAGAACGGCTTCGTCGCCGTCGACGACGACCTGCGCACCGCGGAGCCCAACATCTTCGCCATCGGCGACGTCGTCGGCGGCTATATGCTGGCCCATGTTGCCGGCCACGAGGGGATCCACGCCGTCGAGGTGATCGCCGGCCAGAAGCCGGAGCCGCTGGACTACAACCGCATGCCGCGGTGCACCTACTCCCGGCCCCAGATTGCCAGCGTAGGGCTCACTGAGGAGCAGGCCAAGGAGGCGGGCGTGGAGGTCAAGGCCGGCAAGTTCCCGTTCTCGGCGCTGGGCCGGGCCATGATCAACGACGACACCGAGGGCTTCGTCAAGATCGTCGCCGACGCCTCCACCGGCGAGGTCCTGGGGGCCCACCTGGTGGGCGGCGGGGTCACCGACCTGATCGCCGAGCCCGTCCTGGCCGAGGTCCTCGAGGGTACCGCCTGGGAGCTCGGCATCAGCGTTCACGCCCACCCCACGCTCTCCGAGGCGATCGGGGAGGCCGCTCTCGCCGTGGACGGGAGAGCCATCCATATCTGATGGGCGCACACCGACGGCGGTGAGGGCGGTCTGATGGCCAAAGCGGGGTTGCAGGTGGCAGGGACCGAGCCGGGGCCGCGTCCCGAGGACAAAGTCCTGGTCGAGATGTACTCGGCGATGCTCCTGGCGCGAATGGTGGACGAGCGCTGCTGGCTGCTCAACCGTGGCGGCCAGGCGCCCTTTGTGATCAGCTGCCAGGGGCAGGAGGGCGCCCAGGTGGGCAGCGTCTTCGCCATGGACCGAGAGCGCGACTGGTTCGTGCCCTACTACCGCGACCTGGCCGTCGTCCTGGCGCTGGGAATGACCCCGGAGGACATCTTCCGCTCGACCATGGGGCGCACCGGCGACCCCAACTCCGGGGGCCGCCAGATGCCCAGCCACTTCGGCTCGAGGAAGCTGCGGATCGTGTCGCAGGGCAGCTCGGTGGCGACCCAGTGCCTCCATGCGGCGGGCACCGCGCTGGCCAGCAAGTCGCGGGGCGAGCCCGTCGTCACGATCTGCTATGTGGGCGAGGGAGGCACCAGCCAGGGCGACTTCCACGAAGCCCTCAACTTCGCCTCGGTGCACCGGCTCCCCCTGGTCATGATGGTGGAGAACAACAGCTACGCCATCTCCGTGCCCCAGGACCTGCAGATGGCGGTCCGGGACGTCGCCATCCGCGCCGACGGCTATGGCATCCCCGGAGTGGTCGTTGACGGCCAGGACGTGCTCGCGGTCTACCGCGCCAGCAAGGAGGCCGCCGACCGCGCCCGCCAGGGGGACGGGCCCACCCTGATCGAGGCCAAGACCCACCGTTTCACCTCGCACTCCTCCGATGACGACCAGCGCGCCTACCGGCCCGAGGGCGAGATCGAGCGCGAGGCGCACGAGGACGCGTTGCCGCGCTTCCGCGACGGGCTCCTCGACGCCGGCGTCCTCGACGCCGACAGCGCGGAGCGGATCAAGGCCAAGATCCTGGCAGAGATCAACACCGCGACTGAGGCCGCCGAGAACGCGCCCTATCCCAAGCCCGAGGAGGCGCTGCTGAACGTGTATGGCGACGAGCCGCCGTCAGCGGACGACCTCCGGGGCGACCCACGGGGACTGCCGTCTGTGGAGGACAGCTGATGGCAGGCCTTGGCACCCACAAGACAGTGGAGACCGCGCCCGGCCAGATGACCTACCTACAGGCGATCCAGTCGGGCCTGCGCGAGGAGATGGAGCGCGATGAGAGCGTCATCGTCCTGGGTGAGGACGTGGGCGCCAAGGGCGGCGTCTTCAAGGTCACGGAGGGATTGCAGAAGCTCTACGGCGAGACCAGGGTGATCGACACCCCGCTGGCGGAGTCGTCAATCGTGGGCGTGGCCATCGGCGCCGCGCTCAACGGGCTGCGGCCGGTCGCCGAGATCCAGTTCGCCGACTTCATCCACCCCGCGTTCAACCAGATCGTCAGCGAGGCGGCCAAGATGCGTTACCGCAGCAATGGCGACTTCAACGTGCCGATGGTGGTGCGGGCGCCCTTTGGCGGCGGCGTCCACGGCGCCCTCTATCACTCGCAGTCGGTGGAGGCTTTCTTCGCCCACGTGCCCGGCCTCAAGGTCGTCGTCCCGGCGACGCCGTACGACGCCAAGGGGCTGCTCATCTCCGCGATCCGGGACCCCGACCCGGTGCTCTTCTTCGAGCACAAGAAGGCCTACCGTTTGATCAAAGGCGACGTGCCCCAGGGCGAGAACTATGCGGTGCCGATTGGTCGCGCCCGCATCGCCCGGGAGGGCCGCCACATGTCGGTCTTCGCCTACGGCCTGATGCTGCACTACTGCGTCACCGCCGCCGACCAGATGGCGGCCGAGGACGGCTACTCCGTGGAGGTGATCGACCTCCGCACCCTCAAACCGCTGGACCGCGACACCATCCTGGCGTCGGCCCGCAAAACCGGGAAGGTGCTGGTGGTGTACGAGGCCAACCGCACCGGCGCGGTCGGGGCCGAGGTGGCGGCGATGGTGGCGGAGGAGGCGTTCGAGGACCTCGACGGGCCGGTGATGCGGCTGGGCGGTCCGGACGTCCCGGCGATGCCCTTCAGCCCGCCGATGGAGGATTTCTTCCTTCCCGGGCCGGCGCGGATCCTGGCTGCGATGCGGCAGCTGGCGGCTCACTGATGGCCGGCACGGCGGGCGCGACCCAGGTCACCATGCCCCAGCTGGGGGAGAGCGTCACCGAGGGCCAGGTTAGCCGGTGGCTGAAGCAGCCCGGCGACCGCGTCGAGAAGTACGAGGCGCTAGTGGAGGTGATCACCGACAAGGTCAATGCCGAGGTCCCGTCCCCGGTGGCTGGAGTTCTGGGCGAGATCATGGTGGCGGAGGGCGAGACGGTCGAGGTCGGCACCCTGATCTGCAGCATCATCCTCGACCCTGCGGCCGGGCCCGCCACGGCCGACGCCGGGCCGAGTGAGGCGGTGACCACGGAGGCCGCGACGGCCCCGGCGGCCGAGCTTGCTGACGCCGCCGTGGCTTCCGCCCCAACCACGCCCATGGAGGG
>JBARRR010000012.1:0-2359 GCA_049644325.1 Candidatus Dormiibacterota bacterium
ATCCTGACCAGCGACCGTCCCTCCTCGAAATGCTGCTTGCGGAACGACCGGATGCTGATGGCGTGAACATGGCGGGTGAGGGCGCTGGGCTCGAACACGAAGGGCACTCCGCTGGCCACCACCCTGAGCCCGAAATCGAGGTCCTGGCTGCGCTGCAGACTCTCGTCGTAGCCTCCGACGTCGGCCCACGTCTGTCGAGGGACCGAGACGTTGAGTCCCCACAGCCCGCCGCCGTGCGCCAGGTCGGGCGCCGGCTTGCCGATGGTGGACCTGAGCGACCGCTCGTAGACCATCGATGTGCCGCTCCGGGAGCTGGGATCGACCATCGGGGAGAAGCCCTGGACCAAGACGGCGCCATTGCCGGACTGCGCCGCCATGTGAGCCTCCAGTAGCTGGGGCGACGCCAGCTGGTCATCGTCGAGGAAGATCAGCACTTCGGCGGCGGCGCTGGTCGCCGCGGCGTTCCTGCCCGCCGCACTGCCACGGCCGCCCGACTGCACCACGGAAAGCCGGTAACCCGTCTTCAGCGAGTCCAGCGCCTCCAGGGTGCCATCCGTGGAACCGTCGTCGGCGACGATGACGTCGAAGTCTTTTGTCGGCAGCGTCTGGCGGTCGAGGGTCTCCAACGTCTGCAACAGCAGGGCGCGGCGGTTGCGCGTGGGGATGCAGACGGCGGCTCGGAGGTGGGATGAGGGGCGGGATTCAGGCATCTTCGACCGGGTGAATCCTACTCAGGTGGCTCAGTGCTAGGACAACTCCCTACAAATCGCCTTGGACGATCGCACGAGACCTATAGTGTGGCGACTTTGACGTTTACGTTAGCCGCCGGAGCCCTACTCGGCGTCGCGGGGCCGCGAGGAGGTGGTCACGTCGACCACGCCCTCCTGGACCGCCAGGATCACGGCCTGGGCGCGGTCGTAGATGCGGAGCTTGTGGTAGGTGTTGCTGATGTGGTTGCGGAGGGTTTTGGGGCTGATCTTGAGGTCGCGGGCAATGGCCGCGTAGGTCTGGTCCGAGGCCAGCGCCCTGAGGACCTCGAACTCCCGCGGCGTCAGTGTCGCCAGGACATCCGAGGCGGGCTGCTCATCCTTGGCAACGCCGTTGGCCATCGGGTCGATCGGCTCCCCCGCAGCCAGCCGCGCCACCGCACTGCACAGCTGCTCCGGGGTGGCGTCCTTGGCCAGGTACCCGTTGGCGCCCGCCTCCAGCGCTCGGCTGACGTACTCGTCGGTTTCGAAGATCGACAGCACCCCGATCGCCACCTTGGGGTCTCGGGCCCGGATCTGCTTGATCGCCTGTTCGCCCGACATCCCCGGCATCCGCAGGTCCATCAGCACCAGGTCCGGGGACAACTCCTCGACGATGGTCACCGCCTCCGCGCCTGTGGCCGCCTGGCCAACCACCCGGAAACGGCCATCGGCTTTGAGGATGCGCGCTACTCCATCGCGAAATAACGCGTTGTCATCCACAAGGACCAGCTTGATTCGCATCATCGGCTCCAATCCTAAAGACGTGATACGTCCCGGGTTTCTTGCCTACCGCAGCAACGCCGCCTTGAGGGAGCTGGCCAAGTTAGAGGAACTTGGAGCCAGAATTAGAGCCAGATGCTGATCGACAAGTTCCTCGAGATCCTCACCGCCCAGTACGGATCGGACCTGCTGATCCAGTCAGGCGGGGTGCCGGTTGTCCGCGTCGACGGGGCCCTGCGGCGCCTCGACCATCCAACCCTGACCAACGCCGAGACCCGGAACATGCTGGCAGAGCTGGTCACGCCCTCTCAGCTGCGGACCCTGGAGGACGAGCGACAGCTGGACTTCGCGGTCACGTGGCGGGACGGCGTGCGACTGCGCGGCAATGCCTTCTACCAGCGGGAGACCGTCTCGGTTGCGCTGCGAATGCTGCCGCGAGAGATTCCCTCGTTCACCGACCTCCACATGCCCGAGGTGGTCAATGATTTCGTCGCCCTGCCGCGCGGCCTGCTGCTGGTGACCGGGCCGACGGGGTCAGGCAAGTCGACCACATTGGCGGCGATGGTCGACCGTATCAACCATGACCGGGGCTGCCACATCATCACCATCGAGGACCCCATCGAGTACGTCCACAGCAATGACAAGTCGGTGATCGAGCAGCGCGAGGTCGGACGCGACGCCGCGACCTTCAGCGCCGCCTTGCGGGCGGCCTTCCGCGAGGACCCCGACGTGGTGCTGATCGGGGAGATGCGAGACCACGACACGATCTCGTCCGCCATCACCATCGCCGAGACCGGTCACCTGGTGCTGGCCACGCTGCACACCAACGACAGCTCTCAGACCATCGACCGGATCGTGGACGTCTTCCCCGGCAGCGAGCAGCAGCAGGT
>JBARRR010000013.1:0-54011 GCA_049644325.1 Candidatus Dormiibacterota bacterium
CGGCGCCACGGGCGCGTCGACGAGATCAAGGAAGTTGACAGCGGCCTGGCCCTGCGGCACTATTCAGCCAACCACGGGATCATCCACGCGCGTCAAGAAGGGACGTCGCGGCCTTGGATCGGAGGAGTACCCCACTTGAAGCACCGTCTCTCGCGAGTTGCCCTTGCCGTGCTGCCATTGGCAGCACTTACAGCACCCCTGGCGACCCCTCACGTCGCCCTGGCCGCGGTGACGATCGTGGTCGACAACACAGGGGACCCACTTGCCGCCGGCGACTGCGGCAACTCTCATCCCGCCAACACCTGCACCCTGCGCGCCGCCGTTCTTCGCGCCAATGGCGAGACAGGCGACACCATTCAGCTGGCAGCCGCGACCTACACCTTGGCGCAACCGGACCCCAACAACGTCGATAACGGCTCCGGGGGCGACCTCGAGGTCCTGAGCTCGATGACGATCAAGGGCGCGGGTGCCGGCCAAACGATCGTCACTGGCAATACCGGCTGGGCCGAGCGGATATTCGAGATCGAGACGGTGACCGGTGCTCCTACTACCGCCACCATCTCGGATATGACGATCACCCACGGCAGTGCTGAGAACGACAACGGCGACTCCAACGACGGTGGCGGCATCCTCAACGACGCATCCATCCTGACGGTACACAACGTCGTGTTCGACAACAACCACGCCCCCTTCGGTAGCGGCGGGGGCCTGGCCACCAACGCTGGGACGACGACAGTTAGCAACACCACGTTCACGAACAACGATGCCAACACCAACGGCGGCGGTCTCTTCGTTGGCGGGAACATCACGACCGTACAGAGCTATTCCAGCCTCTATTTCCATGACAACAGCGCCATCGCCGGCTCGGAGTCCGACAACGGCGGCGGCGCAATCTACAACGATGCATCCGGCAGTGGTAACGCAGCGACGACTTTCACCGACCTAACGATCGTCAACAACCACGCCCCGGGTATGAGCGGAGGCGGGATCTACGAGAACTCAGGCCTGGCGGCGGGCAAGGTCACCTACACCAACCTCACGATCGCCAACAACACCGCCCTCAACAGCGGTGGCGGGATCTACGTCCTCAACAGCCGCGCCATCATCACCAATGCAACCATCACGGGAAACTCCGTAAGTAACGCCAACGTTGACATCGCCACCGTGGGTCACGGTGGGGGCATCGCTCTTGGGTTCTCAAGCTCGATCGTCCTCAACAACAACACGATCAACGCCAACACCTCGCCCAAGAGCGGCGCCGGCCTGGCGCTGCTGAACAGCGATGAGAACGCCACCCTGCACAACACCATCGTCCACAACAACGTCGGTGGTGGCGTCGACAGCAACTGCTTCATCCGCAGTGGTCAGAGCAGCGCGGCGATCACCAGCACCGGCTACAACCTGTCCAATGACACCACCTGTGGCCTGACCGGGACGGGCGATCGCCAGGGATCGACCTTCAATCCCAATCTTGGCCCACTGCAGGACAACAACGGTCCCACCGATGGGGCGCCCGGTGCCACCAGCGCCACGCTGACCGAGGCTCTGCCCAAGGGGAGCATCGCCATCGACACCGCCGACCCCAACGCGGGCAACAACCCCGCCACCGACGAACGCCACGTCACCCGGCCGCAGGGAGCGGCCAGCGATGTCGGTGCCTACGAATACATTCCGCCGACCCCGACGCTGCCCCTGGCCGGAGCCGGCGAGGCGGTGGGTTGGCGGCTGGAGTTCACCCTGCTGGCGATTCTGCTGGCCACGCTGGTGGCGGTAATGCTGGTAACCGTGGGACGCCTCAGCCGGGCGCGGGTCGACAAGGGGGAAGAAACCTGATCGAAGGCAAATGAAAGGGCGGTCGCCGGATGACGACCGCCCTTTTGCTTTTCGGGAGACTAGGCGCTGATCGGTGCCACCCCGGCGGCCGCGCCGAAGGGCCTGGTCAGGGCCACCTTGAACACCTCTTCGACGTGCTCGACCATGACCACCTTGATCTCGCTGAGGATCTCCTCGGGGACCTCGGCGAGGTCCTTGCGATTCTTGCGCGGCATGATGAAGGTCTTGATGCCGGCGCGGTGCGCGGCCAGCAGCTTCTCCTTCACCCCACCGATCGGCAGGACCCGGCCACGCAGGGTGATCTCGCCCGTCATCGCCACGTCCTTGCGGACGGCACGGCCGGTCAGGGCCGAGACTATGGCGGTGGTCATCGTCACCCCTGCCGAGGGGCCATCCTTGGGGATGGCGCCAGCAGGCACGTGGATGTGGATCGAGTTGTCCTCCAGCCGGGAGCGATCGACCTCGAAGCGACCGGCGTGGACCTTGGCGTAGGAGAACGCGGCGCGGGCCGACTCCTCCATTACCTTGCCCAGCTGACCCGTAAGGGTGAACTCACCCTTGCCCGGGACCACGATGGCCTCGACCGTCATCACGTCGCCACCGTACTCGCTGACGGCGACCCCGGTGACAGCGCCGACCTGGTCCTCGGTCTCGGCCAGGCCGAAATCGAAGCGGGGCGGGCCGAGGATGGTCTCGAGGTCGGCCGGCTTGGGCGCAAACTTCCGCTTGTTGCCCTCGCTCAGCCGACGCGGCACCTTGCGCGCGATGTTGGCGATCTCGCGCTCCAGGTTCCTGACGCCCGCCTCGTGGGTGTACTCCCGGATCAGGCGGCGGAGGGTGGTGTCGGGGATCTCGAGGTTCTTCTCGGTGATCGCGTGCTCCTCCATCTGCCGTGGCACCAGGAACCGCTTGGCGATGTGCAGCTTCTCCTCCTCGGTGTAGCCCGGAATGCGGATCAGCTCCATGCGGTCGAGCAGCGCCGGGTGGATGGTGTCGGCGATGTTGGCCGTGGTGATGAACAACACCTGGGAGAGGTCGTACGGGACCTCCAGGTAGTGGTCTGAGAACTCGCGGTTCTGCTCCGGGTCAAGGACCTCGAGCAGCGCCGACGCCGGGTCGCCCCGGAAGTCAGCCCCCACCTTGTCGATCTCGTCGAGCATGAAGACGGGGTTCTTGGTCCCGGCCTGGCGCATGCCCTGGATGATCCGGCCCGGGAGCGCGCCAATGTAGGTGCGCCGGTGGCCACGGATCTCGGCCTCGTCGCGGATGCCGCCCAGCGATATGCGGACGACCTCGCGCCCGAGGGCGCGCGCCACCGACTTGCCCAGCGAAGTCTTGCCAACGCCGGGCGGGCCAACCAGGCAGAGGATGGGCGACCGCGTTGGACGCCTCTTCTCGCCGCCGTCGCTGGTGACCTTGGCGACGCGCTCGCGCACCGCCATGTACTCCACGATCCGCTCCTTGACCTTCTCCAGGCCGTAGTGGTCCTCGTCGAGGATCTGCTGGGCCTTCTTGGTGTTCCAGCCCTTGGCGGCGTCGGGCTCAGCGTCCTTCCAGGGCACCGAGACCAGCCAGTCAAGGTATGACCGGAGCATGCCGTGCTCGGGGGAGATGGTGGGCATGGCTTCCAGGCGGGTCATCTCCCGCTTGGCCTTGTCCAGCACCTTCTCGGGCATCCCCGAGGTCTCCAGCTTCTCGCGGAGCTCCTCCAGCTCGCCGCCCTCCTCGGGCTCCCCCAGCTCCTTGCGGATTGCCTTCATCTGCTCGCGCAGGATCTGCTCCTTCTGAGCCTGGCCGAAGGTGCCTTCCACCTCGGACTGGATCTTGGACTTGAGCTCCAGGACCTCCTTCTGGCGGGACAGCTCGACCATCAGGTAGCGCAGCCGCTCGGCGACCTTGGGGGTCTCGAGGAGGTGCTGCTTCTGCTGGACGGTGAGGTCCGGTGAGCCGGACGCCAGGTCGGCGAGGACCGCGGGATCCTCGGTACGAAGGACCGCCTGGGCGGCCTCCTGGGGGACAGCCGCGCCGGCCAGCACGTAGGCCTCGATGGTCTCGCGCAGGGACTTGGTCAGGGCGTCGAGGTCCAGTCCCGGCTCGACCTCGTCGTCGATCTCGGTGTACTCGACCTCGAGGTAGGGCTCGTTGCGGACGAAGCGGTCGAGGCGGACGCGCTGCAGGCCGCGAACCACGAGCTGGGCGGAGCCCATCACGCGGCGGACGCCCTCGATCTCGCCGAGGGTGCCCCAGGCATAGATGTCGGACTGGCCGACGTCGTCCTGGACGGGGTTGCGCTGGGCAGCGACCAGGATCTGGCGGCCCCGACGGGTCGCCTCCTCCAGGGCGTTGAGCGAGTTCTCGCGGCCGACGCTGAGGGGCGCCAGGGCCTGCGGGAACAGCACCGCCTCACGCAGTGGGATCAGGGGCAGTGACTTACGACCGGAGCGGCGCGACTTCTGGTCGCCCTCCTCCGAGGCAGATGCCGATGCCGTGCGGCGCGGCCGCTTGGGCTCGGGATTCGTTTCAGGCTTTCCGCCTGGCGGGAGAAATGACAAGTTAGTACTCCTGGGAACAGATATTCGTGTCTTCTGTATACCCCTGATCGGCTTCATCAAACACTAGGAACCGCCGTTTTGCCCAGGACCTTCCCGTTCCGAGGGGAACGGTTGTGCTCCCCGCGCCTGGCTGGAGAGCGGGGGGAACACGCCGGGATAGCCCAGGTGGACCAGCGCCTCAAAGGCCGATTCGCTCTCCTGGTAGAAGACGCCCAGGATGCGGTCGAGCTCCTCGGCGTCGAATCCGCGGCGCGGCATCTCGGCCATCAGCCAGACGTCGCCATCGGAATCCAGGCAGTACTTCATGGCGAAGGTGCGCAGGTTCTTGCGCAGCAGAAGCCGGTAGAAGGCCTCGCGGTTGTCGCGCGGGGCTCGGACCATGAAGAAGTAGAAGGAGATCCGGTCCGGCCGCAGCACGGCGGCGACATTCACCTTCTGGCGCACGTGGCCGGGTATGGAGATCAGCCAGGAGTTGTCCTCGAGCTCCTGGACCTCGGCATGCTCGTGTTGGCGAAGGAGTAGTTCGAACTCCTCCGCTTTCAGCATGTTGAAACCCTGTTTAGCCGCCCTTCTTGGCCTTTACGGCGTCGATGATCTGGGGCAATACCTTGTGCACGTCGCCGACGATGCCCAGGTCGCTGAGCTTGAAGATGGGAGCCTCCTCGTCCTTGTTGATAGAGATGATGTTCTTGCTCCCCTTCATGCCCACGGTGTGCTGCATCGCGCCGCTGACCCCGGCGGCGATGTACACGTTGGGCTTGACCGTCTTGCCAGTCTGGCCGACCTGCATGGCGTACGGCACCCAGCCGGCGTCGACCACCGCGCGGGTGGCCCCGACGGCGCCGCCGAGCAGCCCCGCAAGGTCCTGCAGGATGGGGAAGTTCTCGGGCCCACCCATGCCGCGGCCGCCGGTGACCACCACCGTGGCGTCCTCCAGCTTGGGGCCCTCGGATGCCTCGACCTTGGTCTCCAGCACCTTCACCCGACGGGTGGCGTCGCCCAGCTCGGGGCTGACCTCCTCGACCGCCGGGGCGCCGCCCCCGGACGCCTCCGCGGCGAAGGCCTTGGGGCGCACCGTCACGATGCGGGGACCGTCGCCGGAGAAGACCTTGTGGGAGACCAGGGTGGCGCCGAAGATGGGAACGTCAACCTTGACGTCCTCGCCCTCCAGGCTGACCTCCGTGGCGAACGCCGCCATGCCGACGCCCAGGCGAGCAGCCACCCGCGTCGCGATGTCACGGCCATCGTAGCTGCCGCCAAAGAGGATGGCGGCGGGCTTGCGTTCCTGCGCCAGCGCCGCAAACACCTCGACCGCGGGCAGGACGAAATACTCATCGTGCTCGCTGCGGGCGTCGCTCAGCACCTTGGTGGCGCCGTACTCGCCCAACTTGGCGCTATGTGCCGTGACCGAACCCAGGGCGACGGCCACGACGTCGGCCCCCAGGGTGCGCGCCTTGCTCAGGATCTCCAGTGTGATGGGGGCGACATCGCCCTCGTAACCCTCTACGTGGACCCAGATCTCTGCCATCAGATGACCTTCAGCTCGGCCAGCATAGCGGCCACCCGCTCGCCTGACTGGCCCTCGTCGGTGATGACCTCACCAGCGGCGCGCTCGGGGGCGGGGTCGACGCCGGCAACCTTGACCAGGGCGCCGTCTTCGCCAACCTGCCCGGCGTCGAGGCCGAGGGCGGCGATGTCCACGTTCTCGACCGGCTTGCTCTTGGCGCCCATGATCCCCTTGAGGGTGGGATAGCGCGGCTCGTTGAGGCCACCCGTGACGGTCACCACCACCGGGGTCTCGGCCTCGAGCATCACGTAGCCGTCGGCGGTCTGGCGCTGGACGGTGACCTTGTTGCCCTCGACCTCCAGCTTCTTGGCGAAGGAGAGGTGGGGAATGCCGAGGATCTCGGCGATCTGCGGCGGCACCATCCCGGTGGAGCCGTCGAAGGACTCGGTGCCGCAGATGAGGATGTCAAAGCCCTTGTCCTTGACCGCGGCGGCGATGGCCCGGGCGGTGCCTAGCGCATCAGACCCGGCAAGCCCGGGATCGGTGATCAGGATGCCGCCCTCGGCGCCCATCGACAGGGCCTTGCGGATGGCGTCATTGGCCTTCTCCGGCCCCATCGAAACCACCGTCACCGAACCGCCCGTCTTTTCCGCCAGCTGCAGACCCTCCTCGACGCCGTACTCGTCGCCCTGGTCCATTACCAGCTCGACGCCATCACGCACCAGCCGGAAGTCGTCTCCGAGCTTGGGGGTGGAGTTGGGATCTGGGGTCTGCTTCACGGTCACGAAAACGTTCACGTACAAACCTCACTCAAGAGTGGCGGCCGACAGCCCCACATGACAGCGGCGTCAGGGCCGACAGATTGTACCTGAGGCGCCGAGCGTCGCTCGTTCGGTCCGGCGCGCCGCCTAGATCAGGCTCTTGCCGGCGGCGATGTCGAAGTCGTGCTGGGCCTGTCGCACCTCCAGCAGCACCCGCTCGCCCTCGGCCACGGCGTCGGCGGGCGCCGCACCGGGGCCGCCGGTGATGACCTGGCTCAGCTTGCGCAATTGGGTTACCAGCCGCTCCTTGCGCTGCATCTCCTGGCGGACCTGTTCGCCGAACTGGCGGAAGGCTTCGGGAAGCGTATGCGTCTGGGTGCGAATCTCGAGCAGCTCACTCTCGTAGTCCTCCAGCGCCCGCTCCAGCGAGCTCCCCAGCGCCGAGGTGTCGGAGCCCGGCTGCAGCACCCGGATCTCTTCCATCAGCACCTCGAGGCTGTCCTCGAGCTCGGCCATCTCCGCCACCTCCCACCGGTAACGCGTCTCCCAGTCCCCACGCAGGTCGCCACGCTTGCGGTTCTCGACCGCCACCTTGCGGCTGCGCTCCCGCCAGATGACGTCATACACCCGCCGCGTATCGGGGTCGCTGAGCACCTGCTGGGCATCGCTGATGAGCGCCATCAGCCTTGACCACGACTCCCGGGTGAAGTCCGCGTGGTGCTGGTCGGGGTGCACCTCCTTGGCCTTGCGGCGGTAGGCGCGATGGATCTGCTCGGTGGTGGCTCGCGGGGTTACCCCCAGGATGAAGTAGTAGTTGACCGGCCACTGGGCCGACGCCGGCATGGGCACGGTCCGCACCAGCTCGGCCTCGACCCGCTGCAGCGCCTCCCCGGTGATGTGGCGGGCCTCATCGATTTGCGCGCCCCGGCGATGGAGCTCCTCCTCCACCTCGGGCGGGGTGCGCCCGATGCGGTGCATCTCCATCGCGTCCACCAGCATCTGGTGGCGCTCGGCGAGCGTGAGCTTCTTGCCGCCCGTCAGGCGCGAGAAAATCCCCGGCATCGTGGTCAGTTTATGTGCTCCGCGTGCCTGGGATCGGCGCGGGGACGTCAGCGGGGGGCAGGCTCCCGGATGCAGTCGGCCGGGACCATGTCGGGGCGAAGGCGAAGGAATGTAGCCTGCCGCAGCAACTTGTCCCGGGTCCACTCGTTGAACTTGACCTCGCAAACCAGCTCCGGCTTCACCCAGGTGACCTCTTTGGGCGCCAACTCGGCTCCCTTCGCCGGCGGCTTCTTGACCACCAGCCGTCGCAGGGCCGCCTCGACGTCATTTAGCAGCTTCTCGTTGAAGCCGCTGCCGACCTGGCCGCAATAGACCAGCCCACCTCGGTCGTACACCCCCAGCGCCAGCGAGCCAAAGTGCTGGCGGCCCCCCTGGGGCGGCGTGAAGCCGACGATGACGCAGGCCTGCTCCCGGTTGGCCTTGATCTTGAGCCAGTCCTTGCTGCGCTTGCCCGGGTAGTACTTCGACGCCAGGCGCTTGGCCACCACCCCCTCCTGGCCCTGTTTCTTGACGGCGTCGAAAAGAACCGTGCCGACGTTCCCGGGATAGGCGTCGAGCAGGCGGGTCGAGGGACCGTCGAGGAGCCGCGCGCCGAGCAGCCGGCGCCGCTCCCGCAGGGGGACGTCTAGGAGCGAGTAGCCGGAGTCGTGGAGGATGTCGAAGATGTAGTAGACGATGGGGATGGCGCCATGGGGCTCGAGGCCTGTCTTGCCGCCTTTCCAGCCGGTGCGCTCCTGGAGCCGGCCGAAGCTGGGCAACCCCTCCTCGTCCATGGCCACGACCTCGCCGTCGAGCACGGCCGCACGGCTGCGCACGAGCAGGCCCAGCTCCTGCAGCTCAGGGAACATCCGCGTGGCGTCGCCGCCCCGGCGCAGGAGCAGCCGCACCTTGCCGTTGCGCACCAGGGCCATGGTGCGAAAGCCGTCGAGCTTGATCTCGTACTGCCATTTGTCGTCGTCGAAGGGCTTGGTTTCGGGGGTGGCCAGCATCGGCTCCACGGTTGTCGGGAATGGCGCCTTCACCGCCTTGGACAGGTCGACGAAGTCGGCACTGCGACCGCCCTGGTCTTCGGCGGGCAGGTTGGAGTGCCAGACGCGCTCGGCCGCCGCGGCGATCTCTTCCATCGAGCGCCCGGAGAGGACCGAGCGATCGTCCTCGGTGACGTCGTAGCCCTCCCGGGCGCCGTAGTCGCGCTTCTTGATCAGCAGCCAGTCCTTGCCGTTGCGGCCGCCTACCAGGGCAAACGCACCCTTGAGCTTGCGACCCAAGAGCTCGAATTTGAGGTCGCCCCGGCGCAGCATCTCGTCGACGTCGGGCTGCAGCCAGCGGACCCCACCCCAGTCCCAGACCATGACGGTGCCGCCACCGTACTCACCCTTGGGGATGGTGCCCTCGAAGTCGAAGTAGTCGATCGGGTGGTCCTCGACGTGTACCGCCAGGCGCTTGTCGCGGTGATCGAGGCTGGGCCCCTTGGGCACCGCCCAGGACAGGAGGACGCCGTCGTGCTCGAGTCGGAAGTCGTAATGGAGACGGCTGGCGGCGTGCTTCTGCACGACAAAGCGGCTGAGGCCGGCGAGCTGCGCCGGGGACCGGCCACCGGCCGGCTCCGGTGTCTTCTCGAAGTCGCGCTTGCGGCGATACTCCTTGAGCTTGGGCTCGGCCATCCCGGCCTAGGTGCGGGTCGGCTCGAGGTCGCCGAGGGGCAGCTGGGGCAGTTCGATCTTGACCCGCCGGCGGTGCAGTCCCTCGGGCGCGGTCCGGGGCGGCATCAGCGTCTGGCGCACGCAGGCGCGCGGATCGACCTCGGGGTGCATGCCCACGAAGATCGGGAAGCGGAGGATCCCCTCCTCGGTCCACTGGCTGAACTTGACCGAGGCCACCAACTCAGGGCGGACCCATACCGCCTCCCGGGGCACCCGGCCGGCGTTCGAGGGCTGGGCCGCATCGGCGCGGAGCCCGGGCAGGGCCTGGGCCAGGAGGCGCTCGGTGCGCCGGTCGAACCCGCCACCCACGGCCCCGGCGTAGACCGGCGCGCCGCCATCGAAGACACCGACGAGGAGCGCCTCGAAGGCGTCGCCGCCCGGGCCGGGGATGTAGCCAACGACGACCACGTCCTGCCGGGGCACGTCCTGGACCAGGAGCCAGCTGGGGCTGCGGCTGCCGGGCAGGTAGGGGCTGTCCTTGCGTTTGGCGATGACCGCCTCGATACCCATCTCCCGGGCGGCCTCGAAGAAGGCCGCGCCCTCGGCCGGCACCGCGTCGCTGAGGCATACCCGGCCGCCGTCCCCGCCGACGACCTCGCGGAGCAGGCGGCGGCGTCGCAGAAGGCTTAAGGACATCACCGACCGGGCCTCGGCATAGAGGATGTCGAAGACCACGTAGGCGGCGGGGCGCTCGACGGCGGCCTGGGCCACGCCGTCAGGGCTGCTGATCCGCATCCGCCGGTCGAGGCCGGCGAAGTCGGGCTTGCCGTCGCTGTCGCAGACCACGACCATGCCGTCGACGATGCACTGGTCGAGGTTGAGCCGCCGCGAGACCTCGCCCAGCTCGGGGAACATCTCGGTGATGTTGCGGCCCGACTGGTCCTGGAGGTGATAGCCGCCACCCTCCACGAAGGCCAGCGCCCGAAGCCCGTCCCAGCGCACCTCGAAGAGGTGCTCGCGGGAGTCGAACGGCTCGCTGGCGCCACCGGGGAACATGGGCAGCACCATGTCGGGCAGGCGCGCCGGCTCGAGCGGCAGCTCGGTGATCTCGGGCATGTGCCCCAAGCCTAGTCCCGCGGCAGCAGGACTAGGAGGCCTTGGCGACCCTCTTGCGGGGCTTGGCCACGGTGGCGGTGGCCGCCTTGGCGCCCGACCTACCCTTGACCACCCGCGGCTTGGATGGCGCTTCGTTGTCCTCGTCATCGTCCGATGACGCGGCCGTCGCCTTGCCTCCCTTTTTGCTCTGCTCCACCGACGCCTTCAGCGCCGCCATCAGGTCCATGACCTTGGGCTGCGGCGCCTCAACCGCGACGATCTCCTGGCCGTCGGCCTTGGCCCGGGCCAGCTTGAGCAGGGCCTCGCGGTACTCGTCGACGTAGCGCTCGGGATCGAACTCATCGCTCAGGTTCTGGATCAGCATCTTGGCCATCTCCATCTCCCGTTTGTCGATCTTGACCTCTGCCTCCGGGAGGTTGAGCTCCTCCATCGAGCGGATCTCGTCGGGCCAGTGGAGGGAGTTCACAACCATGCCCCTGTCGTACGGACGCAGGGTCGCCATGTGCTCCCGATCCCGCAGCGCGATCTTCCCCACCGCCACGCGGTTCATCTCCTGCAGCGAGCGCTTGAGCAGGTAGTAGGGCTTGACCCCCACCTTCTCCGGCTCCAGGTAGTAGGCCTGCTTCATGTAGAGCTCGGCGGGGATGTCCTCGGCCTCGACGAACTCCATGATGTCGATGGTGTGGGCGCTGGGCAGGGGCATGTTGTCGAGGTCCTCGTCGTCGATGATCACGAACTGGTCCTTGCTGATCTCGAAACCCCGCAGGACCTCCTTCCACTCCAGCACCTCGTCGGTGACGGAGCAGTGCCGCTTCATCTTGATGGGTTGCTTATGGCAGGGGCAGAGGGAGCGGAATGAAACAGACTTCGACTCGGTGGCCAGGTACAGCCTGACCGGGATCGCCACCATGCCGAAGCTGACGGCGCCTTTCCACATCGACCGGGGCATGGCTCAATCCTCGCACACGTGTTCCCGGCCAGCAAGCGCTCATGCGCTACTCGATTTCCTCGGCGCGCTCAGCCTCGGTCTCGGGCCCGAGGTCGCCGGCGCGAATCACGGAGACGAAGTCGATCGTCTTGTGGGTGCCGTCGCAGAAGGGCTTGGTTTCGGACTGCCCGCAGCGGCATAGGGCCAGCCGCTCGCCCTCGGGGATCTCCCGGACCACGTTGCCTTCGATGTCGACCACGGTCACCGGACCCGGGATCCGGTTGGGGCCGTTGTCGCGGACGATCACGATCACGTCAGCCAAGCGATGCCCTCCAGGACGGCTGGGTGGCCGTCACGCTGCCAAGCCTACGGCAAAGAAAAAGGGGAGCCGCGGCGCGACTCCCCTTGGCTTTGGCTTGACCTACGGGTACGAGATGACGCACCCGCCGAGCAGCCCGGCGGCGTTGCTGTACAGCGTCTGCACCGCGAAGCGGCCGGTGCCCAGGTTGATGTTCTGCGACGCCCCGGTTCCACTGTTGATCCAGGCGCACTTGTCGCCCGTCTCCTGGCCGGTCAGGTCGGTCCAGCCCGACGAGGGCTGGGGGTCGGTGACGGCCTCGGCGTACTCGTGGCCGCCCACGATGCTGACCCCGTCAAGGAGCCCGGCGCTGCCGCCGTTGACGAAGTTCTTGCCGCAGTTGGCCCCGGCGTCGGGGATGTAGGGCAGGTAGGTGAACGCCACCGGGCCCATCCCGGACGCCACCGCGCCGTGGTAGGCGCAGTAGCTCGTCTTGAACCCGGCGGTGCCCGTCCCCGTGGGGGTGGCGACGAAGTAGTCAGCATCGGCGCTGTAGCCGAAGTGCTGCGCCGCCTTCACGCCCTCGGCCGCGATCTCACCGTCGGTGGTGACCACGCCGGGGCCGCTGGTGTCGTCATTCCAGGTGCCGGCCAGCTGGCCCCCGGGGTTGGTGATAAATCCCTGGCCGGTGCCGCTGTACTGCGTCTGGATGTTGGCCCAGCCACTGCCACCGACGCCGCCGAGGAAGCTCTTCAGGTAGTTAGCCACGCCGGCCGGGTCGTTACCGTGCCAGCCCCAGAAGACGACGAATACCTTCGGTGACCTTTGGATCGGGCCACCGCCGTACGTCATCGGACCGACGCCGGCCCCGAGGAGCGGTATGGAGATCGCCCCGCTCGTGTGCTTCACCTGCGACACCAGTGGATAGACGTGCTTGCCCCACAATGACCTGTACTGCGACCCGGCCGGCGCTCCAGCCGATGCCGAAGGTGCCACGCCAAGGGCCATGACTCCTAAGAGGCCAAGCGCGGGCATAAGACGACGCCACAAAACAGGTCGATTCAATTCCTTCCTATCTCCCGAGCCGCCGCAAACGACTCCCTACACAGCCGAAAACGTGACAGTCAATATACCCCCATCCGGGCAACGTCTGCCGCAAACGATCGAGCAACGAGTGCCGCTGCTCAGACCGCCGACGGGTTCGGCTGGTGCCTAAAGGTTGGCGGTGACCGCCTCCAGCTGGGCCGCGAACTTCCGCTGGGCCGCCTCCCTGCGGGTGGGAATGTGGTCGCGCGGCCACGCTCCCTCGGGGGGCGTGTAGCCCTTGAGGACCTGGCGCGCGACGGTCACCCGGTGGACCTCGTCGGGACCGTCGTAGATGCGCGCCGCCCGCGCCGCTCGGTACATCCCCTCCAGCGGGATGTCGGAGCTGAAGCCGAGCGAGCCGTGGACCTGGATCGCGCGGTCGATCACGTCGAGCAGCACCTTGGCGCCAAAGAACTTGATCATCGAGATCTCCTTGCGCGCCGAGCTGGCCCCCTCGGTGTCCATCTTCCAGGCCGCCTGCAGCGTCATCAGCCTGGCGGCCTGCATCTCCGCCGCCGAATCGGCGATCCAGTTCTGGACCGTCTGCTTGCGGGCCAACGCGCCGCCGAAGCCTTCGCGCTGCAGCGCCCGCTCGCACATCATGTCGAAAGCGCGGCGGGCCAAGCCCAGCCAGCGCATGCAGTGGTGGATGCGGCCGGGGCCAAGGCGCATCTGGGCGATGAGGAAGCCCTCGCCGCGGTTGCCCAGGAGGTTCTCCTTGGGCACCCGGCAGTTCTCGTAGAAGACCTCCGAATGACCGAAGCCGAACGGCTCCACCTCCGACGCCATGTTGGGGATGTTGCGGGCGACATTGAGCCCGGGCGCCCCCTTGGGCACGATGATCATGGACGCCCGCGCGTAGGGGTTGTCGGCCTCGGGCTCGGTGACCACCATCGCGATCAGGAAGTCCGCGACCATGGCGTTGCTGCTGAACCACTTGTGGCCGTTGATGACCCACTCGTCGCCCTCCAGGACCGCCGTGGTCCTGAGCATGGTGGGGTCGGAGCCGGCACCGGGCGACGGCTCGGTCATGGAGAAGCTCGACCGCATGTCCCCAGCCAGCAGCGGCTTCAGCCAGGTCTCCTTCTGCTCCTCGCTGCCGTAGAGCGCCAGGATCTCAGAGTTGCCCGAATCAGGGGCCTGGTTGCCGAAGATCGTAGGCGCCCAGAAGCTGGAGCCCTCGATCTCGTGCATCAGGCCGAGCTTGACCTGGCCGTAGCCCTGGCCGCCGTGCTCGGGAGGCAGGTGGGTTGCCCAGAGCCCGTGAGCCTTGACCTCCTCCTGGAGGGGACGGACGAGGCGCTTGAAGCCCTCGAAGTCGGTCTCGACGACCTCCAGCGGCCAGACCTCCTCGTGGACGAACTTCTCCATCCAGTCCAGCTTCTCCTGGAACTCGGGCTCGGTCGAGAAATCCCAGCTCATAGCTCTCCTTGCTGATGCGGCGCCGGCCATCTCGCCGGCTGCCGCGCGTGTCTACTCAAGCAGCGCGCTCCCGTTTTCGACCAGGGCCATGATGACGCCGGTCAGGCTTTCGTACATCACGTCAGGGCGCTTGCCCCGACGATGCAGCATCAGGTTGTAGCCGAATATGCTGGCGTACTTGTAGCAGCTCAGGGCCAGGTACCAGCGCGCCTCGTCGGGGTCGGCGCCGTAGAGGTCGATGACCTCGTCGACATCGAGCTCGATGCCGCCGCCCGGGTTGGGCGCCCCCGGCACCTGGTTGCGCTGGGCAACGATACACAGGCAGCCGAGGTCGATCAGGGGCGCCCCGATTTCCGATATCTCCCAGTCCAAGACCGCCACCACCTCAGGCCTGCCCTCGGAATCAAGCCGGAAGAGCATGTTGCCGTAGTGGTAGTCGGCGTGGACCAGGGTGGGCGCCGGGTCGGCCGGCTTCTTCGCCGCCAGCCGCGTGCCCAGGCCGGGGGCGGCCTGGGTCAGCTCCTCGGGAGCCTTGGACATCAGCCACGCCCAGCGCATCATCTCCTCGTCCAGCGACACCGCCGGCTCGCCGCCCAGGCCCGTCTGGTCCAGCGGCACCTCCTGCAGGCGCCGCAGGGTGTCAACCGCCGCCTGGGCGATGGCGATGGGCTTGGCCTTCTTCAGGAAGGGCTCGATGCGGTCGCCCTCCACCGCCTCCATCAGGCAGAAGGGCCGGCCGTCGAGGACATCGGGGTCGTCGCAATTGGCGACGATCCTGGGCGTGGGCAGCCCCCGCTGGTTGAGCGCGGCCATGATCCGGCCCTGGCGGAGGACGTCGGCGGGACCGGCGATGCGGGCACCCGGCGGTGGCAGCCGGAGGACGTAGCGGATGTCTTCGCCGCCGTCCACGGCGTCGATGAAGTACGTGAATCCAGAGTGCCCCTCTGGGATCGGGTTCATCGCGATGAGGCTGAGCCCGGGGCTGCCGAGATCCTGCCTCAGGTACCCCTCCAGCCGCTCACGCAGCTGGTCGAGGGGCATGGGCTCAGCCGTCGGGGAGCTCTTCGCGGGCGAGGTGTCCGACATCGCCGATCGATTGAACCACGATGCGGTCGTCCTTGATGCGCAGGACGCTGACACTGGTGAAGTTGGGGAGCACCCGCAGCGGCCCGGAATCGAGCTTGAGCAGGAACGAGAGGTACATGGTGATGGCGCCGGCATGGGTCACCGCCGCCACCCGCCCCCCGGGCCCGGCGGCACGCGCGATGTCGCGGATGGCGCCGTCCATGCGCTCGATGACCTCGTCCAGGGGCTCGACGAAGGGGATGTAGCCGGGTGCCGGGGGCTCCTTGTCCTCGGTCCCGTTCTCCCAGTGGGTCTTGACCTCCCGAAGGCGGGGATCGACCTCGATCGGCAGTCCCCCCGGGTCAGCGGCCAAGGCCGCGGTCTGGCGGGCGCGAAGGATCTGGCTGGACCATACCTGCGACACGCCCGAGGCCTTGAGCCGCTCCCCCAGCAGGGCGGCCTCGCGGCGGCCTTTGGGGCTGAGCGGCGGGTCGATGTTGGCGTCGTCGAGAGACACCAGCTCGGCGTAGGCGTCGCCGTGGCGCACCAGCCAGACCTCGGTCACGCCCTCGGCCTCGACCAGGAAACGCTCGTGCAGCTGGTCGAGGGCGTGGAGGAACTTCGACCGTGTGCCGGCGTCCACCGACTCGGTCATGCGGCAGACTCGATCATTTGGCAATGGTATAAAGGGCGCCGGCATCACGAGTCGCCGGCCGCCCGGGCCAGCGCTTCGGATGTGGAGGAGCGATGGCGC
Organism: Candidatus Dormiibacterota bacterium; assembly: GCA_049644325.1. Taxonomy (GTDB): domain Bacteria; phylum Chloroflexota; class Dormibacteria; order DASZGP01; family DASZGP01; genus DASZHA01. Next base: position 16,028 of record JBARRR010000013.1, read on the forward strand.
TGGAACCGGGCACCGAGGTCGGCCCTTACCGGGTCATCGAGCAGGTCGGCCAGGGCGGCATGGCGATGGTCTACAAGGCCTACCAGGCCTCGCTCAGCCGCTATGTCGCCCTCAAGGTGCTGCCGCCGCGGCTGGCCGGCGACCCCGACTTCCAGACCCGCTTCCACGAGGAGGCTGTCCGAGTTGCGGCGCTGCGCCACCCCAACATCCTCACCGTCATCGACTACGGCGAAGCCGGCGGCATCACCTACATCGTCAGCGAGTTCGTCGACGGCGGAACCCTGGCCGCGCAGATGGGTACGCCACTGCCGGTGAGCTACGTGCTCGAGGTCCTCGGGCCGATCAGCTCGGCCCTGGACTACGCCCACTCGCGCAGCGTCATCCACCGCGACGTCAAGCCTTCGAATATCCTGCTGGCGCTGGACGGGCGGCCGCTGCTGACCGACTTCGGGATCGCGCGGATGGTCACCCCCGACCAGGACCAGAGCGACGCCTCCTCGCTGGTCGGGACGCCAACGTACATGGCCCCGGAACAGGGGTCGGGGAGGCCCGGCGCGGCCTCCGATATCTACTCCACCGGGGTGGTCGCCTACGAGATGCTCACCGGGCGGCCGCCCTTTGAGGCCTATACCCCAGTGGCGGTGATCCTCGCCCATCAGAACGAACCGCTGCCCCTGCCGCGGTCGATCAACCCGGAGATCGCACCGGCCGTCGAGGAGGCCCTGATCAAGTGCCTGTCGCGGAACCCGGAGGCCCGCTTCCGGACCACCGGCGCCTTCATCCGCGCCCTCGAGCATGCCGACGCCGGCAGCGCCGCCCCCGTCGTGGCGTTCACGCCGACGCCGGCGATTCCACCAGGCGCCCCCGGGCCACCGTCACCGCCACCGCCGTCGCCGCCGGAGACCGGAGGGGCCGGGGCTGGTGGCGGCCGGGTTCGCGCCGGCCTGCCCGACGAGGGCGCCGCCGGCACCGGTGGCCGCCGGAGGTGGCTGATCATCGGCGGGGTGGCGCTCCTGGTGCTGCTGCTCCTCGGTGGCGGGGCCTACTACGTCTTCGGCCGGAACACCTCCTCGGGTGGCGGCAACGCATTCGGCATTGGCCAGACGAAGGCCTCTCCCAGTCCGTCGCCCGTGGTCCACCAGCCGCTGCTCTTCGCGGTGCTGGAGCAGAAGGCGGGCACCGGGCAGAGCTCCACGCCACAGCACGACACCGTGGCCATCGCCAACCTCAACGGCGATGCCGTGGCCAAGCAGACGTTCACAGCACGCAGCCTGCCCAACGTCGGCCCGGCGGCGCCACTGCTGCAGCCCGAGGCTCGGACCGCCGCCGGGGCGGTTTTCTACGCTGACGGCAAGGGGGTCATCCGCCGGCTGACGCCCGACGGTTCCAACAACCAGGCGGGCAGCGTCACCGTCAGCAACAGTCAGCAGGAGCTGGCCTTCGCCGTCAGCCCCGACGGCAAGGTCATCGACGCGACCCTGCTCACCCTCCAGCCGGTGGTCCCCGCCAGCGACACCAACCCCTTCGCCGGCCCCGGCCCGGGACCGATGCACCTCGAGCTGACCCAGATCCAGGTGGGCGGCGCCAGCAAGACTCTGTCCAGCAAGGACATCCCCCAGGAGCCATTCCCGGCGCCGATCCTGCAGATGGTCGGCTGGGACAGCACCGGCGCGATCGCCACCGCCAACACCGCGCTGGGAACGCAGAACCTCACCTTCCCGCACTGGTTCGGCCAGGCTCACCACCTTGACAACAACGGCAACTTCATATCGTCCGCCGAGTTCGGAGGCGCCGGCTGCAATGCCCAGCAGGCGCTGGCCGACGCCACCGTCCTGTGCGTCACCGACGACCGCAGCTCGGTCAGCGTTCGCAACTCCAGCGCCCAGGTGCAGTGGAGCCTGCCCAAGCTGGCGGCCAACAGCCAGGGCTACTACGCCGCACTGTCGATGTCGCCCGACGGCAGCATGGTGGCCGTCGGCGGCGGCGCCACTGGCGGCCCCGCGGGCATCTACAAGAAGACGGGAGCCACCGTCACCTTCCCCAGCAACATGAAGAACTTCCTGCCCGAGGGCTGGCTGGACGCCGACACCGTGATCGGGACCAACGGCCAGGGCACGCCGATGGCGCCCGACCAGATGTGGCTGTTCCGGCTCAGCGCGCCAACCAAGGGCGTCGACCTCGGCTTCAAGGGCAACTTCACCGGCGTGGTGCAGCCCGCGACGTAGGCAAGGCGCGTGCGCGGCCCCACAATATGGGGGCCCATGCCGCTTGTACCCGGCTCAGACCTCGGCCCCTACCGCATCATCGAGAAGATCGGGCAGGGTGGGATGGCCAGCGTTTACAAGGCCTACCACGCCGCCCTCTCGCGGTTCGTGGCCCTCAAGGTCCTGCCACCCCAGCTCGCCCAGGACCCCCAGTTCGAACACCGCTTTCGCGAGGAGGCGGTGGCGGTAGCCAACCTCCGCCACACCAACATCATGGCGGTCTACGACTATGGCGAAGTCGAGGGCGTGACCTTCATCGTCAATGAGTTCGTCGATGGCGGCACATTCGACCTGCAGATGGGCTCGCCGCTGCCGATCACCTACGTCATCGACATCCTCGGCCCCGTTGCCGCGGCGCTGGACTACGCCCACGCCCGGGGCGTGATCCACCGCGACGTCAAGCCCTCCAACATCCTGGTGGGGCGAGACGGGCGGCCGATCCTGGGCGACTTCGGCCTGGCCCGGATGATGATGCCGGAGCACGACCTTACCCAGACCGGCATGATCCTGGGCACTCCCAGCTACATGGCGCCGGAGCAGGGCAACGGCAACCCGGTGCGACAGTCCGACATCTACTCGCTCGGCATCATTGCCTACCAGGCCCTGACTGGCCGCGTGCCCTACCAGGCAGCGACGCCGATGGCGATCATCATCGCCCACCAGACCGAGCCCCTCCCCCTGCCCCGTTCGATCAACCCTGACATCCCGGCCGCGGTCGAGGAGGTGCTGCTCAAGGTCCTGGCCCGCGACCCGGATGACCGCTACGCCACCGGCGACGGTTTCATCCGGGCGCTGACGAAGGCCAGGGATGCGCCCGTCGAGGCGGCCGCGGCCCCCACCACCGGTGTCGCGCAGCCGTCAGCTCCGGCGCCACCGTCGACCCCGGGCGGCGGTGGGTCGCTGCCGCCGGCCGCCCCGCAAACCTCGGCACTGCCCTCGCCAGCCCGGAGCCCCGCGGCGGCGCCAAAACGCTCGCGCACCGGTCTCTGGGTGGCGGGTGTGATCGGCGGCATACTGCTGCTGCTGCTCGTCCTCTGCGGCGGCGGCGGCCTGCTGCTGGCGGCCAACAGCAAGTCCTCGCCGACGCCCAGCGCGGAAGCCAGCGCCAGCGGCGACGTGACCGTCAAGGGCATGTCGGCCGCCGACGCCACCAAGGTCGCCAGCGACCAGGGCTTCCCCAAGTGCGACGCCCAGGGCTACGAGCCGACCAATACCCTCCACGTCCTGATCTGCAACCCCCCAGATGGCAACGGCGAGAAGGTCTACTTCTTCACTGACAAGTTCGTCGGCGCCGACGCCCAGGACCCCAGCGCCAAGGTCGATTTCGGCACCCAGCAGGACAGTGAGATCGCCATCACCTATACGCTGTTCAAAGCAGCCGACGCTGATTGCTGCCCCACCGGTGGGACGGCGACGGTGCGGTTCCACTGGGACGGCAGCCAGCTGAACGCGCTCGACCAACTGCCGACCTCCGACACCAGCAAGGACGGCAGCCGCCGCTAGGTCAGGGCTTGGGCTTCAGCTCCAGGGAGCAGGAGTTGATGCAGAAACGCTGGCCGGTGGGCTGAGGGCCATCGTCGAATAGGTGGCCCAGGTGGCCGCCACAGCGCTTGCAGACGACCTCGGTCCGACGCATGAAGAAGCTGTTGTCCGGTCGCAGCTCCACCGCCTCCTGGACCGCGGGCTCGTAGAAGCTGGGCCAGCCGGTGCCTGAGTCGAACTTGGTGTTGGAGTCGAAGAGCTCCGCGCCACACCCGGCGCAGACGAACATGCCGTTGTCGTGCACGTTCCAGTACTCCCCCGTGAAGGCGCGCTCGGTCCCCTTCTCGCGAAGGACGTGGTACTGCTCGGGGGTTAGCTTCTGCCGCCACTCCTCTTCGGTACGCGGGATCTCGGTGCGGGTCTCTTCGGCGCTCATCAATTGCTCCTTGCTGGTGGTCTCCACAGGTTAGAACCTTGGCGGAGGGGAGAGATTCCAAGGTAGCATCCCCTGCCACGTTCGGGACTTGCGACTTAGGTGCAGTTGCGCGTAAGGTGCATTAGGCGGGTGTCACGGGTCTAGGAGGAGTAGATGGCATCAATCGCGAGCACGCTGTCGAGGGGGTTTGACCGCGGTGAACGCACCCGGCTGCTCGCGGCCTACGGCGCCGTGGCCCTGATCCACCTGGTTGGCTGGGGCGCGCTCCTGACCTACGCGGTCGGTCACCCCGCCTTCATCGGGCTCGGCGGCCTGGCGTATACATTCGGCCTCCGGCACGCCTTTGACGCCGACCACATTTCCGCCATCGACAACACCACGCGCAAGCTGCTGCAGCAGAAGCAGAAGCCGGTGAGCGTGGGCTTCTGGTTCTCGCTGGGCCACTCCACCGTGGTCTTCGTCATCGCCCTGGCGTTGGGCTTCGCCATCCACTCCCTGGTCGACGGGGTGGTTGGCGACGGCGGTCAGCTGCGCAACATCGGCAGCCTGGTGGGCACCTCCGTATCTGGCGTGTTCCTGGTCCTGATCGGTCTGGTCAACCTCGTGATCCTCCTCGACATCGTCCAGATCTACCGACGGATGCAGCGTGGGAACTACGACCGCGCGCAGCTGAACGACGAGCTCAGCGGCGGTGGTTTCATGACCACGCTCTTCGGCAGGCTTTTCCGGCTGGTGACCCAGAGCTGGCACATGTACGTGATCGGCTTCCTCTTCGGTCTCGGCTTCGACACCGCCTCCGAGGTGGCGCTCCTGGCCATCTCCGCGGGCGCGGCGTCGCAGGGGATCCCGTTCCTGGCGGTGGTCTCGCTGCCGCTGATCTTCGCCGCCGGCATGACCCTGATGGACACCACCGATGGCGCCTTCATGTCTAAGGCCTACGCGTGGGCCTTCTCCAACCCCATCCGCAAAGTGTTCTACAACCTGACGATCACCGGCCTTTCGGTGTTCGTCGCCCTCTTCGTCGGCGTCGTCGAGCTGCTCCAGGTCCTGATCGACAAGGGCGGCCTCTCGGGCGGCCTGTGGGACGCGGTGGGCAGCCTCAACTTCGCCAACATGGGGTTCTTCATCGTCGGCGCCTTCGTGGCAACGTGGCTTGGGGCGTTCACGATCTTCAAGGTGCGCCGGGTGGACGAGCGCTGGGCGAAGCTGGTCGACCACGCCGAAGAGGACGCAGCCTAGCCGCCATGAGCCGGCTCTCAGAGCTCTCCGACCACGGGTACAAGCGCACCATCCAGCGCGCTGTGATCCTCGACATCCTCGAGAACGCCGGCGGCCACCTGACCGCCGAGGAGGTGGCCCGCCTGGTCGAGGAGGGCAGCGTACCCCTCAACCGCAGCACCGTCTACCGGACCCTCGACACGCTGGCCGAGATCGGCGTCGTCAAGGCGACCCGCATGGGCCGGGCGCTGTATTACGAGGTCAGCGCCGAGGGTGAGGAGCACCACCACATCCGCTGCACGCGGTGCCAGAAGATGGTCCACCTCGACGCCGGCCGGGTCGACAGCCTGCTGGGCCGGCTGGCCACCGACCAGGGATTTGAGGTGTCCGACATCCAGGTCCTGGTCCGCGGCCTCTGCAAGACCTGCCGCGGGCGCAAGGCCAAGGCGAGCAACTAGACCGGACCTGGATCAGGTCGCGGGCGGACCCACGACGGCAGACGCCGATCCGATGGCGCTGACGGTTCCGTCGGTCTTCTCGACCCAGACTTCGCAGTCGGCGCGTCCGCGGGGCGCCTCATCGACCACGTTCTTGAGCACCACCCGAGCGCGCACCGAGTCCCCGCCCCAGATCACGTTGACGAAGCTCATGCGCAGCTTGCCGCCGCACCACCAGCCGGCGCCGAAGCGCTCCGTCAGCAGCGCCGACACGATGTTGGCGTTGAAGATGCCCTGGACCACGACCGCGGGGAACCCCATCGCCCTGGCGATCTCCGGGTCGGAGTGGTAGTTCTGGAGCCCGTCGGCGGCGGCCAGGCAGAGCTCGGGGGTTAGCTCATAGACGGGGCCGTCGATGCGTTCGAGGACGTCACCCTCGCCGGGCGCGAACTGCCGCTCCTCCTTCTTCTCGCGCGCCCTATCGACGACCAGGCCGTCGGGCTGCTCCCGGAGGAAGGACTGATGAGTGCGGCCCCGAGCCAGGACCCGGCCGCCGTTGTCCGACAGGGTGACCTCGTTGACAATGACGTGGCGGTTGTTGCGCCAGAGGTAGCGGTCCACAACCATCGCCCGTGAGGTGTATGTGCTTCCCGCGATCACCGGCGCGAAGAGATCCCACTCCTGCTTGGCGTGGAGGTTGCCGCGCATCTCGGCCGGGTACCAGCCGGCGAAGCGCCAGGGCTCCTGCGCGCCGATCAGCGCCGGCGCCACGGGGCCGCCAAAGGCGCTGGGGCCGGTGTACCAGGGGTGGTTGTCGGCAAAGCCGTCGATGAAGCGCTGGATGAATTCTGGTGTGGTCTCGACCTCGCGGTGCCCCAGGTCTTTGCCCACATAGATGTCGTCCCAGGCTTCACTGGGCAGAGCCGGGTCGGCGCCGGGCGCGAGAGAGTCGGCCATCGTCGCCGCATCATATCGCCGCCCAAGCAAGGCCAGGACCCGCATCCGCGTTAGCCTATGCACATGCTTGAGCCGCACGATATCGCCGTCCCCACCGGGTCCCATCACATCCCCGAGGTTGACAACCGCGACTGGTACTCCCAGGACGAGCACCTGCAATGGCTTGTGCGCCGCGCCGTCGGCGAGGAGGTTTGGCCGACCGCCGAGGCGGCGATGCGGGACGCGGGCACGCTGGTGCCGACCACCATCGACCCCCTGGTGCCGGTCAACCACGACAACCCGCCGGTCCTACGCCAGTACGACCACCGCGGCCAGCGCATCGACGAGGTCGACTACCACCCTAACTTCAAGAAGATCGAGTCCGCCGTCCACGAGTTCGGCATGATCCGCATGGGACTGCCAGGCTGGCGTGGGCTCAATGACCCGGCGCCGGCCGCCCTCCGCGCGGCCGTCGATTACATCTTCCTGCAGGCGGACCAGACGATCACCGGTTGCGCCGTGGCGATGGTAGGCGCGATGGCCCGGGCGCTCAAGCGCAACGACCCCGAGCTCTACCAGAAGTGGATCCCCAAGCTCGCCTCCGACGATCCCAACCAGTACATCACGGCGGCGATGTTCCTGACCGAGAAGGCGGGCGGCTCCGACGTCGGCGCCAACGAGACCCGGGCGGTCCAGGACGAGGACGGCAGCTGGCGCCTCTGGGGTGAGAAGTGGTTCGCCACCAACCCCACGTTCGACCTGGCCCTGATCGTGGCGCGCCCCGAAGGCCGCGGCCCCGGCACCGGCGGTCTCGGTCTCTTCCTCATGCCCCGCATCCTGCCCGACGGCGTCCCCGACAACCCCATCAACGCCGATCCGCGACGCAACGCCTACATCTTCCACCGACTGAAGACCAAGTTCGGCAACAAGGGCCTGGCCTCGTCCGAGATGGGGCTCCGGGGCGCCTTCGCCTGGCCGGTCGGCGACCTCGAGAAAGGCATGAAGCAGATGCTGGACATGGTCAACGCCACTCGGGTCGGGATCACGATCGCCTCGGCGGCGTCGATGCGGCGGTCGGTCTACGAGTCGCTGGAGCACACCCGGCAGCGCAAGACCTTCGGCGAGGTCCTCGATACCCACCCGCTGATGCGCGACACGTTGGTCGACCTGGTCACCGACCAGGTGGCGGCGCTTTCCGCGGGGATCGAGACCTCGCAGATGATGCAGCGCTCGGACGCCGGTGACACCAGCAAGGACAAGCTGCTCCGCATCCTGACGCCGATGCTCAAGGGCTACACGGCCGAGCGTGCTCGCATCGTCGCCACCGAGGCGATGGAGGTCCGCGGGGGCAACGGCTATATCGAGGACTGGCCCAACGGCCGCATCCTGCGCGACGTCTACGTCCACGCCATCTGGGAGGGGTCGGGCAACATCATGGCCCTGGACGTGTTGAGGTCCCTGGCCCATGGCAACGGCCCGGCGTACTTCGACGAGGTCGAGCGCCTCAGCGAGGTCACTGCCGGTGACAACGGGCCCGCCGCCGAGGTCGGCCGGGCGCTGCTCTCCGACCTGCCCTCGCTACGAGGCGACGTCGACGCCCTCGCCAGCCTCGACCTCCACGCCGCCCAGCTGCGGATGCGCCGCCTGGAGCGCCGCATGGCCATCACCTACATGGCGGCGCTGCTGGCGTCCGAAGCCCAGGAGCACCATGCCCAGACCGGCAGCGGCCGGCTGGCGTACATCGCGGCCCGTTTCGCCGCCCGCCTGGCTGGGCCGGCGGCGGAGGCGGCCGTCGGCGACGAGGCCCTCTGGCTCAAGGACTTCGAGGGCATCGCCCACGGCGGCCACGTGGCGCCGGAGACCGGTGAGCGCGCCGGCGCGGCGGTGGCCAAGTACCTCGGAGAGCGCGCCACCGCCTGAGCTGAGGCTGGCACCGCCCGGACCCGTCCCGCACCATATGCGCTGGCGCTAACGGCGCCCCCCTGGTCGTGTTGGAGGCTGATTTGTGAACCTGGAAACGGACTTTCTCAAGCTGGGCGTGCCCTTCCTGGAGCTGGTGATCCGCTGCACCGTCATCTACCTGGCGCTGCTGATGGGCATGCGGCTCTTCGGCAAGCGTGAGATCGGGCAGTTCACGCTCTTCGACCTGGTCTTCGTCCTGCTGGTGGCCAACGCCGTCCAGCCGGCGATGACCGGTCCCGACTCGTCGCTGACCGGCGGTCTGATCATCGTCATCACGCTCCTCGCGCTGAACTTCACGATCAGCTTCGTCCGGCTGCGGGTGCCGTGGTTCAACCGCCTGGTGGAGCCCGCCAGCGTCGTCGTGGCCAAGGACGGCAAGTGGAACACCAAAGAGCTGCGGCGGCAGGGGATAACCGGCGCGGAGGCCGACGCCGCCCTCCGCGAGCACGGGGAGACCACGGTCAAGGAGACCGAGATGGTGAGGCTCGAGGCCGATGGTTCGCTCAGCGTCGTCCCCAAGGATTCAGACGACCCAGCGCGCCACCATGCCCGCCGGGTGCGCTTCATCAGGCACCCATAGGCGCCGAGGCGCGCGGTGCTAGGAGGCTTGGCCGCCTCGGGCTTCGCCCGCCCGGCTGTCCTTCTTCGCCTGGGCCGAGCCGGGGTCGGCCAGGCCTTCGGCCTCCTCCGCCTCGTCCGCCTTCTGACTGATCTCTTCGCCGAGGTTGGGCAAGTCCTCCAGCACCTCCTCGCCACGACTCATCTTGGTGGGCAGACCAAACGCCTCACCGCCGCTGCGCGCCCGGTAGAGGGCGCCGAGGTAGACGTTGAGGATGCCGGCCACCGGTATCGCGAACAGCGCCCCCAGGACACCCCCCAGCTGGGCGCCGAGGACAAGTGCCCCCATCGCCACCAGCGGGTGCACCTTGGCTGACTGGCCGTAGATCTTGAGCCCGATGGTGTAGGCGCCGACCACGTGGCCGCCGACTGTGGCGATCGCCGTCAGCAGGATTACCAGTGGGCTCGAGAGCAGCGCCACCCCCACCGCCAGGGCCATCGCCACCGGCGCTCCGATCAGCGGGATCAGCTCCAGGAAAAACGTGATCGCGGCGATCGCCAGCGCGAATTTGACGCCGATCACGGAGAGTGTTACGCCGGTGTAGCCGGCCATGATCGCGGCGAAGATGAGCTGACCGCGGACATATCCCGCGAGAGTGCTGCCGGCAGCCACCACAGTGAAGTCGAAGAGCTGCTGCTGCCGAGGGAACAGCTGGCGCAGGGAGGCCAGTATCCCGCGGCCCTCGACCTGCAGGTAGATCGCGATCACGGTGACGAGGATGAGATTGACGGCAGCGCCCAGGGTGCCGGTGATGATCTGGACCGCCGAGCCGAGTACGGGCGCCAGCACCGCGCCGGCGAGGTTCTGGGGAATCTGGGCCTGGACCGGGATGCCTCGGGAACTGAGCTCGTTGAGTAGGTCATTGACCAGGCCCTGGATGTCGTTGACGACCTTGGGGAAGGTCGTCACGAAGGCGGCCCCCTGGGTGGCGATCGGCGGGATCAGGATCGCCAGGATCCCGGCCAGGACCAGGATGACGGCGGCGTTGAGGACCAGGACGGCGACGCCCCGGCGACCCCGCAGCGGTCCCAGCATCTCGATCCGGTCGACCAGTGGCGTCAGCAGCATGGCGATGATGGCCGCGAAGACGAAGAGCAGGAGGACGCCCAGGAGGGTGTTGACCGCGAACTGGGCATCCTGGTAGATCTGGAACAGCGCCACCAGGATCAGCAGGTAGACGAGGACCCGGACCGGTCCGTAGAGGTCACTCCAGCGCGGCTGCCTCCTGCCGCCCCCCGGCGTTCCTTCCTCGGGCGCCATGGCTCCTGGGAGTCTAGACGCTAGTAGCTGGGCGTACTGCGGGCGCGCTCCGCAATGGGGCCGATCAACGCGGCCCTGAAGTCCGCGCGGCGCTCCTCGTCGGTGACGTCGTCGAAGCCGGGGATGCGATCCGCGATCCAGGGCGGGACGCCGCGGACGACCTCGTTGCCGTCGACGCTGGCCACCACCTCGACGTCGTTGGCCTCGTCGACCTGGATCCCGATCTTGCGGATGACACCGGTGTGGTCGGAGAGAGTCCAGGCGTGGACCCAGGCCCGAGCGGCCGGCTGACGCTGAATCACCAGCCGCATCGGCAGGCTGGAGACCTGCTCGGACTCATGCCCGGAGCGCAGCTCCAGGAGCAGCGCCCGCAGCAGCGGGTCGAGGTCGTTGGCCACCCATTCGCAGAGCGAGGCGGCGCGGTTGTCCATGTCGGGGTACTCGAAGAGCTCGAGGGTGTTGAGGGCGATGGCCCGGACCACGCCGGAGTGACGCCGGCAGAATATACGGTCATCGATCGCCAGGTGGTGCTCTGGGCACCAGGAGGTGCCGCACGCCTTCCCCTTCCGATCGACGTAGGCGCAGGGGACGCCGAGATGGCTGGGGCAGTCAGGTTGGGAGCACTGGTCGGAACCCAGGATGGGCCCGGGAGACATGATCGCAGCCGCGTCGCTACGCCCGCCGATTCGCTTCAGGAATGACATCAGGCCCCCAATATAACGTCAGGTCACCCGTTGGTCGATAAGTAGCGACTGAATTGATCGACCAATGTGACCGTTCTGATCCCATAAGCGGCTCTCGGCAACACCAACGCCCTGGTCGCCGGCGTCGGTTACTGCGGTGAGACAAACCCACTCTCCCTGCAGCTTCCGATGCAGGTATACGGTCAGGTCGGGGTTGATGAAAAGGTAGCGCCGAAAGTCGAGCACTCCGCTCAGGCCGTTGCCAAAATCCGCCGCCGCCATCACCCGTTGAAGCGGGGTTGGCTCGCGGCCCGCTATTACCGGGTACCGCAGCCGGAGCCACGCCGTCGCCGGTCCCGGGATGGCGAAATGCCCCTCCGCGTAGCGGAACTCCATGGCGCTGCCCATGCCCACGGCGGGATTAAGGCCTGCGGTCAGCGGCTCGGACTCCGCCGAAAAGGGAGGCAGCTCAAGCTCGGGGCGGGGATACTCGGGGGTCTCGAGCCGGGCCTCGCGAATGCGCAGCGCGGTGGCCCGCGCGACCTCCGTACCACCAGCGCTGATCGAGGCCCCGACCAGCTGCACCTTCTTGCCCGGACGAAGCAGCGAGAGCGATAGGTCCAGGTGCTCCGTGGGCACCGGCCGGAGGAACTCCATCGTCACCCGTGCCACGAACATGTCGGCGCCGGGCTCGAATGACTCGATCATGCCCGCCATCAGCGAAGACGTCGCCCCGCCATGGAGGGCGTTGGGGTCCCACGGGCCGATGGCCAGGTCCGTGGGCATGTAGCCGTCACCGTCGATCGTGAAGAGCGCGCCCGTCATGGGCGCAAGCGTACCCGCGGCGGGCAGAAGCCCCTGCCCAAACCTTGGGAAGGGGCTTCCGGCTGAAGGCCTGGCGGCTAAGCCGCGGCCACCTCCGCGCGAGGCGAGGCAAAGCCGACGTAGAGCAGCACCGCCGCGCTGGCAGCGTGGAGGATGATGTCGAACCCGCCGATGGGAAGGATGTTGAGGGGGTTGGTGATGACCAAGCCCAGCACCGCCACCAGTGCCAGGACGCCGCCGAAGACCTGCGCCCAGGTGCGGGTCATCGCGGGGGCGACGAAGAAGACCGCCAGGCCGGTGACGCCGATGAGAAGGTGCACCACGTTGTGCAGTGGGCTGATCGGGAAAATCCCGAGAAGGTTGCTATCAGGGGCCAGCGGACCGATGAAGCCAAGCACCCCAACGAGGGTGTAGACGGCTCCAAAAACGCCCGCCGTCATCTTGGACAATGACACGGTGGATACCTCCAAATTGTTGTACCGGACCTGCTGTCCGGCGGTGAGACTCGGTTGTCGTTGGTTACGGAGTTAGACGCGTCATGGATCATCTGAATCCAACCCGTATAAGCGCGACTGGAGGTGTTGGTTACGCCTGATTCCACCATCCTGGTGGGCACCTGCAACTGGGCCGACCACGAGGACTTCTACCCTCCACGGCTACCGGCGAACGAGCGCCTGCGTTATTACGCGCAGTTCTTTCCCATCGTCGAGGTCGACTCGACGTTTTACGGCATTCCCAAACCGTCGGTGGCGAAGCGCTGGAGCGAGCAGACACCGGACAACTTCAAGTTCAACGTCAAGGCCTATCGCAGCCTCACGCTGCACGAGCGCGAGAACGATAAACCGCGACGACCGACCGATGAGGAGGAGCGGGAGTTCATGGACCTGCTCGACCCGCTGCGCGACAGCAGCAAACTGCGCGGGGTACATTATCAATTCCCGCCGTGGTTCAAGGCGACGCCCGCCAACATGGACTACATCTCCGAGCTCGCCGACAAACAACCACGCGACCAGTTGATCGTCGAGTTCCGTCAGCGGAGCTGGTCGGAGCCAGCGCGGTTCGACGCGGTCACCGAGCTGCTGGCCGAGGCCGGTATCGCCTACTGCATCGTCGACGAGCCCCAGCTGGGGACGGCGTCGATGCCACCGCACATGGCGGTCACCACCGACAAGCTCTCGGTTCTGCGCCTGCACGGGCGTAACGCCAAGACCTGGTACAAGAAGGGCGAGACATCAGCGGACCGCTTCGACTACCTCTACTCCGAGGAGGAGCTGCTGGAGTGGGTGCCGCGGGTGCGCCAGCTGGCGGACCGGGCCAAGGAGGTCCACGTGCTCTTCAACAACAACCGTTCCAACTACGCCGTCGTCAACGGCCTGCAGATGGCCAAACTGCTGGACCTGGGCTACCCCACGCTCGAGGAGATGGAAGCGCGGCGACGCGAGGGGATGCAGGAGGAGCTGCCGCTCGGCTGACGTGGCTTCGAACGCCGGCTAGGCCGGGGCGATGTTGGCGTGCATGTACCAGGGCGCGGCGCGGCGCCAGGCGTCCAGGAAGTGCTCGCGGGTGGCGTAGTCGGCCGGGCGCAGGCGCGCTGCCGGGATTTCAACCTTCAGGGCTTCAAGCCGCAGAGGGTAGGGCGTCAGCCGGTACTCCCCGGGGGCGATCATCGAGAACCTGAGCGACGCCTCGTCGGCGCCAGCGGCCGCGGTCAGAGGTGTTGCCGGGTACTCGAGCGCCCAGGGCTGGAGAGCGTCCTGCCGGCAGATGTCGAGCGATATCCGGTCCCACAGCTGCAGCCACTTGTAGTTGGCGGCCAGCTGCGCCTCGCCGGCCTCATCGAGGTCAAGCTCGGCGCGGAGCCGGTCCTGGCGGTCGAGCTCGCCATCGACGAAGTCGCGCAGCGCCACGGCCTGAGGGCCGGTGAAGTTCTCCGGCAGGGAGAAGGGTTGCCAGCCCCAGTGGGAGTGGAAGAAGCCGGAGAAATGGAGGCTGACCAGCAGGGCAGCGTAGGCGTCGATGGCGTACAACGCTTCGACGCCCCGACGGTACATGTCGCTGGTCCTGACCCGGTCGACCTCGAAGAAGCTGAGCGGGCGCCGATCTTCACCGACCTCGGGTGCCTCGTCGAAGACCAGCCAGGCGTCGTCGTGGCGCCGGGCGCCGACCACCACCGAGGGATAGGGCTCCGCCGGCTGCCAGGGGTCTCGACCCCAGGCGGCCGCCAGCCGGCCCGAAAGCTCGGCGTGGTCGGCCTGGCGGACGATGACCACCTCGGCGCCCTCCTCGCGAACGATCACGGGTTGCGGCTAGGGCAGCTCCTTCTCCTCGGCATGCACCGGCACATCGGTCTCGCTGGCGCTGGCCATCAGGAGTCCCTGGTACACCAGCCCGGCCAGGATGCCGCCGATCAAGGGACCGAGCCAGTAGATGAAGAAATGCTGGCCGTCGACGATCCCGGCGACCAGGGCGGGGCCGAAGGCGCGGGCCGGGTTCATGGCCGCGCCCGTCAGGGGGCCGCCGAGAAGGATGTCGAAGAGCAGAACCAGGCCGATGCCAAAGCCTGCGATCTTGTTGAAGGCGCCGCGGGGGTCGATGGCGGTGGCGAAGACCACGAACACCAGGAAGAAGGTGAGGACTGCCTCTACGACATAGGAACGCACCGGCGAGATCGTGGGGGTGGGCGCGCCGTAGTTGGCCGCCTGCACGATCACCGTCGGGAAGATGTAGCGCAGCACAAGGGTGGCGGCAATCCCCGCCACCAGCTGGGTGACGATGTACAACCCAGCCAGCAGCGGCTCGATGTGCCGGGTGATGGCCGCCGCCACCGTCACCGCCGGGTTGAAGTGCCCTCCCGAGATGTGGCCGACGGCGGTGATCATCACCGCCAGGACAATGGCGTGGGCGAACGCGATCATCAACAGGTCCGCCGGACCGAAGGCGGCGCCGTTGCGGATCACGGCATCGGTCAGGATTGAGCCGGCGCCGAAGAAGACCAGAGCGAAGGCGCCGAGGAATTCCGCCAGAAGAACCTGAACCTGCTTCATCTTGCCTCCCTTTCTGGTGCCTGGCCCCGCGAGTCAAGCGCAGTTTACCTGCTACAGTCGCGTGCTGAAAAAGACCTGATCGGGGCACGAGGTAACCAGAATGCGCTTCAAGGACAGGGTTGCTGTGATCACCGGCGGAGGCCGGGGTATCGGTGCGGCCACGGCGCGGCTGCTGGCCTCCGAGGGCGCAGCGGTGGTCATCGCCGACCTCGACGACGGTCCCGCCAAGGATGTCGCCGGTGAGATAACCGCTGCCAAGGGGCGGGCCCTGGCGGTGGCCGCCGACGTCACCGACCGGGCATCGGTGGAGGCCCTCTTCGAGCAGGCGGTGTCGGGGTTCGGCCAGGTTGACATCCTGGTCGCCTGCGCCGGCATCATCCGCGACAACCTGCTCCACAAGATGAGCGACGACGACTGGGACGGGGTCGTCGACACCCACCTCAAAGGCACCTTCCTGTCGGCGCAGGCGGCGCAGCGGCACATGGTCCCGCGGGCTTACGGAAAGATGGTCTTCCTCTCCTCGACCTCGGCCCTGGGCAACCGCGGCCAGGCCAACTACTCCGCCGCCAAGGCCGGGCTGCAGGGGATGGCGCGCACGCTGGCGATCGAGCTGGGCCGCTTCAACATCAACGTCAATGCCGTGGCGCCCGGCTTCGTCGACACGCGTATGACGGAGCAAACGGCCGAGCGGATGGGCGTTGAGTACGAGCAGTTCAAGACCGCGGTCGCTTCCCAGACCCCCCTGCAGCGGGTCGGCACACCTGAGGACCTGGCCAATGTCATCGCCTTTTTCGTCAGCGACGAGTCAAGCTACGTCAGCGGGCAGACGCTGTATGTCCGCGGCGGACCCTGAGCCCGTGCGGTCGCCCTCGCGCTAGCGGCCAACCTCGCGTCGCTGCATCAGGATCGTGGCCAGGCCGAAGCCGAGGACGCAGATCGCCAGCATCTCCAACAGCCCGTCCCACTTGACGCCGCCGGTCAGGGGGTTGCCGTAGAGGGTGAAGACCGAGAGCTTCAGGACCCAGTCCGGCCATTTGAGAATCGGTCCGATCTGGACCAGCAGGTAGCTGAGGCCCGCGATCGTCACCAGCACCGCCACCGTCGCCCGAGGCACGCGACTGGCGAGGGCAGCACCAACCGCCCCGAACGTGGTCCCAAACGGGATGAGCACCACAGAAGCGATGAAGAGGTCGCCGGAGGGCACATCGATGTTGATGGAGTGCGCCGCGATGTACAGCGCCACTGAGCTGACGCCGATGAGGATGGTCAGGCTGACGAGTAGGGTCAGTGCGCGCTCCAGGACCACCCGCCAGCGCGGGACCGGGGCGCTCAACTCCATCTCCAGGCGTCCCTCGTTGTCCTCGGCGGCCCAGCGGGCCACCTGGGTGATGGCGTAGATCGCCAGGATCAGCTGGAAGAAGCCAAACCAGAAGAAGCCGGTGAGACTGACATACAGGTCGTGGTGGCCCACGAGTGCGAGGTAGGCGCGCAGGCTGCCCTGGGTCGACGTGACCAGGTCGACAAGCTGCTTGCCGAGCGAGGCGAAATACGCGGCCCCGATCGCCGTCCCCAGGGTCCACGCCAACAGGCCCACCCGGTGCTCGTACAGCGATTCCACCACCGGGAGCCGGAGCAGCGGGTTGGGGTCGGGTCGGTACACCGGGGGATGGGTCCGGGGACGGCGGCGAATGAGGGCGGAGCCGAGGTCGCGCCGCTGCATCAGGATCGCGGCCACGGCCGCCAGGATGACGGCGGCGGCGAACAGACCAACGGTGGCGGCGATGTCGAACGTGCCGCCGGACCTGAGCGGGGTGTTGAGGTCGTAGTAGTAGAAGGGCGACACCACCCGGGCGATGGGGCGCAGGCTGTCGACGGTGCGGCCCAGGCTGTTGACCAGGAAGAGGATGGTGAGGACTCCACCGATCAAGCCGGCCGCTGCGCTGCGGGTAGAGACCGGCTGGGCCAGGACCAGCCCGATCGCGTACAGGACCAGGATCAGGCACACCATCGCCAGGGAGATCTCGGCCAGCGCCATGAGGTCCAGCGGGTTGCCGGAGGCGGCGGCGCCGAGGTAGACCGCAGCGCCCATGCCGGCCGCGAACGCCACCGCCGCCACCGCGAAGGCGGCAAAGCGGACCAGCAGGTACCACAGTCGCGATACGCCCTTGGCCAGCCAGACCTCGACCAGCCCCTTCTCCTCGTCACCACGGGTGGCTCCGCTGGCAGAGAGCACCGCCCAGATCAGGACCACGAAGGGATAGCCGCCATAGACACGCCACTGCAGGTACCCCCCGATGGTGTCGACACCGACCGGGATCGGCAGCAGGTAGCTGATCTGCTGGCCCAGGACCGTCATCTGCTGGGCGAATGCCTGGCGGGCCGCCTCGGTTGTGCCCGCCGCCGAGTTGAAGGCGAGGGCTTGCACGGCACCGCCAACGACGCCGAAGAAGGCCATCCCGATGATTCCAAGTCGCTGCATCCGCAAGGCGATCCGGAACACGTCAGTCTCCGCTTCCGACGGCCACCGCCGCCGCCGAGGGTTCCGTCCCGTCGGCGCGGTAGTAGGTCAGGAAGACCTCCTCGAGGCTGGGCTCGTGGCTGCTGAGGTTGACGACGTGAGCGTCAGCGATGGCCTTGATCAGGGGCTCGAAGGTGCCCCGGACCACGCAGTGCACCCTGTGGTCCTCGGCCTCCACCTGGTCGACCCCGTCGGCGGCCTTGATCGCCGCCAGCGGCGGGTCCCCGGCGAATACGATCTCGACCTGGTGGAAGCGGATGTCATGAAGCTCATCGAGGCGAGAAAGGCGCACCAGGCGGCCCTCGCGGATGATGGCGACCCGGTCGCTGATGTGCTCGACCTCTGAGAGGATGTGCGAAGAGAGGAAGATGGTGGCGCCGCCGTCCCGCATCTCGCGGACCAGCTTGTTGAACTCCTGCTGGTTGAGAGGATCAAGGCCCCCGGTGGGCTCGTCGAGGATCAAGAGCTTGGGCCGGTGCATGAAGCCGAGCAGAATGGCCAGCTTCTGCTTGTTGCCGCGGGAGTACTCCCGGAAGCGCTGCCCCAGGTCGATGTCAAAACGCTTGCAGATGTCCTCCACCAACGGCTCGTCGATCTGCCCGCCGCGCAGACCCGCCATGTAGGAGACGATCTGCTTGCCCCGCAGACCGCCAAAGTTGGGCAACTCGCCGGGGACGTACCCCACCAGCTTCTTCACCTCGACCGCGTCCCGGTGGGAGTCGAGCCCGAAGATGGTGGCTCTCCCTGATGTGGCATGGATCAGGTCCATCAGGAGGCGGATGGTGGTGGTCTTGCCGGCGCCGTTGGGGCCGAGGTAGCCGAGCACCTCGCCCTCGCCGACCTCGAGGTTGAGGTCGAAGAGGCCGCGGTTGTTGCCGAAGTCCTTGGTCAGGCCCTGGGTCTGGATGGCGGCGGTCATGTTCTAGGTCCTCCTCTGTTTCCAACGCTCGGCGACGCGGACGGTCTCCTCCAGCCAGAATTCGTAGAACTCGGCCATCAGCCGCAGACGGTCCTTGGCCTTGCCCTCCCCTACCACCGGCTCGCCCCGACGAACCATGACCAACCCGTCACGGATGCGGGTCAGAGCGGCCTCGAAGGTGGGGTCCATCTGCTCATTCACCGTGTACAGCACCCGGCGGCTGCCAGGGGTGTGCTGGCGGCGGGCAACGCCGAGTCTCTCCAGGTCGCGGGCGGCGACACTGGCGCTGCTCTTGCTCACTCGGAGCTGGATGGCGATGTCGTCCAGGCTCAAGGGGTCGTCGCTGACGAGCAGCAACCCGAACAGCCGGCCCACGGTCAGCGCCGCCCCGTACCGGGCAAACATCTGCCCGGTGTCGTCGACATATCGCCGGCGCTCCTCGCCCTGGCCAGCCGCCGGATTCGGTTTTTCCCGTACATTCGGCATGTACTGAATATACCGTATGTGGTAGGAGCCGGGACCAGAAGCTGACAAGAAAACGGTGGGCTAAGTCAGAAGAGCAAGCTCGTGGTGGTCGTGGTCGTGCCGCCTGCGGCGATGATCCCTACGAACAGGAGGATGTAGCCGACGATAAGCAGCAAATAGCCGGCGATCTCGAACATGACCGGGCTTTTGCCGCCCTCGTTCCAATGGATGATCCCGAAGATCAAGCCGATGAGGCTGATGAAAATCGAGCCGATGCCCCAGCCGGTGCCGCCGAGGCGGAATGCAAGCAGGATCAGCCGGATGTAGCCAATGATGGCCACGATGAACCCAGCGAAGATCAGAAGGCCGCCGAGGATGCCTACTACTATCACGAAATCTCCTCCTGGAGCGGGGCGGATGGTCGGGCGCATTATATGGCGGCCTGCCGCGGTTTCGGCTTTCTGCTCGGGTCAAATCCTGGGTTGCGATCGTCCCCCAGCAAGCTCGACAAACTGGGCCTCAAGACCAGAAGCCGCGTCTTCGTGCGCCCGCACCCGACGTGGTGATCGCAGACGAGGCCACCGGAAGTTAATCTGAGGCGATGAGCGAGAGGGCGGAAGGACCGCCTACCGGGAAAGTCTCGGCGGCGCGGATCGACGATGTGCTGGAGCGCGCTCGGGCCCGATACACGCGTCTGACCCCAACGGAGGCCGCTGCGGCCCAGGCGGGCGGCGCCCTCCTGGTCGACACCCGGTCGGAGGCCCAGCGACGCCAGGGCGGCAACATCCCGGGGGCGCTGTCGATCGAGCGCAACCACCTCGAGTGGCGCCTCGATCCGACCTCCCCCAACCGCATGCCCGAGGTTCGCGACCACAATCAACAGGTGATCGTGGTCTGCGCCCAGGGCTACTCCTCCAGCCTGGCGGCCGCCTCCCTGCTCGACCTCGGCCTGGCGCGGGCCACCGACGTCATCGGCGGCTTCGAAGCTTGGTCCGCGGCTGGGCTGCCTGTCGACCGACCACGTTAAAAAGAAGAGCCCGGGCGGCGCCCGGGCTCTAGGTCAACGGTGCGCGCTCACGTGCTGGCAGCGGCGGGCGCGGCGGGCGCCGGCATCAGGCCGAGGTCGCCCATCAGCTGCGCCATGTCGAAGTACAGGCTGGTTGAACTGAACTTGCCGTCCTTCACGACCACGACCAGGCAGTACTGGCCCTTGACGGACTTCCCGGTGGCGGGGATGTCGCCCATGGGCGTCTTGAAGGTCCCGGTGTTGGTTCCCTCGAAGATGGCCTCGGTGGCGACGCTTTCCTCGCCGATGGTCTCGCGCACCACCGTGATCCGGGCATCCGGGAAGGCGTCGAACCACGACTGGTTGTACTCGCGCGATTCCTCGCGGCCGCGCAGCGTCCGGCGCTCCGGCGATCCCGGCATGGTCGCCACGATGTCCTCGGCGCCCAGTTCGGCCAGGGCATCGGCGTCATGGGCGTTGAAGGCGTCAGTCCCCTTCTGGGACAGTTCCTTGAGGTTGGCCATGTCACCCTCCTTGTGGCGTTTCCGCCAACTAGATAAGCCACGCTACGCCGACACTCCAGCCGGCGCAATGAGGATCATCCGTTCGCGGTAAGCTGCCCATCGCGGTGGCAACCAAAGCGCGCGGGGCCGGCCCCCAGGCGACGACGCGGACCCGGTCGTGGTGGGGCTGGGGATGGGAGGAGGACGCCCTGCCGGCGGCCGAGCAGGAGGCGCTGGCGACGTACGTCGCGGCCCAGCAGGGACTCGACAGCCTCACGGTCCATAACGTTCCCGACCTCGACACCATCGACATGCGCGAGCCGCGGGTGCAACCGCCGGCGGCGCTGGCTGCGATCTGCTCCACGGACAAGCGGGAGCGCGCCGCTCACACCCACGGCAAGGCCTTCCGCGACATCGTCCGCAACCTGATGGGCCGCCTCGACAACCCTCCGGATGTCGTCGCCCGGCCGACCGACGAGGCCGAGCTCGTCGCCGTCCTGGAGTGGTGCTCCGAGGCCGGCCTGGCGGCGATACCCTTCGGCGGCGGGTCGTCGGTGGTCGGCGGCGTGGAAGCGCGAGTTGGCGACGACTACGCCGGCGCGGTGTCGATCGATCTCACCGCCTTGGACCGGGTCCTCGAGATCGACCGGCAGAGCCGCGCCGCGCGCATCCAGGGCGGCGCCCTGGGCCCGGTGCTGGAGGACCAGCTGCGGCCGGAGGGGCTGACCCTGCGCCACTTCCCCCAGTCATTCGAGTTCTCGACCCTGGGCGGGTGGCTGGCGACGCGCTCGGGAGGCCACTTCGCGACGCTGTACACGCACATCGACGACCTCACCGAGTCGATGCGGGTGGTGACGCCCTCGGGAGTGGTGGAGTCGCGGAGGCTGCCGGGGTCGGGGGCGGGACCCTCGCCGGACCGCATGTTCCTCGGCTCGGAGGGCACCCTGGGGATCATCACCGAGGCCTGGATGCGCCTCCAGGAGCGGCCTCGTTGGCGTGGCTCGGCGTCGCTCCACTTCGACTCCTATGAGGCGGGTGTGACGGCCACCCGTGCCATCGCCCAGGCCGGCCTCTACCCCACCAACTGCCGGCTGCTCGACGGCGGCGAGGCCGCGCTGTCAGCGGGGACCAGCAACGTCGGGGCGCTGCTGGTGCTGGGTTTCGAGTCGGCCGACCACCCGGTGCAGCCGTGGCTGGAGCGCGCCGTGGAGCTGGGCCGCGAGAACGGCGCCCAGGTACCCGAGGGCCCGCGCTACTCCGACGAAGCCGAGAAGCAAGGGGCCGATACGGCCAGCCGCCAGGGAGCCGCCGGCGCCTGGCGTGGCACCTTCGTGCGGGCACCCTACCTGCGCGACGCGCTGATCCGGGTGGGGATGGTGGTCGACACCTTCGAGACGTCGATCACCTGGGACCGCTTCGGCGAGTTCCATGAAGTGGTCTCACAGGCTGCCCGGTCGGTTGTCGACAGGGTATGCGGCGGCGGCATCATCACCTGCCGCTTCACCCACGTCTACCCCGACGGCCCGGCGCCGTATTACAGCGTCATCGCGCCAGGGAGGTGGGGCGACCAGGTCGCCCAATGGGACGAGATCAAGGCCGCGGTATCAGAGGTGGTCGCCGGCGCGGGTGGCACCATCACCCACCACCACGCCGTGGGCCGGGACCATCGTCCCTGGTACGACCGCCAGCGCCCGGAGCCATTTGCCGCGGCGTTGCGGGCGGCCAAGTCATCCCTGGACCCCTCAGGGGTGCTCAACCCGGGCGTCCTGATCGACCCTGCCTGAGGCGAGGCGCCGTTGAGGATCGCGCTGGTGGCGACCCTGGTCAGCGCCATCCGCGAGCCGCAGCAGGGTGGAACCCAGGCGATTGTGGCCGACCTTGCCACCGGCCTGACCCGGCGCGGCCACGCCGTCGACCTCTTTGCCGCAACCGGCTCGTCGGTACCTGGCGTCAACGTCGTCGACATCGGCGTCGACTCGGCTTCCCTGGAGGCGGCCCTGGTCCGGCCGGGCCGGGGGTCGCGTCGCAGCGACGCTGTCTCCGTTGCCTTTGGCCGCGTTTACCAGATGGTGGCCAACGGACCGTACGACGTGGTCCACAACCACGGCTTTGACGCCGCGGCGATTGAGCTGGCCCTCGGCCTCGACCCGCCAGTCGTGCACACCCTGCACATGCCCACCGACCCCGAGGTTGGGGCGGCCCTGCGACGCGCCGGGGACGGCCCCAGGCGGCCGACCGTCGTCGCGGTCTCGGCGTCGGAGGCCAGGACGTGGTCGACGATGACGCGGGTCGACGAGGTCGTTCGCAACGGCGTCGACGTCAGCGCCATCGAGTGGTCGGAAGATCCTGGAGAGGGCGCGCTCTTTGCCGGCCGGCTCAGCCCCGAGAAGGGCGCCCTGGAAGCCATCGAGATCTGCAGGCGGGCGAGCGTCCGGCTGACGCTGGCCGGCTCGGTGTACGACCCGGCCTACGCGGACGAGGTCCGCCGTCGGTGCGACGGAGATCCCGCTGCGACGCTGCTGGAGGCGGTGCCACGGCAAGATCTCTGGCGTCTGATGGCGCGCAGCGCGGTCGTGGTGTGCCCGGCGCTGTGGGACGAGCCGTTTGGCCTGGTCGCCGCCGAGGCCCAGGCCGCGGGCACGCCGGTGGTCGCCTTCAACCGCGGAGCGCTGCCTGAGGTGGTCGTGGATGGAGTGACCGGGGCGCTGGTTCCACCCGGGGACATTGCGGCGGCCGCCGAGGCGGTGGCCGGGGCCGGCTTCTCTCGCGAGGCCTGTCGGCGGCACGCGGAGCAGGCGCTCGACTTCGGGGTGACCCTGGACGGCTACGAGGCCCTCTACCGACGGATTGATCCGCGCCGGATCGTGGCCGTCCGGCCTTAGAGGTGGCGACCCCGACCGGACTTGAACCGGCGACCTCCGCCTTGACAGGGCGGCGCGCTAACCAACTGCGCTACGGGGCCGTGCCAGCTCTCCGGACACGCCGGAGCCACGAATTATATTCGCCCCAATTGGGCCGGGACGCTACCTCAGGCTCAACACGTAGATGGTGGCGATGGCCAGCAGAGCCAGGCCGACGAGCGTAAGGATGGCCCGGTTGCGCATCGCCCGCAGCTCGGCCTCGATGCCGATGATGCGGTCCTCCTCGCGCAGCTCCTCGTCCTCGGGCCATTCGGTCGGCAGCTCGATGCTGTCGAAGCCGCCGATCGTCTCCTTGTCGGGAAGGTCGGCCTCGGGGTCGAAGCTGGAATGGGCGTCCCACCACGCCAGCGCCTGGTTGAGGGCGGAGTCACCCTCTCCAGCCGGCCCCTCGGCGTGGTAGACGCGACCGTTGCGCAGGTAGAGGCGGACAGGGTCCTTCTCGCCAGCGGTCTCGACCGTGAGACAACCGGTCGCCTGCTCCATCTCCAGCCGATCCAGGGCGTGGGCGGCGTTCTCGCTCACGCCTCCACGCTACACCAGCAGGAAACGCTCGACCAATTCCGCGACCCCATCCTCCTGGGGAGGCGCCACGGCGGCGTCCGCCACCGCCAGCACGTCGGGATGGGCGCTACGCGGAGCCACGGTCATGCCGGCGAAGCCGAACATCTCGACGTCATTGGGTGCGTCGCCGGCGGCCAGGACCGCAGAGGGATCGACCCCGACGTGCTTGCAGACGAACTCCAGCGCTGCCGCCTTGCTGACGTCGGCGGCGACCACCTCCAGGAACTCCGGCAGGGAGAACGTCGCCCGGCACCGCGGCTCGATCACGCGCAGGAGCTCAGGCTCGAGCTGCCGCAGCCGTTCAGGGGTGTCGACGTACACGATCTTGGTTGACCCTTCGGCGGCGAGCTCCAACAGGTCCGGGACCAGGATGGGGTCGATGCGCGCGACCTCGGCGTAGCGGCTGGCCCCCCAGCTCTCCTTTTCGATGTAGAAGTTGTCGTCCTTGTAGAGGTTGACGTGGACAACGTGCTCGCGACTGAAACGCACCGCCGCGGCGGTGCTCTCGGGGTCGACGGGCCATTCCCGCAGCAGCTCGCCTTCCCGGCTCCGCACCACCGCGCCCTGGTAGCAGATGATCGGCTCGCGGCTGCCGATGGCCTCGGCGTAGGGCAGCGCCGAGCGGAACATCCGTCCGGTGGCCAAAACCACGTGCACACCCGCGGCCACCGCCGCCCGCAGCGCGTCGAGGTTGCGAGGCGTGATCTCCAGGCTTGGTCCGACGAGGGTCCCGTCGACGTCCAGGGCCAGCATCTTGAACCGCGCAGGAGGTGCCGCGGGCTCAGCCACCCTTCCAGGCCTCGGGGTTGACCAGCTGCGGCGGCCGCTGGCCCTGCAGCGCCAGGACCAGGTTGGTGGCGGCAACCCGGGACATCGCCGCCCGGGTGGCGATGGTGGCGCTGCCGATGTGGGGCAGGAGGACGGCGTTATCCAGATCCAAGAGCCCCGGTTCGACGACGGGCTCGTCCTCATACACATCCAGCCCCGCTCCCGCGATCCAGCCTTCGCGGAGCGCCTTCGCCAGCGCCGCCTCGTCCACCACGGGGCCACGCGAGGTGTTGATCAGGTAGGCCGTCTTCTTCATCGCCCGGAGCGCCATCTCATCGATGAGGTGGCGGGTGTCCGACGTGAGGGGCACGTGGACGCTGAGGAAGTCCGACTCCTTCAGCAGGCGCTCGAGGCTGACGCGGTGCGAGCCGATTTCCTCGGCCTCGGCGTCGGGGGCGGAGCGGGCTGTGTGCAGCAGGCGCATGCGGAAGCCGGCCGCCCGGCGGGCGACGGCGCGGGCGATGCGGCCGAAGCCGACCAGGCCAAGCGTCCGTCCCTGGAAGTCCGCCCCGACCAGCATGTTTGGGGTCCAGCCTCTAAATTGGTCGGCGCGCACCATGCGCTCACCCTCCCCGAGCCGGCGCGCCGTCGCCAGCATCAGTGCCCAGGTGAGGTCGGCGGTGGCCTCGGTGAGGACGTCCGGGGTGTTGGTAACCAGGATGCCGCGGCGGGTGGCCTCGGCCACCGCGACGTTGTCGTAGCCGACGCCATAGTTGGCGATCGCCCGCAGCTTGGGCAGGCGCTTGATCAGACCGGCGTCGACGCGGTCCCGGACCAGGACGAGGATGCCCCGGCAACCCTCCGCCCCGGCCGCGATCTGCTCGGAAGTCGGCGCCGCCTTGCCCTTGAAGACGTTGACCTTGAAGGCCGCCCGGAGGGTGGGCAGACCGGGGTCGGGGATGGGGTATGTGACGAAAACCGATTCCTTCAGGTCAGGCCCCGAGCTTGTCCAGCGCCTTGAGCAGGGCCGAGCACTGCGCCCACGTGCCCACGCTGATGCGCAGCCCGTGGTCGACACTGGGACGGTCGAAAAACCGTACCAGGACCCTCTGATCGAGGAGCTCCTGGTAGAGGCCGGCGGCCGCCTTGGGAGGGGTGGCGAAGATGAAGTTGGCGCCGGATGGCAGCACCTCCCAGCCGCGGCCGTGGAGCTCCTCGGCAAGCTGCTCCCGGTTGATCACCACCTGCTCCACGCAGTGCTGCCAGTACTCCCTGTCGGCCAGGGCGGCGGTGGCGGCGGCCAGCGGCAGGCGCCCCAGGTTGCAGATGTCCTTGACCGCCCACAGGTCGGCGATCAGCTCGGCGCTGCCAATGGCGAACCCCACCCGCAGGCCGGCCAGCGAGTACGACTTGGAGAAGGAGCGCACCAGCAGCAAGTTGGGGTGGGCGTCGAGAATCTCAAGGCCGTTCGAGGGGGCGAAGTCCACGTACGCCTCGTCGAGCAGCACCACGCCCTTGGAGTGGCCGGCGAGCTCGGCAACCGCCTCCATCGGCAGCAGCGTCCCGGTCGGCGAGTTGGGGTTGACGACGAACTTGAGGTCGGCGTCCGACTCCACGAACGCCGCCGGCAGCCGGTAGTCCGAGTCGAACGCGTGCTCCTCGCCGTCGACCTCGTGGATTGCCAGCAGCTTGGGCACCAGCGTATACGCGGGCTCCAGGTAGGCGGCCTGGCCGCCGCGGGGGACAAAGGCCCGCACCGCCATCGCCAGCACCTCGTCGGCGCCGGTGCCGCCGACCACCTGCTCGGGGGCAACGTCGTAGACCTGGCTGAGCGCCTGGCGGAGGTCGGCCTGCGTGGGGTCGGGGTAGAGGTTGAGGTACTGGGTGGCCATCGCCAGCGCCCCGGCGACCGCGTCCGAAGGCGGGAAGGGACTCTCGTTGGTGTTGAGCTTGACCCAGCTCTCGCCGTCGGCCGGCTGGATGCCCGGCACGTACGGCTGGAAGTCGCTGAGGGAGGCCTTGCGGTAGCGCGACATCAGCGCGCCGGCGCGGGCGGCGCCAGGACCCGCGCCAGGGTGCCGCGGGAAACCGTGCGACGAGTCGGGCCCGCGGGCGTCGGCGACCCCACCTCGGCGACGTCGGCGAGGAACACCTCGATCGCGAGGCGGGGGTTGACGTTGTTCTCGACACGGTCGGCCGCCTCTCGTGCGCTCTCCCAGAGGCCCAGCACGGCGTCGAGGCCGACGCCCTGCCATGCCGGGCTGGTCGCCACGCCCACGACATTCGCGGAATTCGCTTCGCCCGCAGCGCGGTCGGCGGCGGCATCGCGCAGCCACCACTCCCAGGCGTCGAGGGCCTCGCGCGCCAGGGCCCGGTTGCGGGCACTGTCAGGGGTGCCGAACCGGGCCCCGATACCGACGATGTCCAGCCACGACCCGCCGGGGAGCGACTCCAGCCCCGCGCCCCAGCCGAGACGACGGGCCTGCTCGTCGGCGTCGGTCGCGAGCCGGAGCGCGTCTCCGGGCGCGCCCCGAGCCATCCGCAAACCGGCGGCGTCCAGCTCCAGGCCCCGGCCGGCGAGGAAGGCGCCTAGCTCCTCGTCGCTGAGCTGGGCGAACTCAACCTCCTGGCAGCGAGAACGAATCGTCGGCGGCAGCAGGTCGGCGGCCTCTGCGCACAGGACCAGGACCGCGCCCAGGGGCGGCTCCTCGATGGTCTTCAGCAGCGGCGAGGCGGCGGTTTCCTTGAGGCGCTCGGCCCGGGCCAGCACCGCCACCCGGCGGTCACTGCGCATGCCTTTGAGGCTGAGGAACGCCTGCAGCGGCTGAGCGGGCACGCCGGCCTTGCCGGTGTCGGTGGCCTCGGAGGCCCGCCCCGAACGACCCTCGCGACGGATGACATCGATGCTGATGCTCTCGGACTCGCTGTCCTCCACCCAGAGGTCGGGGTGAAGGCCCGACGGCATCGGCGCGACCCCCGCCGTCTCCAGCAGGTCGGCGGCAAAGGCCAGCGCCGTGGTGGTCTTACCAACCCCGGCCGGGCCGGTGAAGAGGTAGGCGTGGCTGACCCGCGCCGGGTCCTCGACAACCGACGCCAGGAAGGCGCGCACACGCTCGTGGCCGGCGATCTGGTCCAAGTTCATGCCGCATAATCCTCGCATGCAGCGCCAAGCCCTTTCCCACGCCCCAGAGACCTCCGAGGAAGCCGTCGGCGGCCCGTCCCTGGCCGACGTCGACCCCGATGTCGCGGCCCTGATCGGCAAGGAAATCGAGCGCCAGAAGACCAAGCTGGAGCTGATCGCATCGGAGAACTTCGTCAGCCGCGCGGTGCTGGAGGCGGCGGGCTCGGTGCTGACCAACAAATACGCCGAGGGCTACCCGGGACGGCGATACTACGGCGGCTGTGAGTACATCGACCAGATCGAGCAGCTGGCCATCGACCGCGTCAAGGAGCTGTTCGGCGCCGAGCACGCCAATGTCCAGCCCCACGCCGGCGCCCAGGCCAACACGGCGGTCTACTTCGCCTCCGTCAACCCCGGCGACGCCATCCTCGGCCTGGCCCTGCCCCACGGCGGCCACCTCACCCACGGCCACCATCTCAACTTCTCGGGACACTATTTCAACTTCGTCCCCTACGAGGTCGAGGCGGGCACCGAGGTCATCGACTACGACAAGCTCCGGGCCCAGGCCAAGGAGGTGCAGCCGAAGATGATCGTCGCGGGGGCCTCGGCCTACCCGCGGACGCTGGACTTCGCCGCCTTCGGGTCGATCGCCAAGGAGGTCGGGGCCATCCTCTTCGTCGACATGGCCCACATCGCCGGCCTGGTGGCCGCGGGGCTGCACCCCAGCCCGGTGCCCTACGCTGACATTATCTCGTCGACCACCCACAAGACCCTGCGTGGCCCCCGGGGCGGCCTCATCCTCTGCACCGCCGAATGGCAGAAGAAAATCGACTCCGCGGTGTTCCCCGGCATCCAGGGCGGCCCCCTGGAGCACATCATCGCCGCCAAGGCGGTGGCCTTCAAGGAGGCGCTGACCGACGATTTCAAGGCCTACCAGCGGCGGATCGTGGCCAATGCCGCGACGCTTGCCTCAGAGCTCTCCAACCGGGGCTTGCGCCTGGTCTCGGGCGGGACCGACACCCACCTGATGCTGGCCGACGTCACCGCCATCGGGCTCACCGGCAAGCAGGCCGAATCGATCCTCGACGCGGCCGGGATCACCGTCAACAAGAACACCATCCCCTTTGACCAGAACCCGCCGATGACCGCCAGCGGCATCCGCGTCGGCACCCCCGCGGTGACCACTCGGGGCATGGGCGAGGAGGAGATGGCGGAGATCGCCGGCCTCATGGTCGAGGTCCTGGGCAAGCCCGACGACGAGGCCGCCCACAGCGAGGTCGCGGCCCGGGTGGCCGATCTCTGCGGCCGCTTCCCCCTCCACGTCCCGGTTCGGGTCTGACCGGCTAGCTACCCTCCACCATCCACCACTCGGTGAACTCCGCGGCGCGACCGTCGGGGTCGAGGCGGATCACCCACAGGTTGCCGTAACCCTCGGGGTCCTGACCCGGGTAGCGCGTCCAGCCACGGACGAAGCCGACGTCACCATCGACGCCCAGCACCTCCCAGCGGAACTCGTGGTCGCCCGGCTCGTCCTTGCGGTCAAGCCAGCCGCTGAGGATCGCCTCCTGGCCCTTCCAGGGTGCTCGGTGGGGCGCTGTCAGGTAGGCGGCATCGGTGCTGAAGAGGGCGACGATGTCGTCCGGGTCGTTGCTTTCCCAGGCCTTCACATAGCGACTGACCCAGTAGTCGAGGTCGGAGGATTCCATCCCGTCAAAGGTATAGCTGAGGGCTGACGAGCGTCGCCCGGCGGGGCGCGCGTGGAGTCAGGCGGTCCGCTCGGCGACGGGCTCGAGGGCCGGGGCGGCAGGCTCGGACGCCGGGCCAAAGCGGTGCAGGATGGCCCAGGTGACACCGCCCGCCGCCGCGAGGGAAACCAGGATGCCGACCAGCTCGAGGTTGCCGACATTAAGGAGCTTGAGCGCGCTGGCGGCGAGCACCAGGAAGAGCGCCGGTCGGATGACGCGGTCGGGCGCGCGGGAGGACAACGCTGCGCCCGCCAAAACACCCGGGATGCTGCCAATCAGTAACGACACCGTCAGCTCCATGCGGAAGTCGCCGAACAAGATGTGGCCCGCCGCCGCCGCCGTCACCAGTGGCACGGCCTGAACCAGGTCCGTGCCGACGAGCCGCGAGCTCGAGAAGGTCGGGTACAAGAGCAAGAGCATCGCAACGATCAGCGACCCGGAGCCAACCGAGGTCATCCCCACGAGCAGCCCCCCAATGGCCCCCACCGCGACGGTGGCGACGCGGTTGACCTTGATCTCCTCGTCACCGGCCCACGCGCCGCGGCGGCGGCTGCGCGCCTGCAGCAGGCCCTTGGCCACGACCGCTGCGGCGGCAAGGAGCAGCGCGACCCCCAGCACCAGCTTGAGACGCCCGTCCACCTCGGGTCCCTGGCCGAGCAGCCTGACGATGAATACCCCGGCGAACGCAGCCGGTACCGAGCCGACCATCAGCCAGCGCACAAGGCCGAAATGCACGGTGCCGCGCCGGAGGTGAACAGCGCTGCCAAACGGCTTCATGATCATCGAAGCCACCAGGTCGGAGGAGACCGCGGCCAGGGGCTGGACCTTGAAGAGGAGCACCAGGATCGGGGTCATCAGCGCGCCGCCGCCCATACCGGTCAGTCCGACGATGAACCCGACGATTAGCGCCGCGCCCGCAACCAGGGGATCAATGTGCACTCGTCGCTCTCCAACGTGGGGCCACGGCCGACCCCATTTCGACTATCTCTACTAAGACAGGGGACAAAGCATAGTTGCGCGGCATCCCCGAAGTCAACGCACGCCGCCCCTGGCTAGGCCCCAGAGGCCGCTCGACCGCCGTAGGGGGCGTATCCTTTTGGGCACAGAACCTGACTGGGTCGTCACCTTTGTCGTGACACCTACACGAGAGGACGCGCATGGACTTCGACGAGAGCCCCGAGGACGCCGCGTTTCGCGACGAGATCCGGACCTGGCTGGCCGAACACAAGCAGGAGATGGCGGACACCAAGCGGGTCCCCGGCGACACCCCCCGCGAGGAGTACGCCAAGTTCCGCGAATGGGAGAAGACGCTGTTCGACGGTGGCTGGGCCGGGATCGCCTGGCCCAACGAATATGGCGGCCGCGGGGCGTCGCTCTACCAGCAGGCGGTCTTCACCGAGGAGTACGCCCAGGCCAACGGCCCCGAGCGCATCAACCGGCTGGGCCTCGGGCTGCTGGCGCCGACGCTGATGATGTACGGAACCGAGGAGCAGAAGCAGGCGCACCTGTCCAAGACCCTTTCGGGCGATGAGGTGTGGTGCCAGGGCTTCAGCGAGCCGGGCGCCGGCAGCGACCTTGCCGCCCTCCGGACCAAGGCGGTGCGCGAGGGCGACGAGTACGTGATCAACGGGCAGAAGGTCTGGACGTCGTTCGCCCAGGCCGCCGACTGGATTTTCCTGCTGGTGCGCACCGACCCCGACGCGCCCAAGCACAAGGGCATCACCTACATCCTGGTCGACATGAAGTCGCCGGGCATCGAGGTCCGACCGATCGTGCAGATCACCGGCTACCAGGGCGAGACCGGCTTCTGCGAGACGTTCTTCACCGACGTGCGGGTTCCCGCGAGCAATGTCGTCGGGAAGGTCAACGACGGCTGGAAGGTGGCGATGGCGACCTTGGGCTTCGAACGCGGAACCGGGCTCGGCTCTCCCGCGGCCTTCAAAGCCCTTTTGGACAGGGTTGTCGACATCACCCTGCACGAACCACGCTACGACGGCATCGCCGCCGACGACCCCGATATCCGCCGCCGCATCGCCCAGGGCTTCATCGAAACCCGCGTCTACGAGCTCAACACCAAGCGCGTCCTGAGCAAGCTTGCCAAGGGTGCTGAGCTGGGTTCCGAGGCCTCCCTGAGCAAGCTCTACTGGTCGGAGATGGACGCGCGGCTGTTCGAGCTGGGCAACGACGCGCTGGGCCCGCGCGCCGAGCTGGCTCGGGATGCCGCCGACGCCGAGTCGGGTGGCAAATGGTTCGGCGAGTACCTCTACGCCCGGGCCAGCATGATCTACGCCGGCACCAGCGAGATCCAGAAGAACATCATCGCCCAGCGCGTGCTGGGCCTCCCCCGCACGTAACGCGATGGACTTCGACTTTTCTGACGAGCAGTACATGCTGCGCGACACGGTGCGCGACCTGCTGGCCAAGGAGAGCACGCCGGCCGAGGTGCGCCGGATGTGGGATGACGAGAAGGGGCGCTCGCCGGAGCGCTGGCGCAAGCTTGGCGAGCTCGGGGTTCTCGGCCTCAACATCCCGGAGGCCGCGGGTGGCGCCGGCATGGACGAGCTCGACATGGTTTTGGTGCTCGAGGAGGCGGGCAGGGCGATCCTCCCCGAACCGCTGCTGGAGCACGCCGCGGTCGGCGCTCCCCTGCTGGCGCGGGCCGGCACCGACGCGCAGAAGACCGAGTGGCTGCCCAAGCTGGCAACCGGGGAAGCCATCGTCACGGTGGGTCTTGCGGGCCAGCCGTACGTCCAGGACGCCGGCGCGGACATCGTCATCCTGGAGCAGGACGGTGAGCTCCACGCCGCCACCCAGGACCGCCTGACGCTGACCCCGATGCCGTCGGTCGATCGTGCCCGGCGTCTCTCCAAGGTCACCGCCGAGCTCGACGAGGCGACCCTCATGGGCCCCGTCGGCACCAACGCAGCCTGGGCCTTCGACCACGGCGCCGCTGCCACTTCTGCCGAGCTGCTCGGCATCGGTGAGGCGATGCTCGACATGACGATCGCCTACGCCAAGGAACGCGAGCAGTTCGGGCACAAGATCGGCAGCTTCCAGGCCGTCCAGCACAAGCTGGCCGAGACCTACCTGCTGGTCGAGACCGCCAAGGCGGCGGTCTACTACGCCGCCTACGCCCTGGCCAAGGACCTCCCCGACGCCCCCATCCACGTCAGCGTGGCCAAGGCCTACGCCTCGGATGCGGAGCGCCGCGCCAACTACGAGTCGCTCCAGATCCATGGCGGCATCGGCTTCACCTGGGAGCATGATCTTCACCTATGGCTGAAGCGCGGTCGCGCCCTCGAGGCGCAGTACGGGGACGCCGACTGGCACCGGCGTCGCATCGCAGACTGGGTCTACGCGCAGCGCTGATCGTCCTCGCCGCCGGCCTGCTGGCCGCATGCGGCGGACCCTCGGACTCGGGGTCGACGTCCGCTGCCGGGTCGACCCCGACCCCGAGCTCCAACCCGGCCCTGAAGGTGATCTGCAACGTCGTCACCAAGGACCAGGCCAAGGCTGCCTCCGGCATCGACTTCCCCCAGCCCCCGGCGGCGATCGCCAAGGCGCACGGGGCAGAGTGCCGCTACGACACCCCGAAGGGGCTGGTCAGCGTGGAGGTGGACGACAGCCAGGGCGTCGACGCCGGCCGGGTGGCCTTCAGCGGCACTGGCACACAGACGCTGCCGGGCCTCGGCGATGAGGCGATCTGGAACCCCTCGCTCTACGTGCTCTGGATCCGCAAGGGCAATGCCGCGCTGACGATCCAGATTGTCAACCTCAACGTCGAGAAGGACACCATCCGCAACAACGCCGTCAACCTGGCAAACCAGGTCCTGCCCAAGCTCCAGACCAGCTAGGACCTCCCGTTGACACCCAGCTGGCTCGGACCCGATGGCGCCAGCAGCGCATCAAACCCGTCGGTCCAACTGGACCGCTGTTCGCCAGAAACCGCGTAACCCGAGTAGCCGTCCAACCCAGCAACCCAGTTGAGTGCGGATGACCCCATCGCGAAGGCGGCGGTAGCGAACGCGTCGGCGTAAGTCAGTCGCGGTCCGGCCACCGTGATGCTGAGAACGCCCGCCGGCGCGCGGCCGGTGGCCGGGTCGATGATGTGCTCACCTCGTTCGTAGGTTCCGCTCGTGGCCACAGCTAGATCCCGCGCGAACACCACCGCAGAGACGCGGCTCGGTTGGAGCGGGTGGCGAATGCCC
This sequence comes from Candidatus Dormiibacterota bacterium, assembly GCA_049644325.1. GTDB lineage: Bacteria > Chloroflexota > Dormibacteria > DASZGP01 > DASZGP01 > DASZHA01. Next base: position 49,929 of record JBARRR010000013.1, read on the forward strand.
ACCCGCCACTGGCGGCCCGGTTCTGGCTCGCCCCGCGCCACCACGTCGCCGCCGGCGTTGACGCAGTAATTCTGGGCGCCCGCGGCGTCGAGGATCTCACAGCCCCGGTCGATGGACCAACCCTTGACCACTCCAGATGGGTCGAAGCCGTCGCGGCTGTGCCGCCAGGCGTCGAAGCGCCCTTGGGTAATCGATTGCAGCGCCTTGCAAAGGGCAACGATCTCATCCAGGTCCGCGTCACCGTCAGCGAGGTCCAGGGTGCCGCGCCGAACTCGGCTCACCATGCTCGCCTCCTTGAACGGGCTGAAGCGGTCGTCGACTGACCGGAGCCAGTCGAAAAACGCGTCAACGACGTCGCCGGCGACGGATGGCTCGCGCAAGTCGAGCCCTATGGCCGTTCCCATGATGTGCTCCACACGCCCCCTCCCCGGGGTCGGGCCACCTGGTCTGGCGACCTCAGCCACGGGCCATGTCGAGGGCGGACTGCAGCGATTGCGCATAGCCGTAAGAGGTGTAGGTCGCTCCTGAAAGAGTGTCGATCTGGGCGTTCTGGGCCTGTAGGGCCTCGTCATGAAGGATCGGTCCGACAGCCTGGCTGATCTCCTGCGACCTGGGGCGGTCGTATGGCAGCTGAATCGCCTGCACATCGGTGATCCGCCCCCCTGAAATCGTCACCTTGACCTGGACATCCCCGAAACGATTGGGCACGTCCTGCCCGGTGTACTGGCCGTCCTTGACCGAGCCTGCGGCTTGCGCCGAAGCCGAAGGCGTGGGCACTGCCGAAGCCGTCGCCTGGGCTGTCGCAGTAGACGACGACCCGACGTCGGGTTGTTGGGAGGGGATGACCGCGGTGGGCCCCGGCGCGCGGGGCTGGTCGGGGGTCTTGAAGTTGAGCAGGAGGACGAGGCCGGCAACTATGGCAAAAATCGCAACAGCAGGTCTCATAGCTGCGGCATCTTCACAGCAGGGCGAAGCGCTCGTAATGGATCTGGCGGTCGGGCACGCGCAGACTGCGAAGGCTTTCGTGGAGCTCCCGCATCATCCCGGACGATCCGCAGATGAAGACGTCACGCCTGGCTACGTCGGGGACCAGCTGGATGAGGGCGCGAGCCGAGAACGGCGAATCCGGCACCCCGGCCGACCCCCGAGGCCCGACGAGGTAGTGGAGGGTGCCGCGCTTCTGTTTGACCAGTTCCTCGATTTCGGGCCGAAAGATCGCGTCCTCCCAAGTCCGGGCGCGGTAAACGACCACGATGCTGCCCTTTCCGGCGGGGAGCTCCTCGAGCAGAGCCCGCACCGGGGTGATTCCGATTCCGCCCGCTATCAGCAATGAGCCTGCGTTGCGTCGCTTCAAGGTGGTGAAGATGCCGTAAGGGCCCTCGACAGCCACCGGAGTGCCCGGGTTCAGCCGCAAGACGTCGGCGGTTCCGTCACCGACCTCCTTGACGGTAACGCGCAAGTAGCTGCCGTTGGGGGCGGCCGATAGCGAGAACGGATGAGCCCGCCACCATCCCCCTCGAGCCAGGAAACGCCAGGTGAAGAACTGGCCTGCGCGCACCCGCAGCTGGTCCAGGTGTCGCCCGGTGACGTAGATCGACACCACCCCGGGAGCTTCGCGAACGACCCGGTCCACGCGCAATCGGTGCCGCCTTGCGAGCCTGATCGGGTCGCCAACCCGGAAGAGGAGCACCAGTGCGACGACGGCGGCGTAGAGGGCGATCCAGTACCCGCGGGCCCAGGGGTCATTGCTGAAATCGCTGCCAACGGCAAGGATGTGACCGAAGCCGAGGGCGATGGCAACGTATGTGCCGAGGTGGAGAAGGTGCCAGGTCTCGTAGCTGAGCCGGCGCCGTGACCACCTCATCGACACCACCGCGATGCCGATAAGCATCATGGTCCCCACAGTGGCCATCAGCACGTACGGGAAGGTGGTCAGCAGGTTCCAGGTCTCGGCCGCAATGGATCGACCGTCACCGAGGGCGTACCCGACGGTGGTCAGGATGGTATGAGCGGTGATCAGCCCAACGGTGGAGAAGCCCAGCCAGCGGTGCCAATGGGCCAGCCGGTCCATGCCGAACAACTGCTCCAGCCACGGGCTCCGAGACATCAGGACGATCTGGATCAGCGCGGTGTAGGTGCCGAACAGGCCGGTCAGCTGGCCCGCCGCGGTGAGGTTGGCGGCGGCGCCGCCGAGCCCATCAAGGCCGCCATGGCGAAGCCACATGCCACCGATCAGGACCGCGTTGAAGACAACGAATGCGACAGCATCGCCAGTCCGGACCGGCCAGGCGCGGGGCGGCAGCACGCGTGAGCGCCGCGGCTGGCGGGCGGGCCTGGCTCCCGCAGGGGTATTCGAGGCCACGATCGAACGATTCTCGCCGCGGCGCGTAAGAACGCCGTGAGAGGGGCCGGTGACTCCTAGGCTGGCGCCTCGGGGTTGAAGCCCGGGTCCATGGTCCGCTTGATCGCCTCCTGGCGGGCCTTGCGGGTCTCGCGCCGGATCTTGGCATGGCCCTGACGACGCTTCTCGGTCTCGGTCTTGACCAGCAGCGGCGGCACCTGGGTCGGGTTGCCCTCGTCGTCGAGGGCCACAAAGACGAGGTAGGCGCTGCTGGTGTGGCGCACCTCGCCGGTGCGGATGTTCTCGGCCTCCACCCGGACGCCCACCTCCATCGAGGTCGTGCCGACGTCGTTGACCGAGGCGTGGACGGTGACCACGTTGCCGACGAATACCGGGTGCAGGAAGGTCATCGAGTCCACCGTGACGGTGACCACCCGGGTGCGGCAGTGGCGCATGGCGCACACCCCGGCGGCGGTGTCCACCAGCTTCATGATCGTGCCGCCGTGGACGTTGCCGGTGGGGTTGGCGTCGCCCGGGTTCATCTGGATGCTCATGGTCACCTGCGACTCGCTGGGGGGACGTGGGTCGAGCTTGGGGCGGTGAACGACGTCGTCCACGCTAGGCCTCGGTGGGGTGGTTCAGCTGGAAGAGCGCCTTCTTGCGGACCAGGTAGACGACAACCACGATGTTGAGCACCAGCGTGATGATACGAAGCGGACTCGGGCGGCGGGCCACCTCCATGACCTCGAAGGGGATGAAGAACGCGGTCGCCAGCACCACCAGGTACTCTGCCCAGCGGCGCCGCAGGATCAGGCCGATCGACTCGGCGCCCTCGATCAGCCCGTAGACCAGGGAGCCGACCGCAACCACTTCCAACGTGTTGCTCGAGAGGCCGGCGAGTCGCGCCAGGTTGCGGACGACGACGTCGTGGATCAGGCCGCGGCCGGTGTCGAGGTTGAAGACCTCGATGGCGCGATCGACCAGGGGCGCGAAGCCGGAGTCGGTGTGGGTGAAGATGTAGATCGCGGCGGCCACCAGGAGCACGGCCTTGAGGCCACGCTCCACAATCAGGTACCAGATCACCAGGCCACGATCCTCGATGCGCCGGCCCATGTCGGCCCCTAGTCGGGCCAGCCATGATCGCCTGGCTTCGGGAGCCGAAGCCGTCTGCCCCTCCCCCACCTTCGGTCTGCCTCAGCCCACCGGCTCGGGGCCGGGACGCACCGGCTCCTCTTTACCTCTAATCGGCTCCGCCGGACCTCTATGGGGCGGTGGCTCAGGGAGCGGGTTGGCGGAACCAACCGCGAGGGCGTCGCCGCTCTCTGGCTCTACTGTCATCTGCCGCGACTGGCGCCAGACGAACCACACCCGCTGGACCACGGTGAAGTTTGTGAAGACCGCCAGGATCAGGACCACCGTGACCAGCCCACCGATGGTGGCGGGCGTGAGCAGCAGCCCGACCACGGTCAGCAGCACCCGCTCGGGACGGGCCAGCAGACCTCCGTCGCAGGTGAAGCCGAGGGCCTGGGCTCGGGCGCGGACGTAGCTGACCAGGAACGAACCGGCCATCGCCAGGATCACCAGCACCGGCCCGATGGCCACGCCGCGACGCTGAAAGAGGATCAGCAGCGCGACCATGATCACGCCTTCGGAGAAGCGGTCGGTGGTGGAGTCGAGGAAGGCGCCGTAGGCGTAGGACCGACCCGACGCCCGGGCAAGGGCGCCGTCGAAGACGTCGAAGA
>JBARRR010000014.1:0-10119 GCA_049644325.1 Candidatus Dormiibacterota bacterium
GCGCAGAACGGACAGCCGACGGCGCAGCCGACCTGGGAGCTGAGGCAGAGCGTGGTCCGTTCCGAGCTGCGGTCGGTCCGGGGATAGTGCATGCACACCGACTCCAACAGGGCGTTGCCTTCAAGGCGGAAAAGGTACTTCTGGGTGGCGCCGCCGTCGGCCGGAAGGATTTGCAGCGGATCAAGGGTGCTGAAGACGAAGTCCTCCGCGAGACTGGCGCGCAGGGCTGGGGGCAGGCTGGACATGGCCGCGAAGGACTCCGCGGGCGAGCGATAGAACCACCTCAGGACCTGCCCGGCCCGATATGGGGCCAGGTTCCGCTCCGCCACCCACGCACGCACCGCCTCGGGGTCCAGCGCGCTGAAGGGCGTCATGTCCGGGTATCCGATGCCTTCGTCGCCCCTGGGCCCTCGGTCTCGGTCGAGCCCTGGTTCACGCTTGGGCCAACCGTTTCGCCGGCAGCGCGCTCCTCATACAGGTTGCGCACTACCCGCGCCGGGTTGCCCGCCACCACCACCCCGGCGGGGACGTCGGAGCTGACGATCGCGCCAAAGCCGACCACCGAGTCGCGACCCACCCGCACACCCTTGAGCACAGTCGCCATTCCCGCGATCCAGACGTTGTCCTCGACAACCACCGGGCTGGAGGCCACCGGGGCCCCGGGGCGCCGGCGCTCGACGTCGACGGAATGGTGGTCGGTGTCGACGATGGTGCAGGAGCCAAGGATGCAGTCGTTGCCAATCGTCACCGCGCTGGCTGCCTGGATGCCAGCGCCGTTGAGGCGGACGTTGTCGCCGATGCTGATGACGGCGTCAGGGCTGAAGGTCGAGAGCACGTTTGCCTCGGCCCGGGCCCAGGCGTTGCAGTCGTCGCCGATCCGGATACGCCCGGGACCGCTGAGGTGAAGGCGGCCGTTGCTGACCAGGTTTCGCCCGATCGAGAACCGCCCTCCCCTGCCCGCGGTGGCCTTCAGCCGAGCCGCGCCGCTGACCAGCCGGACCCCGGCGCGTAGTGGTGCAGGGAGCTGGTTCAGTCGTTCGATGTCTCCAGGAACCTCGCCGTGTCGATGATGACGCGGACATGCTCGCCTTCGCCGACGACCTTGTCGCCCTCCCGCGCCTCGACGTGGAAGCGGAGCTTGCGGCCGTCGATCGCCTCCAGGCGGGACGTGACGGTGACCTCGTTGCCGATCAGCGTGGGCGCCAGGTGGCGGATGTTGACGATGTAGCCGACGGTGGTGTGGCCCGCCTCAATGTGCGGCTGGACCATGCGGGTGGACGCGCCCTCCATCATCGCGATCATCGTCGGCGTGGAGAGGACGCCGACGTCGCCGCTGCCGATGTGGCGGGCGCTCATCTCTGGCGTGACGGTGTTCTGCACTGTGAAGGTGAGGCCAGGTTGGAGGCCGTCATCGCTCATCGGTCGATCGTCCGGGCTCATGCCAGGTTGGCGCTGCGTGGGTACGCGATGGTTGGGTCGCAAGCGATGTTGACCAGCGCCGGCAGGCCGGAGTCAAAGGCGCGCTTCAGCGCCCCCGCGATGTCCCCCGGCCTGGTGACGTGCTCGCCGTGACCGCCAAGCGCTTCGACCACCTTGTCATAGCGCGCGTTGGGGTTGAGGTCAGCCGCCACCGACCAGCCGAACATCATCTCCATCGGGTGCTTCTCGAGGCCCCAGGCATTGTTGTTACCCATCACCGCGACCACCGGGAGCCGGTGCCGGACCATGGTGTCGAACTCCATCGCGGCGAAGCCGAAGGCGCCGTCGCCGAGGAGCAGGACCACCTGCTTGTCCGGCCGAGCCAGGCGGGCCGCGATCGCCGAGGACGGACCCATACCCAGGCCGCCAAAGGGCCCGGGGTCGATGAAGGCCCCCGGCTCGTAGGTCGGCACCAGCTTGCCGGCGTAGCTGACAAAGTCGCCGCCGTCGCCGATCACCACGGCGTCTCGGTCGAGCACCTTGAGCAGCTCGCCGTAGACCCGCATCGGGTGGATGGGGTCAGATTCGGAGGTCAGCAGGTCGCGGTCCTTCTCCGCCGACGCCTGCTCCAGGCCGCGGAGCTCGTCGAGCCGCGCCTGCCGAGGCCCCGCCCCGTCACCCCCGACGACGTCCGCAAGCCGGGCCAGGGCAGCGCCGATGTTCCCGGCGATGCCGACGTCGGCGGCTCGGTTCTTGCTCAGGTCGGCCTCGGTGGCGTCGATTCGAAGCAGCTTGTAGCTGTCGGGCATCAGCGGTGACTGCCCGAAGTTGAGCCGGAAGTCCAGCGGCGTGCCCAGCAGAAGCACCAGGTCCGCGCTCTTGAGCGCCGCGCTGCGGCTTCGGGAGAAGGCATTGGGGTGGTCGGCAGCAAGGGTGCCGCGGCCCAGCCCGTTCATGTACACGGGCAGCCCGGCGGCCTCGGCCAGCTGCCGCAGCGGCTCCTCGCCGTGGTGCCAGTAGACGCCAGTGCCGCTGATCACCACTGGGCGCTCGGCGCCACGGATCAGCTCGGCGGCACGCGCCACCAGGTCAGGATCGATGCTTTCCTCTGCCTCCGGCGGATCGGGCCACTCCACAGTTGCCTCGTCGACGCCGGTGACCTGTACGTCCATGGGCACGTCCATGAAGGTGGCGCCCGGGGCGCCGGCCAGCGACTCATGCCACAGCTCAGTGGCGGCGATGTGGGTGCGATCGGCGTCGTGGACGGTGATGGCACGTTTGCTTACCGCCTGCATCACCGGGATGTGCTCGTACTCCTGGAGGCTGCCCTGGCCCCAACGGTAGTCGGGAGCCCGGCCGCCGACGACAACCAGTGGGCTGCGGTTGAAGGTGGCGGCCGCCAGCGCCGTGGTGGCGTTGGTCACCCCGGGGCCGGCCGTGACCGAGGCCAGGCCCGGCTGGCGGGTCAGCTTGGCCCAGGCCTCCGCGGCATGCGTCGCCGCCTCCTCATGGCGATGGTCGATGATCCGGATGCCGGCGGCGACGGCGCCGTCGAAGAAGGGGAAGATGTGGCCACCGCTGAGGGTGAACAGGTGGGTGGCACCGAGGCGCTGGAAGGCCCGGGCCATGAGGTGCCCGCCGTTGAAGGGAAAGCGCTGGTCGGCGGCGCGCCGCTCCTGCAGCGCCCGTGTGTCGAGGGCGTACGCGGGCTGGTTCTCCACTCTGTCCTCCGCGCTGCCGCTCAGGACAGCAATGGATGGTTGGTGCCGAGGAAGGGACTTGAACCCATACGGACTTGCGTCCACCAGCCCCTCAAGCTGGCGTGTCTACCAATTTCACCACCTCGGCAGGCCGCCGCCGAAGGCGGCTGGGCGGCTTGAATTCTAACTCGCGCCCTCCTCCGCGGAGTCCGGCAGCTGCGACAGCGGGAGCTCGACGATAAACTCGGCGCCCTGCCCCTCGATGCTGCGCACCGACACCGACCCGCCATGCGCCTCCACGATCCATTGGGCGATCGCCAGCCCCAGGCCGCTGCCCTCGCGGCCACGCTCGTTGCTGCCGCGGTAGAAGCGCTCAAAGATTCGTGTCATCTCGTCCGCGAGGATGCCGGGGCCGGTGTCGATGACGCGGATGATGAGCTTGCCGTCGGCCGCAGCGCCGGTCAGCTTCACCGTGCTTCCCTGGGGCGCGAACTTGGTGGCGTTGTCGAGGAGGATGGCAAAGAGCTGGCGCAGCCGCACTGCGTCGCCCGTGATGGTGCCGGCTCCCTCGAAGGCGGTCTCCAGCTCAACGCCTCGCGAGGTGGCCAGCAGATGTCCGGTTTCGACGGCGGTCTCGAACACCTCGCCCCCATCGAGCGGCTCTGTCCGCATGGTCGCCTCGGTGTCGGCCTGCACGAGCACGCCGAGGTCGTTGACCAGGTTGCCCAGCTGTTCGCTCTCAGAGAGGATGTCGCGAGCCAGCTCCTGCACGTGGGGACTGGCGCCCTCCTTCTGGCGCAGGATCGCCTCAGCGGCGGTCTGGATCACGGTCACAGGGGTCCGCAGCTCGTGGGAGGCATCGGCGACGAACTGCTTCTGCTTGAGGAGGTTGACGCGGATCGGTCGGAGAGCCTTGTCGGCCAGCCAGAGGCCGGCGGCGAAGGCCACCATCAGGGCCAGCACGGTGGCTCCGATGACCAGGGTCTCGAGGCCGGCCAGGGTGTCGGAGACGCTGCGGCTGGAGCGCGCCACCTGGACCACGCCGATGACGTCCGCCGCGCTGGCCTGGCTGCCGGTCTGCCGGTAGATCGGCTGGCTGTAAATGACGAACGCGTCCCGGCCCCGGCCCTGCGTGGTGAAGCCGGCGCTGCCGCTGAGGGCGGCGGTCAGCGCGGCCTTGTCCGGCAGCACACCGTTGGCCACCGGGTTGGCCGCCTGGATAACCGTTCCTGACGATGTCGAGGCGTAGAGCGACACGTCGGACCAGCTCGGGTCTGAGCGGATCTCGGCCTTGTCGAAGTAGGTGGTGCCGCCGACGTCGAGCATCGCGGCGGATGCCTCCGAGGCCTTGTGCTGGAGGTCGTCGTCGAGGTTGGACTCCAGGCTGCGCGACATCAGGGACAGGACGCCGGCATCGAAGAGGATCAGGATGACGGCGAGAAAGGCGACATACCACGCGGTCAGGCGCAGCCGCGCGATCTTGAACATCAGCTAACGCTACGCGCCGCCGGCGCCACGGTCACGTCGAGGCGACCAGCCGGTACCCTACCCCGTGGACTGTCTGGATCGGCGCCTTGTCCTCGTTGCTCTCCAGCTTGCGACGAAGGTACGAGACGTACACCGCCACCCGGTTGGTGAGGCCGTCGAAGTCGTAGCTCCAGACGTGGTCGGCGATCTGCTGCCCCGTCAGGACCTGGTTGGGATGGCGCATGAAGTACTCGAGGAGGGCGAACTCCTTGGGCGTCAGGTCGATGCGACGCTCACCCATGCGCACCTCGCGGGTCTTGACATCGAGGCTGAGCTCACCCACCTGCAGGCGGTTGCCGACGGAGTCGGGCACCTCGCGCCGCGACAGCGCGCGGATGCGCGCCATCAACTCGGCGAAGGCAAAGGGCTTGGTCAGGTAGTCGTCCGCCCCGGCGTCAAGCCCGGCCACGCGGTCGTCGACAGAGGTGCGGGCGGTCAGCATCAGAATCGGGGTGCGCACCTTCATGGCACGAACCCGGCGGCAGACCTCGAGCCCATCGACGCCGGGCAGAAGGACGTCGAGGATGATCAGGTCGTAGTCCCCAGCGCGCACGAAGTCGAGGCCCTCGTCACCGTCGTAGGCGACGTCGACGGCGTGGTTTTCGTCCTCCAGCAGCCCCTGCAGCAGGCGGGCCAGCTTGCGCTCGTCTTCGACGATCAGCAGTCTCATCGATCTATCCCAGGTTGGCGGGCCGCGCGCCCAGCGTGACGTCGACCGTCTGACGGTTGCTGCCGCCGCGAAGGATCGTCACCTTCACACCCTCACCAACCTTGTGCTGACTGAGCACGCTGAAAAGGGTGTGGTCGAGGTCGATGTCCTGTCCCCCCAGGGAGACGATGATGTCGCCCTTCTTGATCCCGCCGCGGTCGGCCGGCGAACCGCCGGTGACGTCCGAAACCAGGGCGCCGTTATCGGTGGGAAGGCTCTGGGCCGCTTGCAGCTGGGTGTTGATGCCGCGGTAGGTCACCCCCAGGTAGGGGTGGTCGACCTTGCCGTTTTGGAGCAACAGCAGGGCAATGTCGCGCGCGTGGTCGCTGGGGATGGCGAAGCCGATACCCTGGGCCTGGTCACCGCTGTTGGGGTCGGCGCCGGCGATGGCGGTGTTGATGCCGATCACGTCGCCATTGAGGTTGATCAGTGGGCCGCCGCTGTTGCCGTGGTTGATGGCGGCGTCGGTCTGGATCATGTCGTCCATCTCACTGTTCCCGGTGAGCGTGCGATGAAGCGCAGAGACGACGCCGGAGGTGACGGTGTTGCGGAAGTCGCCGAGGGCGCTGCCGATGGCGATCACCTGCTGGCCCGGTTGGAGGTCCTTGGATATGGCGAACTGGGCCACCCCGGGGACCGTCTGGTCAACCTTGAGGACGGCGAGGTCGTCGATGGCGTCCTTGCCGACGAGGCGGGCCTTCATCGAGGTCTTGCCCTGGGCGAAGAGGACGGTGAAGGTGTCGCCCTGGGCGACGACGTGGTAGTTGGTCAGGATGTGCCCGTCGGTGTCGAAGATGATGCCGGTGCCGAGCGCTTCAGTGCCGCTGGGCAACCCGGGGGTGGACGCCGGAACAACGGCGGAGCTGTTGGTGGCGGTGATGGTGACGGTGGCGGGGCCGGCTTTCTTCACCGCCTCGATCATCGCCAGGCTGTCGGCCACGGAGACCTGTCCTCCGCGCGCCCCCGAGCCGCTGGTGGGATTGACGAGGCCGCTGTAGCGGGCCGGGGCATTGGTGGCGGCAAGATAACCGCCCGCGGCGCCGGCGGCGGCGCCGGCCAGCACGGCGATGACCACGATCGCAATGAGGGCGGCGAAGCCAACGCTGCGAGCGCTACGCGGTGGCGGGCTGTATGCGGGTGGCGTCCACGCCTGGGGCTGTGGCTCGACCGCGGCGGGGGCCGGCGTGAACGGCGGGGCCGTGTGACCCTCGGGGACCACCGCGGGGTCAGGCGGGGCGCTCTCCGGCTGGATCGGGGCGTCCTCCGACGGCCCCTGGCTCTCAGCGGGGTCGTCAGGAATGGGCGGCATGAGATCTCAAAATCACGATCGCAATCGTGGACATTATCTGGGCGGTGTTAGAGCTTCGTTAGCGACCGCAGGAGCTTGACGATGGCGGCGGCGGCGGTGTCCCAGCTGAAGAGCTGGCGCCGGTCGAGGCCGACCTGCGCCATCTCCTGGCGTGCCCCGGCGTCCGCCAGCATCGCCCCCAGCCCCCTCGCGATGGCGCCCTCGCTGTCCGGGTCGACAAAGCGGGCGGCGGTGCCCGCGACCTCGCGAAACGGCGGGATGTCCGACGCCAGGATTGGTAGCCCTGAGTACATCGCCTCGACCAACGGCAGCCCAAAACCCTCGCCGGTGGAGACCGCGCAGAGTGCGACTGCGGCACGCATCAGCTCCGCGACGTCGGCCTCTGGGAGGTGGCCGGTGAAGATGACGCGACCGCCGATGCCAAGGCGATCGGGTAGAGTCATGACCTCCTCGTAGTCCCATCCCGCGCGGCCCACGATAACCAGCGGCGGGGTGTTGTCGGACGGAAGGCTGGCGTAGGCGGCTATCAGCCGAGAGTAGTTCTTGCGGGGCTGGACGGTGCCGACGGCGAGCAGCGGTGGCTGCCCGATCCCAAGGCGCCGCATGATCGCGACGCCGTTGTCATCGATCCCAGGGCCACCCTCAGCGCTGGTGCTGCGGGGGCGAAACACGGCGGGGTCCGCGCCCTCGCGGATCACTACCGCCTTACCTGCGAGCCCGGGGAATTCCTGCGCCAGCTCCGCGTGGGTGGCCTGGGAAACGCAGATGATTCCGGATGCTGTCGAGAAGGTGCGCTGCAGGAGGCGCCTGAAGTACCACCAGCGAGGCCGGAAATCGTGGAGGTCGTGGACGGTGACGACAGCTGGACACGGCATCTGGCGGAACATCGGCAGGATCGGGATGGGGCTGAAGTAGACCGACGCGCCGGCTTTGCGGAGGGCGCCGGGCAGCGCCAGCTGGGTCCATCCGCGGGCGGCGCTGGCAATCACATCGGACCGCAAATCAATGTCGTCGGCGAACGCCGGGTCGCGCGCAAAGACCTTGACGGTGCCGTGCGCAGCCCCTGGTTGCGCGGGCTCGGACCAGCCCTTAACGATGCCGGGAAGGACGTGGTGAAGGTAGTTTTCGATCCCGGTTCGCTCCCGCGCCATCCTCGTCGCGTCGATGGCGAGCACACGCTCGGACGGTGAATTCACGCGGAACCCCTGATGTTAGAATCGGGTCGAATTATCAGGCCGGGCTGACCCAGCCCTCGCAACACCGAGGAGGTGGTGCCGATGGATTGTAGACAACGAAATTGCAACGCATGGGTGGAGACAAAGGACAGCGCGGTCGATAAGAGGGCAGCGACGGCCACAGCGTAGGACGTCGGTCCTCGCGAGTCGAAGCCATCCCTCTGTGGTCGGCCTCATGTGGCCTGATCGCGAGGGCGACGAGCGAGCCCACTACCCAGCGCCAAGTTAGCTCTTAGGCCCCGGAGAAATCCGGGGCCTTCTCTTTGCCTGGCGGTAGCTTGGCTTCAGTCAGCTGGCCTGGGCCGCAACCTCGTTGCCGGCGGCGTGTCGCTCGACCAATGTCGCGGCCAGCTTCCGCAGCACCTGGGCCGTGGAGTCGTTGGGCCGCTCCTGGACGAACACCTTGCCCACGTCGACTGCGCGGTACAGCTGGTCACCGCCGTAGGGCACCACCACCGTCGAACGACCGAGGCCCTTCTCCACCTGGGGCGGAGTCAGCCTGGCCTTGGGCGCGACCTGGTTGAGGACCAGGAGGACCTTGTCCGCCGGCAGCCCCACGGTTTCGAATGCGTCGAGCAGCGAGCGGGTAAGTAGGACCGAAATGACCTCCGGCGGGCAGCTCACCACCAGGGTGTCCGAGTGCTCCCAGAGGTCGAGCATCGTCTCCCGGAAGGAGGGGCGAGCGTCGACAATGACATGGTCGTAGAGACGCCGAAGGCGATCGATGATGCGGGCCACGGCGCCGTCGGGTATGAGCTCCGAATCGCCTGGCTGGGCCACCGCCGGGACGACGCGCAGGCCCGATGAGTGGCGCAGCAGATAGCTGTCGAAGACCGCGTCGCTGACGTCGCTGAGGCTGGCGTCGGCGATCTCACGCAGGGTGTACGTGGGTCGTAGGTCGAGCATCATCGCCGCGGTACCGAACTCGAGGTTGAGGTCGACGAGGACCGCTGTCTCGCCCGGACGCTCAGCCAGCAGGACGCCAAGGTTGGTCGCCAGCATGGTCTTGCCACTGCCCCCGCGGGCACCGAGGACGGTGACGGTGTTGGCCATCTTCGAGGAGGTGGGCTGTGCCGGCCGCGACTCGAGCAGCTCGGCCGCGATCGCGCCGATGTCCTCGGGAGAGGTGTCGCGCTTGATCACCCGGCTGGCGCCGGCGGCCGAAAGGGCGCGACCCTTGGCGTCATAGGGCGCGTAGCTTAGCGCCAGGATGGGCACACCCTTGGTCAGCGGCGAGGAACGCAGCTGTCGCACCATCTGCAAGGCATCGGACTGCGGCGGGTGGTCCTCGCAGATCACCAGGGCGGGCGTGCCCGTCGCCAGGTTCTGCAGGCCTGCCTCATTGGAGGCGACCGCCTCGACCAGGTAGCCAGCGCTGGTGAGGTAGTAGCGCAGGGCGCGAAGCAGGGTCTCCGCTTCGGCCACCAGCAGGAGGCGCTTGTCCATAACGTCAGTTAATCCCCTCCGGTCCCCGCCGGTTGTTCAGGATATGTAAAAAGTACTGGGCAACGACCTACTCTCCCACGAGGTAGCCCTCGAAGTACCATCGGCGCTGATGGGCTTAACTGCTGTGTTCGGAATGGGAACAGGTGTTTCCCCATCGCTGTGGTCACCCAGTACTTTGTATGACGTATGTAGTTGTCGACACCTTGCGGTGCCTGGGCACTGAATAGCGAAGAACCTCTGTCGCGGTGCTCTGTCCACTGTGTAGTGGGATAGGTGTATGGCCAAGCCCTCGGCCTATTAGTACCGGTCAGCTCAAACGATCACTCGTCTTACACCTCCGGCCTATCAACCAGCTCGTCTCGCTGGGGCCTTACCCGGTTAATCCGGTGAGAGTCCTTATCTTGAGGAGGGCTTCGCACTTAGATGCTTTCAGCGCTTATCCCGGCCGAACATGGCTACCCGGCGGTGCTCCTGGCGGAACAACCGGTCCACTAGAGGTTCGTTCAACCCGGTCCTCTCGTACTGGGGTCAACTCCTCGCAAGACTCTTACGCGCACGGCGGATAGGGACCGAACTGTCTCACGACGTTCTAAACCCAGCTCGCGTACCGCTTTAATGGGCGAACAGCCCAACCCTTGGGAGCGACTCCACCCCCAGGATGCGACGAGCCGACATCGAGGTGCCAAACCTTGCCGTCGATGTGACGCTAACTCTCCGATTACTCGGAGCGCAGACTATACCTTCATCTCTTTCGAGATGGTGGCGTGTTATGGA
>JBARRR010000015.1:0-5086 GCA_049644325.1 Candidatus Dormiibacterota bacterium
GTCCGCTATGTGCAGATCCTGGTGGGGAACCCCGCCTGGATCGTGATCGGCGTGGTCCAGCCGCTGCTGTACCTGATGCTGTTCGCGCCGTTGCTGAAGTCGATCGCGGCCATGCCCGGGTTCCCACCGGGTGGGGCCTACAACGTCTTCGTCCCGGGCCTGCTGATCCAGCTGGGGCTGTTCGGCGCCGCCGGCGTCGGCTTCAGCCTGATCGCTGAGCTTCGCAACGGGGTCATCGAGCGGATGCGGGTGACGCCCGTCAGCCGGCTTGCCCTCCTCTTGGGCCGCGGCCTCCGAGATGTCATGACGCTGGTGATCCAGGGCCTCATCCTGGTGCTGCTGGCAATCCCCTTCGGGCTTGACCTGCACCCGCTGGGGCTGGTGATTGCGCTGGCCCTGGTGGCGCTGATCGGGCTGGCGATCTCCTCGATCGCCTACACCCTGGCGCTGTGGCTCCGCAGCGAGGACTCCTACGCGCCGCTGATCTTCACCGCGTCGCTGCCGATCCTGCTGCTCTCGGGCGTCCTGCTGCCATTGTCGCTGGCACCCGGGTGGCTGCAGCGGATCGGCGACGCCAATCCCCTCTCCTACGCTGTGACCGCGGCGCGGGCGGCTTTCCTCGAGCAGATGTCAGATCCCAGCATCGTCAAGGCGCTGGTGATCATGGGAGTCCTGGCCATCGTCTTCGTGTCGATGGCGGCGAGGTCCTTCAGCCGGGCGGTGGCGTAGCCCCAGTGGCGCTGACGTAGGCGTGGAGGTCGGGCAGGTGGTCGAAGACGTGGCCGAAGGGTCGCTGGTGACCGCCGACGACCGACCCCAGGAGACGCTCCAGTGTCCGGCGCCGCTCCGTCGGGTACCAGGCATGCGCGCTCCACTCCTCATCTGACATAGCGGTGATCTCGGCCAGTAGCCGGCGGTGGGCGCCGTCGGCGCGCAGCCGGGTCTCGTCCATTGACTGGGTGGCGCCATGGCGGTCGTTCTCGGCGTTGAGCTCGTCGACGCCCTCGGGGGCGCGGGCGAAGATGTCCTCGATCCAGGGCCGCCGCTGCGCTCGCCATTCCTCCAGGCTGGCGAGGGCGGTCTCCTCCCAGCCTGCGATGTGCGCCAGCAGGTCCTTGGCCGACCACTCTCCGCCGCCGATACTGCTGGCAACCACCATCTGCTCGTAGCTGAGCTGCAGCATCAGCGTGTCGAGGGCCTGCTGGCCGGCCTCGAGCTCCTCGATCGCCTGTGCCCGCGTCGTCATGGCCGGCGCTCCAGGCGCTTCTTGATCTCCGCCTCGACGCCGTGGTCGGTGGGGGTGTAGTAGGGCTGCCCCGGCAGTCGCTGCGGTAGGTAGTCCTGCTCCACGCGGGCGTCGGGGTAGTCGTGCGGGTAGAGGTAGCCCTTGCCGTGGCCCAGCCGTTTGGAGCCGGGGTAGCTGGCGTCGCGGAGGTGCGGCGGCGGCGTCTGCGGACCGGTGTCGCCGAGGTCGGCGCGGGCTCGGCTCAGCGCCACCATCGAGGCGTTCGACTTCACTGCCGAGGCCAGGTAGGTGGCCGCCTGCGACAGGTTGAGCGCCGCCTCGGGCAGGCCAACGACGCGCAGGGCGTCGAATGCCGCCACCGCCACCACCAGGGCCATGGGGTCGGCGTTGCCCACGTCCTCGGAGGCGAAGATCACCATTCGTCGGGCGATGAACTCGGGGTCCTCTCCCCCCTCCAGCATCTGCGCCAGCCAGAAGACCGCGGCGTCCGGGTCGGTGCCCCGCATGCTCTTGATGAACGCCGAGATGACGTCGTAGTGCATGTCGCCCGACTTGTCGTAGCGAAGAATCCGCCGCTGCAGGGCGGCGTCAACGTCGGCGGACGCTACCGTTTTGGACCCGGCAGCCTGCGCCGCGGCCACGCAGACCTCGATGGCGTTGAGGGCGAAGCGGGCATCGCCGCCGGCGAGGTCGACGATTCGATCGAGCGCCGCCGGCTCAAACCCGACGCCGGCGCCGCCGACGCCGCGGTCGGCGTCCTCGAGGGCGCGGTCGACGATGGTCCGGACCTGTTCGGGTGACAGGGGCTCGAGCCGGAACATGAGGCTGCGGGAGAGGAGGGGCCCGTTGACCTCGAAGAACGGGTTCTCGGTGGTTGCCCCGATCAGCACCACCCAGCCGCTCTCGACCGCCTTGAGCAGGGCGTCCTGCTGCGACTTGTTGAAGCGGTGGATCTCGTCGATGAAGAGGATGGTGCGGCGGCCGGCCTTGAGCATCTGGCGGCCGATCTCGATCGCCTTGCGCACGTCGGCGACGCCTGCGCTGACCGCGCTGATCTCGATGTAGTGGGCGCGGGTGGCGGCGGCGACGATGGTCGCCAGCGAGGTCTTGCCCGTGCCCGGCGGGCCCCAGAGGATCACGGAGCTGAGCCGGTCGGCTTCGATCAGCGCTCGCAGCGGGCTCCCGGGACCAACGATATGGGCCTGGCCGACGAATTCGTCCAGCCGGCGGGGGCGAAGTCGGGCGGCCAGCGGCGCGGAGGCGTCGAGCTCGGGCGGGGCGGGATCGCCACCCTCGCCGGCGATCTCGGGGAAGAGCTCCTCGGTCATCGCCTAAGTGTTACCCCTCCAGCCCGGCACGGGTTAGAGGATTCGAAGACGGTTATCAGGACTTTCTCAGACGGGCCTTGCAGACTGGACTCCGGTTTCAATCACGGTAGGAGACAAAAAACTTGACCAGAAACAGAATCGCGCTGACCGCGGGGGCCCTCACGGGCGCGCTGGCCGCCGGAGGCGTCATCGGCGCCATCTTCTTCGGACCGCTGGCGGCCAATGCCGACACCTCGCCGAGCCCCGCCAGCGGAACCGCCGCCACGGGAACGCCGGCGCCGACATCCAACGAGGACGCCACCCACGAGAAGGGCGAGACCGCCGACCAGGAGACGGCTGAGAACAACGGCACCGCTCGTCACGGCGGCGGCATGGGCGGCCTCAACGGCCACCCGAACGAGGATCCCGCTCACGAGAAGACTGAGTCCGCCGATCGCGAGAAGGCCGAGGATGCGGCTAAAGCTGCCAATCCCAGCAGTCCCACCACTCCATCCTCCCCGAGCCCCTCGGCCCAGTAACAGGCCCATGGTGAGGGCCGGCCGATCGGCCGGCCCTCATTTCTTGTCTCAGACGCCCAGACTCGCCGCGTAGCGGTCCAGCCCGTCGATGTCGCTGATCGGTGGGCCGTGGCCGACGCACACCAGGCTGGGATCGAGATTGAGTAGCCGGCGAATGCTGCGCCGGCTCTCTGCCTGGTCGGTGCAGACATTGGCCGGCGGATCCGCCAGGCGCACCCGGCCGGTGAAGGGGTTCTGGTTGCTACAGAGGTCGCCGGCGATTGCCACCCCATCGAAATCGCGGAAGTAGATGACGTGGCCCGGGGTATGGCCGGGTGCGTGGATTACGCGGAAGTCGCCGACTCGATCGCCCTCCCGCAGCGGCCGCGCCACCGGGTGCGGCGGCCCGAGCCAGAATCGCTGGCCGTGGCGCTCGGTGAAGCGGGGAAAGGGGATGCGAGCGCCCTCCATCCAGGCGACGTCGGCCTCGTGGCAGGCCAGGGGAATGCTGAACTCGGCGCAGACCGCCGCCGCCGAACCGGCATGATCGGGGTGGCAATGGGTCAGCGCCACCATTGAGACACGGTGGCGGCGGGCGGCGCCGGTGACCAGGCGCCGGGCCCAGCGCGTCATGGTGTCGACCAGGACGTCGCCGGCAATATAGGCGTTGATGGCGCCCCTGGGGATGCCGGTGACCTGCCAGACGTCGTCCGCAACCTCGGTGATCATCTAGGCCAAGCGTACGGCGGCGGAATTGGAGGCGTCCGCCGAGGATTGTTCGACTCGTGGCCCGCACGGAGGACCTGATGAGCGCCATCGCCCAGAGCTTCAGCCGTCACCGGCTGCTCTACATCCTGGGGGCGGTGATACTGGTCGGGCTGGCGGCCATCCCGCTGACGGCCTATGTGATCGTGCCCCAGTTCGTGCGTTCCACGGTGCAGGAGTCGGCGCCCGGGACCGGGACGGCGCCGCAGGCCACGGCATCCACCGGGGTCTCAGCCCCGCCCACAACCAGCTCCGGGCCGACGAATGCAACGCTCCTCAGCGGGCAGCTGCAGCGGATCAACGCCGTGGACTTCGGCAGCGGCAAGGTCTCTGTGATCCAGAGCGGCGGCCAGCGCTTCCTCCGGTTCGAGAACGTCGAGATCGCGGCAGCGCCGGCGCAGCGGGTCTACCTCTCCGACCAGACCGACGGCAGGCCCGGCACGTTCACCGACCTGGGGGCGCTGAAGGCGACCAACGGCAGCTTCAACTACGAGATCCCGGCAGCCGTGGACCTGGGCAAGGTGAAGTCGGTGGTCTCGTGGTGCAGCCAGTTCAAGAGCACGGTTACCTACGCGCTCCTGCAGCCTGCTTAGCGGCTAGCGGCGCTGGAAGCCGTCGCGGTCGCGGAGGCCAAAGCCGAGGCTGCGATCGATGCAGATGTGCGCCGCCCACGCCGCGGCGGCGATCAGCCACGGCGTGGCCCGCGCTCCCCAGGCCGGTGCCGCCGTGAGCACCAGGACGGCCAGCCCCGCCGGCGCGAGCAGGCGGTGCAGGGTGTTGTAGAGCAGCACCGCCCGGGGATGGAGCCGGCCGCGCTCCAGGCCCCTGGCGGCCCCCGCGACCAATGCGATGTCGGGCATGACCAGGAAGACCCAGAACTGCCAGGTGGCGATGCCACCCTCGTGGACTGCGGCGATGATGAGGACGACCGCGGCCACGACGTACACGAGCCGCAGGGCGACACGGGCAGGAGCGGGGAGCCGGGCGGAGTTGATATAGGACATCGTCAGCCATCATCAGCTAACACCAGGGGCCAATGCCGGCTGCCTGGCCGTCGGTAAACTGGAGCATGCCGACACTGATGGCCGTCCACGCTCACCCGGACGACGAAGCGATCCAGACCGGTGGGGTGCTGGCGATGTACCCGCAGCGCGGCGTCCACACCGTGCTGGTCACCTGCACCAACGGCGAGATGGGCGACTCCCCCGACGGCCTCAAGCCCGAGTCGGATGCCCACGACACGGTGGCAA
>JBARRR010000016.1:0-14861 GCA_049644325.1 Candidatus Dormiibacterota bacterium
GCCTTGAAGGCAACGCCCTGTTGGAGTCGGTGTGCATGCACTATCCCCGGACCGACCGCAGCTCGGAACGGACCACGCTCTGCCTCAGCTCCCAGGTCGGCTGCGCCGTCGGCTGTCCGTTCTGCGCCACCGGGCTCGGCGGGCTCGAGCGCAACATGACCGCCGCCGAGATCGTCGACCAGGTGCTGGCGGTACAGCGTGACCAGGCGGCGCGCGGGCGCCGCGTCAGCCGCGTCGTCTTCATGGGCATGGGTGAACCGCTCCACAATATCGACGCAACCCTCGCAGCGGTGGCCCGACTCACGCATCCCGAGGCCATCGGGTTGGGGGTGCGGCGAGTGACGGTCTCGACGTCGGGCGTCGTCCCGGGGATCGAGACGCTGGCGGAATCGGGTCTGGGCGTGAACCTGGCGGTATCCCTGCACGCGCCCAACGACGGCATCCGCGACCACCTGGTCCCGCTCAACCGGAAGTGGCCGGTCAGGCGCGTCCTCGCCGCCGCCGACGCCTACGGCGACCGCACCGGCCGGCGAGTGTCATACGAGTACGTGATGCTGCGCGGGGTCAATGACGGCCTGGACCTGGCCGACGAGCTGGGCGTGACCCTTCGCGGCCGGCTGGCTCACGTCAACCTCATCCCCTACAACGCCATTCCCGGCGACCCCTACCAATCGAGTCCGCCCGCGCACATCGAGGCGTTTCGGCGGCGGGTCAAGACCCACGGCATCGAGTGCACCGTGCGGGACACCCGCGGCCGCGACATCGACGCCGCCTGCGGCCAGCTGCGGGCCACCGCCATGGCGGGGCGGGCAAGCTGACGTCCATGGAGGAACCTAGATGACCGACGAGTACCCCGACGTGATCCCCATGCTGGCCTATGAGCACGGGCCCGCCGCCATGGACTGGCTGGCGGGCGCCTTTGGGTTCCGGGAGAGGACCCGGATGCTCGATGCCACCGGCCGCCTCAGCCACGGGGAGATGGAGGCCGGGTCTGGAGTCATCATGCTGGCCACGCCGACACCCGACTACCAGTCGCCCAAACACCACCGGGAGACCTGCGATGTGGCGCGCAAGTGGTCGGAGGTGCCGTACATCATCGACGGAGCGCTGGTGTACGTCCCCGACGTCGCGGCCCACTTCGAGCAGGCCAAGGCGGCAGGAGCCCGCATCCTCTCCGAGGTCGAGGCCGACGAGCATGGCAAGCGCTACCGGGCCGAGGACGTCGAAGGCCACCGCTGGATGTTCATGGAGCGATAACCTCGCCGCGGTCTGAGGCTGAGTCCCGCAGCTCCGCCATGCCCTGCTCTCGAGTGGTGATCGGCGCGTAGCCGAGCTCGCGGCGGGCCTTGGATATGTCGATGGTGCACTCCAGCGAGGAGACCCAGTAAGCGATGTAGGGCAGGGGCGGGGCCCCCTTGAGGGGCAGCAGCTTCCAGGCGGTCTCCCCGGCCCAGGTCAGCGCGCCGGCAACCGCCACCGGCACCGACCTCGCTCTCGGCTCGACACCCTGGGTCCGGAGAAGGTCGCTGATGAACTCGCGGAAGCGGGCGGGCTGGCCGTCGGTGACGAAGTAGATCTCCCCGGGACGGCCTTTCTCCGCGGCGAGCACCAGGCCCTCGACGACGTTGTCGACGTGGGTGACGTCGGTGATGTTGTCGCCGCCGCCGATCCAGGCCAGCCTTCCCGCCTTGGCCAGGTGGACCATCCTCGGCAGGAGGGTGGTGTCGCCCCTGCCCCAGATGAAGCGCGGCCGCACGATCACCGTCTCGAAGCCCTCGCGGTTGGCGGCCTGCACGATCTCCTCGGCCCGGGCTTTGGTGGCGGGGTAGGGGGCCCTGGAGTCCGGCCGGCGGGGGGTCTCCTCGTTGACATTGACCAGCGGCTGGCCGTTCATCAGGACCGCTTCGGTGCTGACGTGGACAAGGCGACTGACGCCGGCGGCGACACAGGCGTCGACCACCGCCCGGGTGCCGTCAACGTTGGCGTGCACGAAGTCGTCCCAGGTCCCCATCTCGGTGACCGCGGCGGCGGCGTGAAAGGCCAGCTCGCAACCGGTGGCTGCTGCCCGAAGAGACCTGAAGTCGCCGAGGTCGCCCCTCACTGACATGGCGCCGCGCGCCGCCACCTTGGCCGTGGCCGAGCTGGACCGCGCCAGGGCCCGCACCGTATGGCCGTCGGCGACCAGGCGGTCGATCAAC
This sequence comes from Candidatus Dormiibacterota bacterium, assembly GCA_049644325.1. Lineage (GTDB taxonomy): Bacteria > Chloroflexota > Dormibacteria > DASZGP01 > DASZGP01 > DASZHA01. Next base: position 2,199 of record JBARRR010000016.1, read on the forward strand.
CGGCCCCCCACGAAGCCGGATCCCCCCGTCACGAACACCGTGGTCATGGCATCTTGACCTGGCTAGGAGGCGGCGCCGCCCGCCCAATCGACGGCGGCGGGGCGGTCCTTGAAGAAGCGGAACTCGGGGAAGCCACCCAGGGTCAGGATGAGGCGCGCCAGCACCAGCATGAAGCGGTTCCCGCCGGTGAAGGCGATCCGATGGACGGCCATCCGCTTCATGGATCGCATCGCGTAGAACGCGGCCCGGGGCGTGGCTCTAGTCAGCGAGTCGAGGTCCATGACCAGCCCCTGGGCGTCGGACTCGGTCGCCCGTTCCTGGATGTCGTGGCAGAACGGTCCCGCCACGCGGCGGGTCAGCAGCGGGACCTCGGACCTGGCCATGACCACGCCCGCGGGGTCAAGCTCGACCTTGTATTCGTTCACGGCCACTCGATATTGCCAGCAACCCCTTGCCCTTCGCCAAACCTGACGAGTCAGTCAGTTTTGCTACTTTCCGTGGCATAATCGAACTTGCGTTCTCGGGGCAGGGTGAAATCCCCGATCGGCGGTGACAGCCCGCGAGCCACGTCAGGCCCAATATCACCTGGCGAGGCAGGACCCGGTGGGATCCCGGGGCCGACAGTCAAAGTCTGGATGGGAGAGAACGGAGGTGGACCCGTGTCCACCTTGTAGCCGGGTGCCCGGTGCCGGTCCAATGGCCGGCGGAAGGCCCCGGTTGCAGCCGTCTCTGCCGCCCGGCCCCGGGGAAGGCTAAGAGAGATATGGCAGTTTCCCCGAATATGACCCGAGCCCTGGCCCTGGCGGCGAAGGCGAAGCACCGGACCAGCCCCAACCCGATGGTGGGGGCGGTCCTGGTTCGCGGCGGGCAGGTCGTCGGTGAGGGATATCACCGCCGCGCCGGCGGACCTCACGCCGAGGTTCTGGCCCTCAGCGTCGCCGGCGAGCTGGCCCGCGGCGCCACCATGTACGTGACCCTGGAGCCCTGCGCCCACCACGGCCGGACCGGTCCCTGCGCCGATGCCATCGTGGTCGCCGGCGTGGCCGAGGTCTTCATCGCCACGCGCGACCCCGACCCCAGGGTGAGCGGGCGCGGTATCGCCCGCCTCAAGGCCGCCGGTATCAGGGTTCGCGTCGGGGATGGCGCTCGCGAGGCGCGAGCGCTCAACGCGCGCTGGCTCGCCGCCCGGCGCCAGGGCCGCCCCTTCCTGGCGCTCAAGTACGCCGCCTCGCTCGACGGCAAGATCGCCACCCATGACGGCAGCTCGACATGGATCACGGGCACCGCGGCGCGTGCCGAGGTCCACCGGCTGCGGGCGGCCTACGACGCCATCGTCGTTGGCGCCGGCACCGTGCTGAAGGACAACCCTCGGCTTACGGCCCGACTGGGGGACGACCGGCCGGCGTCGCGACAGCCCCTCCGCGTGGTCGTCGACGGCCGCCTGCGGATCCGGCCGGACGCCCGCGTGCTCGACCCGGCGCTCCCCGGCCGCGCCCTGGTGGTCACCACGCCGGCGGGCTTTCGGCGGCGGGGAGCCGGCTTCAAGCGCAAGGGTGTTGACGTTCGCGTCCTCGAGCCCGGCCCTGACGGAAGCATTGCCGCCCTGGCCCTGGCCAGGATGCTGGCCGAGGAGCAGATCGCGAGCATCCTGGTTGAGGGCGGGGGCGACCTCGCCTGGGGAATGGTCGAGGGGGGGATAGTCGACCAGATCTACGCCTTCGTGGCGCCCCGCATCCTGGGTGGCACAGATGCGCCAACCCCGGTCGATGGCGCCGGCTTCAGGCGACTGGCCGACGCCCTGCAGCTGGACTTCGTGTCGACGCGGCGCATCGGTGCCGACATCCTGCTCGAGGCGGTGGCCGCGTGAGGGCGCTCTAGTGTTCTCGGGAATCGTGGCCGAGGTCGGGACCGTCGCCGAGATCGCGGATGGGGTCATCCGCGTCAACGCGGACGCCGCCATCGGCAGGACCGAGGTCGGCGGCAGCATCGCGGTCAACGGTGTCTGCCTGACCGCGGCCTCGGTCGACGAGGGCGGCTTCACCGCCGACGTCATGCCCGAGACCCTTCGTCGGACCGCCCTGGGGCAGCTGGGCGCTGGCTCCAGGGTCAACCTCGAGCCGGCATTGGCCTTTGGCGAAGAGGTCGGTGGTCACCTGGTCCAGGGGCACGTCGACGGCACCGGGCGGGTGGTTTCGATCCGCGACGAGGGCAACGCCCGCTGGGTGACGATCGAGGTGCCCGAGGCGGTGCGGCCCTACTGCGTCCTCAAGGGTTCGATCGCGATCGATGGCACCAGCCTGACGATCGCGGCCATCGATGGCGACGGCGTCGCCGTCAGCCTGATTCCGCACACGCTCCAGAGCACCATCGCGGGTGGCTACGAGGTCGGCAGCGAGGTGAACCTGGAGGCGGACATCCTGGCCAAATACGTGGCCGCCTACGTCAACGAGCGAGACAACATATCAACGGGACCGACCGGCGACCCCGGCGGTCACCCCACCAAGGAGGCGGGCTGAAATGCCGGTCGTGAACATCGAACAGGCCATCGACGACGTCAAGCAGGGCAAGTTCCTGGTCGTCGTCGACGACGAGGACCGCGAGAACGAGGGTGACCTCTTCATCGCCGCGGACTTCGTCAGCGCCGACGCCATCAACTTTATGGCCACCCACGGACGTGGCCTGATCTGCACCCCGCTGGAGGGGTCGCGTCTGGACGACCTCGGCATCGAGCCGATGGTCGGTCGCAACACCGCCCCCCTGGGGACCGCCTTCACGGTCTCGGTCGAAGCGCGCCACAAGGTCAGCACCGGCATCAGCGCCGAGGACCGCGCCAACACCGTCAAGGCCTTGATCGACCCGACCTCCAAGCCCACCGACTTCTCCAAGCCGGGACACACCTTCCCGCTGCGGGCCCGCGAGGGCGGTGTGCTCGTCCGCGCCGGGCAGACCGAGGCCGCGGTGGACCTGGCCCGCATGGCAGGGCTCTACCCCGCCGGCGTGATCTGCGAAATCATGAAGGAGGACGGCACCATGGCCCGGATGCCGGACCTGGAGAAGTTCTCCAAGAAGCACGGCATCGGCATCGTCACCATCAAGGACCTGATCACATACCGCCGCCGCTGGGAGAGGCTGGTCGAGCTCAAGGCGACGGCCCAGCTGCCCACGGAATACGGCATCTTCGAGATCCGAGCATATGAGGACACCATCAGCGGCGAGACCCACGTGGCCCTGGTGATGGGCGAGATCAACCCCGACGAGCCCGTGCTGCTCCGGGCTCACTCCGAATGTCTAACCGGCGACGCCTTCCACAGCCTGCGCTGCGACTGCGAGCAGCAGCTGCACAGATCGATGGAGATGATCGCTGAGGAGGGAGCCGGCGTGGTCCTCTACCTTCGCCAGGAGGGGAGGGGCATTGGCCTCCTGGCCAAGCTGATGGCCTACGAGCTCCAGGACCAGGGGATGGACACCGTTGAGGCCAACGAGGCCCTGGGGCTCCCGGTCGACAAGCGCGACTACGGGATCGGCTCCCAGATCCTGGCCGACCTTGGGGTCAGGAAGATCCGCCTGATCTCCAACAGCCCCCGCAAGTACTACGGGATCGAGTCCTTCGGCCTCGAGATCGTCGAGCGCATCCCCCTGGTGGTTGAGCCCAACGAGCACAACGTGCGCTACCTGCGCACCAAGTCCACGAAGCTGGGCCACATAATGCACGACTGATGGAGACGGATCGCTGATGGAAGTCAAGGCCGGCAAGCTCAACGCGTCCAAGCGGCGCTTCGGCATCGTCGTGGCGCGCTTCAACGACTTCGTCAGCGGCAAGCTGCTGGAAGGGGCGGTCGACACCCTGGTGCGGATGGGCGCGGCCGAGGGTGACATCACCGTGGTGTGGGTTCCCGGGGCCTTCGAGATCCCGGTGGCGGCGGCCCGCCTGGCGCGGGGCGGCAAGGTCGACGCCGTGATCTGCCTGGGCACCGTTATCCGGGGCCAGACCCCCCACTTCGACTACGTCGCGGGGCAGTGCGCCAGTGGCATCGCGGCGGTCTCCCTGGAGACCGGGTTGCCGGTGATCCTGGGCGTCCTCACCACCGAGACCATGGAGCAGGCCATCGACCGCGCCGGCGGCAAGATGGGCAACAAGGGCGCTGAGGCCGCCGAGGCGGCGGTCGAGATGGCGGACCTGCTCGGTCAGCTCTGAGGGACGCGCCGCCTACAGCTTGAAGACGTGGAAGCTGTGGGGCGCAACCAGCCCCGCCGGCACCACGGCAAACCAGAGCAGGCAGGCTGCGACAACCACCGCCAAACCGGCAGCCGCGGGCATGCGCCGGGTGATACCCAGCAGCGCCGGCAGCGCGATGACCGCGGCCAGCACCACCCCGGCCTGGATGCGGCCCGAGTCGAAGAACGAGAAGTAGGAGCTGCGCTGCAGGAGCAGCACCAGGACCACATAGTTGGCGAGGTAGGCGAAGAGCTCCCAGCGCGGGGCACCGCGGACCAACCGGTAGACGGCCAGCACTGCCACCAGCGTGGCGGGGAGCACCTCGCCGAGCAGCTGCACCCACTGTCGCGGCTCGAATGGCGCGAAGCTGAGGAGGCCGCCCAGGGGGACGGTGGCCACCTCGGCGCCCCCGCTGCTGAAACCAAGGCCTAAGGAACCAAAGGTTGCCGCCAGGAACAGCTTGTAAGCGACGAAGGGAACCGCGGCCAGGGCGGCCAGTCCCAACCCGGAGAGCCGCGCCCGCCCGGGCCCGCGCGCCAGCAGGGAAACGGAGTAGATCGCCGGGAACAGCAGCGTCGTCTCCCGGGTCAGGCCGGCGGCGCCGAAGAACAGGCCGGCCCACAGGACACGGGCGCGCCCACCGTACTCGAGCAGGTACACAGCGGCCGCCACCAGGGCGTAGGCGAGCACCTCGTTGGTGTCGGTCTGGATAGCCTGGAACACTCCTGGGTAGAAGCCGTAGACCAGCGCCCACCAGCCGGACACCCCATGGCGCCGCAGCCAGCCCGCCAGCATCATGACCGTCAGCCCCAGCGCCACCAGGTTGACCAGCAGCATCGTGTAGGGCACCAGTGCAGGCTGTCCCAGGCCGCTGATGCCGGCGAGGACAGGGAAACCGACCCGGGCGTACCGGTACGCGGCGGAGTCCATGCAGCAGCCGGCATCCAGGGGCGCCACCGCCATGTAGTAGGCGAACTGGCCGTCATAGCCCGTGGGGGTGACGCTGGCATCGCCCAGCCCGGCTCGGATCGGTGAGCCCTCGGGCGCGCGTGACGCGAAGTCCGAGCCGAGATGGACGAACGCCCAGGCCCCGTGCTGCCGTGCCATGTAGGCGCCGGCCCAGGCGACATAGGCGACCAGGACGGCGGCGGCAACCAGCCGTGGTCGCGGGTGCGTCAGGAGGCTGGAACGACTGGAGGCGGAGATCCCGGGACGGCCGGCGTCAGCCGGCGGTGCGCGCCAGGGTCCGCAGGCAGCGTGTGCAGACGCGCGTCTTCACGCGCCGACCATCGAGCGTGATGGTCGCCGCCTGGAGGTTCGGGAGAAAGCGGCGCTTGGTCCGGACCTTGGAGTGGCTGACGTTGTTGCCGGCCACCGGACGCTTGCCGCAGATTGCACACTGCTGAGCCAAGCTGGAGTACCTTTTTGAATTCGCGTAACCTTTGAGGTCGGCGGAGGATTCTAACATAGGGTCGACGAGCCCTCGGGAGGCTTTCACGCGCCAATGAATCGCATCATGCAAGAGAAAGACCTCGGCAGAATCGAGGTCTCGCAGCAGGTTATCGCCTCTATCGCCGGGCACGCCGCCAACGGCTGCTACGGCATTGTGGCGATGGCCGCGCGTGGCCTGCGCGACGGCATCGCGGAGCGGCTGCAGCGCGAGAACCTCCACCGCGGGGTCGAGGTCAAGGTCGACCCCGACGGCATTAACATCGACCTCTACTGCGTCGTCGAGTACGGCGTCCGCATTACCGAGGTCGCGCACAGCCTCCAGGACGCCGTCCGCTACCAGGTCGAGAAGGCGCTCGGGATCAACGTCAAGACCGTCAATGTCAACGTCCAGGGCATCCACCTGCAGGAGGACGACGTACCCAAGGGGCTGGATCGCGAGCGAGAGAAGGAGCAGAAGAAGGTCGCCGATGGCTGAGATCACGCGGGTCGACGGCGTGCTCTACAAGCGCTCCCTGTTCGGCTCGCACGCCTGGCTGAGAGAGAACCGCGACAAGGTCAACGAGCTCAACGTCTTCCCGGTGCCCGACGGCGACACCGGCACCAACATGCTGCTCACCCTGGAGGCGGCCTGCGAAGAGATCGGCGAAGACAACAGCAACCTCGCCGACGTCACCGGCAGGGTCGCCCACGGCGCCCTCATGGGGGCGCGGGGCAACTCGGGCGTGATCCTGTCGCAGATCCTGCGCGGCTTCTCCCAGGGCGTGGTCGGCAAGGCGTCGGTTGACTGCCGGGAGCTGGCCCTCGCCTTCGAGGAGGCCACCAAGGTGGCGTACAAGGGCGTGACCAAGCCGACCGAAGGCACCATCCTGACGGTGGCGCGGGCGGTCTCGGACGCGGCCCTGGCGCGGGCCCAGGAGACCAACGACGTCGCCGAGCTGATCGCCACGGTCGTGGGCGCGGCGCAGCGCGCCGTCGACGAGACTCCCAGCCAGCTGGCGGTGCTGCGCGAGGCGGGGGTGGTCGACGCCGGCGGCTACGGCCTGATGGTCATCCTCGAGGGCTTCCTGAAGACGGTCAAGGGCAGCGACGCCAAGATCCTGTCCAAGGCCCGACCTTCAGGGGCGGCGCCGGCGGAGCCCCTCGCCAAGGTCGGGGCCCACGCCCTGGAGACGCCCGAGGAGGGCTGGGGCTTCTGCACCGAGTTCCTGATCGAGCAGCCGTCCAAGCCCTTCGATGTGCTGCGTGAGGAGCTCACGCCGATGGGCAACTCGGCCGTCATCGTCGGCGACGACACCCTGGTGCGGGTGCACATCCACACCCTCGACCCCGGCTCCCTGATCGCCCACGCAACGGCGTACGGGGCATTGCAGAAGCTCAAGGTCGAAGACATGACGCGGCAGCACCACGAGATCCTGGCCGAGGGCGACGACGCGCCGAGGGTAGGCGAGGTTAACGCCCCCGGCGGCGCCGATGAGGCCGTTGACGACGGCGCCGATGCGCTCAGCAACGGCCACGGCCCGGTTCAAACCGGCAGCATCGGCGTGGTCGCGGTGACCGTCGGTGACGGCTTCCGCCGCATCTTCGAGGACCTCGGCGCCGGAGTGGTCGAGGGTGGCCAGACGATGAACCCTTCGACTGAGGACCTGCTCCAGGCGGTCCAGGCGACCGACGCCGGCGAGGTCATCATCCTGCCCAACAACAAGAACGTGATCATGACCGCGCAACAGGTGTCCGACATCGCCGGCAAGCCGGTCAGGGTGGTGCCCAGCAGGACGGTGCCCCAGGGCATCAGCGCCCTGCTCAACCTCGATCCCGGGAGCGGGCTGGACGCCAACGTCGACGCCATGGCGGCGGCGCTGAAAGGCGTGCAGACAATCGAGGTCACCCGCGCCGTCAGGAGCACCTCTATGAACGGGCTCAAGATCAAGGACGGCGACATCATCGCCATGGTCAACGGCAAGCTGAAGGGGGCCGGCCTCGACGAGATGGCGGTGATCGATGGGGCCATCGACTTCCTCAAGCCGGACGGCTACGAGCTGCTCACCATCTATGGTGGGGCCGGCGTCAGCGACGAGGACGTGGGCGGGGTCGCCGACCACATTCGCGAGCGGCTGCCCAACCTCACCGTCGAGACCCAGCGGGGCGAGCAGGACCACTACCCGTACATACTCTCGCTCGAATGACGCGGATCGTCGTCGACTCCACCCTCGACCTGCCAGAGGAGCAGATCAGGGAGCACAACATCGTCGTCGTGCCCCTCAACGTGCACTTCGGCGACGAGACCTTCAAGGACAAGGTCGAACTCTCCACCGACGAGTTCTTCGATCGGCTGGCCAAGGTGAGCAAGCTGCCGACCACCTCGCAGCCGTCACCCGGCGAGTTCATCGAGGCCTACAAGTCGATCCCCAAAGACGAACCGATCATCAGCATCCATATCGCGGGTCAGCTGTCGGGCACGGTGGATTCCGCGCGCCTGGCGGCCAAGGAGCTCCCCGACCGCGAGATTCGCGTCATCGACAGCGGCAACGTCACCTGGGCCGCGGGGCTGCTGGCGATGATCGCCGCCGACGCCATACGCGAAGGCAAGTCCGCCGACGAGGTCGAGAAGGCCGTGCTGGAGGCCCGGCCGCGGGCCCGCCTGGTGGCCATCCTCGACACCCTCAAGTACGCGATCATGGGCGGCCGCGTCAGCCGGGTCCAGGGTGCCGTCGGCGGGTTGCTGCGGGTCAAACCGATTCTGACCTGCCAGGAGGGCGTGGTCGGGCGCCTTCCCCCGGCGCGCACCTGGAGCCAGGCCTACGACAAGGTCGTGGACGACATCAAGGAGCGCGGCGGAGCGGAGCGAATGGCGCTGATCAACACCCAGGCGCCCGAGGCGATGGCCGAGCTGAGGGCTCGGCTGGAGAAGGAGTTCGGTGCCGATGGCATCCTTGAGGGCACGCTCGGCGCGGTCGTCGGCGTGTACGCCGGCCCTGGCGCGGCGGGCGTCGGCTACATCGGCAAGAAGGCGGTCAAGTAGCAGCACCAGTCCTTCCCACCTCCCCGGTCACGATCCTCAACCAGGTCAGCGACGGCTACCGTGGCCGTCTCGAGCGGCTGGGGATCGTCACCGTCAGCGACCTGCTGCAGCATTTTCCCACCCGTCACGACGACTACTCCAGCTCCGTCAACGTCGTCTTCCTCCAGGAGGGCGACAAACAGACGGTCCGGGTGAAGTTGAAGAGCGCCGCCATCCGTTCGATGGCAAGAGACCGCAAGCGGACGATCATCACCGCTTACCTCTTTGACGACAGCGGCCTGATGAAGGCGATGTGGTTCAACCAGCCCTACCTGATTGAGAGGCTGCATGAGGGCGCCGAGTACGTCCTCTCGGGCAAAGTGAAGCGCGACCGAGGCGGAGGGCTGGTGATGATGAGCCCGGAGTTCGAGGCGGGCAGCGCCGGGGGCCTGCACACCGGCCGGCTGGTGCCGATCTACCGGGAGACGGCCAAGGTCAGCTCGAAGTGGCTCCGGCGGCGCATCGCGGACGCGATGCCGGCGGCCCAGCTGATGCGCGACCTGGTCCCCGAATCGGTGGCCGCCCGGCAGCGGCTGCTGCCCCTGCCGGTGGCGATCGAGCAGGCGCACTTCCCGGAGTCCCAGGAGCAGGCCGCGGAGGCCCGGCGCCGGATCGCGTTCAACCAGCTGCTGACCGTCCAGGTCAGCGTGCTGACCAACCGGGCGGAGCGGGAGAAGCTGGTTGCGCCCGCCATCCCCTACGACGTGGAGCGCGCGGTGGCGATCCGCGACGCGCTGCCGTTTGACCTGACCAACGCCCAGCGCAAGGCGGCACACGCCATCTTCAACGACATGGCCGAGCCCCGGCCGATGGCCCGGCTGCTGCAGGGCGACGTCGGCAGCGGCAAGACGGCGGTGGCGGCGATGGCTGCCGCCATGGTTGCGCGCGCCGGTCACCAGACGCTCCTGATGGCACCAACCGAGATCTTGGCCCAGCAGCACGCCCGCACCCTCAGGCCGTACCTCGATCCCCTCGGTGTGCGGATGGAGCTGCTGGTGGGTTCGACGCCGGCGAAGGTCCGCGAATCGATCCTTGCCCGCCTCGAGGCCGGCCGCCTGGACGTGGTGGTGGGAACGCAGGCGCTGATCGAGGAGACCGTGCGGCCGGCGTCGCTGGGTCTTGTCATCAGCGACGAGCAGCACCGCTTCGGCATCGCGCAGCGCCAGGCGCTAGGGCAGCGAGGCAGCCACCCCCACGTGCTGTCGATGACAGCGACACCAATCCCGCGGACACTGCAGCTGACCCTGATGGGTGACCTCAGCGTCAGCGTCCTGGACGAGATGCCGCCAGGGCGCATCCCGGTGGAGACGCGGCTGGTCAAGCCGGCTTCGCGCGACGCTGCCAACCGCTTCGTGCGGGAGCAGGTGGCCGAGGGTCGCCAGGTCTTCGTCATCTGCCCCCTGGTGGAGGCCTCCGAGGCAATCCAGGCCCGCTCCGCAGTGGGGGAGTACGAGCGGCTCTCAAAAGAGGTCTTTCCCGACCTGCGCCTGGCCCTGCTCCACGGGCGCATGAAGCCGGCCGAGAAGGACGCGACCATGGAGGCCTTCAAGGCGGGGGACTACGACATCCTCGTCAGCACGTCGGTGGTGGAGGTTGGGGTCGATGTGCCCAACGCCACGGTGATGGTGATCGAGGGTGCCGAGCGCTTCGGCCTGGCGCAGCTACACCAGTTCCGGGGACGCGTCGGCCGCGGCGGCCACCGCGCCTACTGCCTGCTGTTCTCCGACACCGAGGGGCAGGAGGAGAACCGTCGCATGCAGGCGATGATCGACCACAGCAGCGGCTTCGACCTGGCCGAGGTCGACCTCCAGATCCGCGGCCCCGGAGACGTGCTCGCCGCCACTGGCGCGCAGCATGGGGAGACTGGGTACAGCGGCCTGATGGTGGCGGGGCTGCTCGATGCCCGCCTGATCGTGGCGGCGCGGGAGGAGGCCGAGCGGCTCATCACCGAAGGCCTTGACCATTACCCGGAGCTGGCTCGGGCGGCGGTCGACCTGGACCTCGCCGGCACCATTAACTAAGGAGCTCTATGGCCCACGAGTCAGCCGCAGCGTGCCTCTCCAGGTAATCGGGGGCGAGGCCAGGGGTCGGCGGCTGAAGTCGCCGCCGGCCGGTGTCCGTCCCACGGCCGCGATCGTCCGTCGCTCGCTCTTCGACATCCTCGGCTACCTCATCGAGGACGCTGTCGTCCTCGACCTCTACGCCGGCTCAGGCAGCCTCGGCATCGAGGCGCTATCGCGTGGGGCGGCGCACGCCGACTTCGTGGAAAAGGATCGGCGCTGCTGCGCGGTGATCAAATCCAATCTCGCTGCGATTGGTGAAACGGCCGCAGGGGGCCGCGGTCGGGTAGACTGCGCAACAGCGGAGAGTTGGCTTTCCCGCCGTTCCACTAATTCGACGCAGTACGACATCGCAGTAATCGATCCACCATATGGAGAGCCTGGAGTGACAAGAGTCCTGGAGCTCTTGGTTGAGGCAGGGGTTCTCTCGAGCGACGCCATCGTTGCCCTGGAGACGCGCCGCGACCAGGCCGTCGACATGCCCGATGGCCTGACCGAGGTCCGCCGGGTGCACCATGGCGACACCCAGCTAATCCTGATGAGGCCGCTGGGATGAGGACTGCCCTCTACCCGGGGAGCTTCGACCCCTTCACCCTCGGTCACCTCGATGTCCTCGAACGGGCGATCGCGATCTTCGACAGGGTGGTCGTCGCTGTCCTGGAGAACCCCTCCAAGACCCCGGCCTTCACCGTCGATGAGCGCATCGAGATGATCCGGGAGGCGGTCCCCGGGGATGGGCAGGTCGAGGTCGGGGCATTCCAGGGGCTGACGGTCGACTATGCCCAGGCGGTCGGCGCCACCTCGATCGTTCGCGGCCTGCGCGCCACCATCGATTTCGAGAGCGAATTCCAGATGGCACTCATGAACCGGAAGCTTGCACCAGAGATTTCTACGGTCTTTTTGATGACCAGTTTTGCAAACGTCTTTCTCAGCTCCTCCTTGATCAAGGAGGTGGCCCGGCTGGGTGGGGACGTGAGTTTTGCCGTACCACCGTCCGTAGCCAAGCGGTTGGCCCGGCTCAAGGAGGTTGGCCCATGAGCATGCCCCAGGTCGAAGAGCTCGACCCGATTGCCCCGGAGCGAGATAACCGGAGCATCATCGAGCTGATCGACCATCTCGAATACCTGGTCCATCGGGGCCAGCGCGTTCCCTTCACCCATAACGTGATGATCGATGAGGACGAGATCCTCGACATCCTCGACCAGATCCACGTCAACCTGCCCGAGGAGATCAAGCAGGCGCGTACCGTGCTGGCCGAGCAGGAGCGACTCCTCAGCGACGCCACCCAGGAGGCGGCTCGCATCACCCAGACGGCGGCCACCAAGGCCGAGGCGATGATGAAGAACCACGAGCTGACCCGCCGCGCCGAGGAGCACGGCAAGGCCATCGTTCGTGACGCCACCGGCAGGGCTGAGGACCAGAAGCGGCAGGCTGACGAGTACGCCGCCGACGTGATGCAGCAGCTGGAGACCCACCTGGTCCGCACCGTCGCCACCGTGCGCAAGGCCCAGGAGACCCTCAAGAAGCCGGTGCCGGCGCCGGCGCCCCCGGCGCGGGGTCGCGACTAGCAGCGGTCCAGGCCAGGCGACGCGGCCGGCGTCGCACACCACTTCAAACCGGCGACCGCGGGGTGTCGGCCGGCTTCCCGTCCAGATCGGACCGGTTGATATACTCTCGCGGCTATGGCCGTCCCCAAGGAACGTACGTCGAAGTCGAACAAGCGCGCCCGCAGGTCCCACCTCGCCCTGCGCCGGCCGACGCTGGCTCCGTGCAGCCAGTGTAAGAAGCTGAAGCGACCGCACATGATCTGCCCCAACTGTGGTTACTACGACGGCCGCGAGGTCCTCGAGACCGAATAGCGCCGCCACGGCTCAATC
>JBARRR010000017.1:0-7825 GCA_049644325.1 Candidatus Dormiibacterota bacterium
CTGTCGACGACCACGGCGATCACCATGGTCTACAACCCGCGCGCCGACCTCCCCGATCCCAACGGAACCGGCGTCGGCGCGCTGGTCACGGTCTTCCGCGCCCGAGTCGACAAGGCCTATTTCGGTAAAACGCTCGGCCCGGGGACACAGATCGACGAGGCCCAGCTGGCAATAGGGACCGGCTACTGGATCCACGGCAAGCCGCACGTGGTCGTGGTAGGGCTGGCCAACGGCGACGCGGCACTCGACGAGCTCCGGCTCGCCGAGGACACACTCATCTGGCAGGACGGCGAAGCCACCTACCGGCTGGAGAGCGCCCTCAGCCGCGAGGATGCGATCTCCGTCGCCAACTCCATGCGCTAGCCGGGAACCCTCAGCCGCGCGGAGGTGTACCAGGGTCGGAGGTGCGCACATGAAAAAGCTGCTTCGACTCTTCGGCATCGGCACCCTCGTGGTGGCCGCCGCCGGCGGCCTCAGCCTCGGCGCCCCGAGCACCGCCCTAGCCGGGGGTGGTGGATGCCACTCGTCCACGCCCACCAGCGGCACCGGGACCACGGTGGAGATGACAGCAGCCTGCTTCCAGCCGAACGTCCTCCATGTCCAACCGGGGGACACCGTCACCTGGACCAGCCGGGAGGACATGGACCACACCGTCACCGGGACCGCCGGCAGCTTCGGCGACTACAACACCGTCAAGATCGACCAGTCGGTGAGCTATCGCTTCACCAAGAACGGCGTCTACCCCTACTACTGCATCTACCATCCTGGGATGTCCGCGGCCATCGTGGTCGGCGATGGTAGTGGCAGTGGTCCCGCCGAAGCCGCCTCGGTGTTCCAGGCGACTCCACCCACCCAGGTGCCAGCCTCGCAGCTGTCGACCCACCCAAGTGCCGCCAGGTTGACTGACGGCCTGCTGCCATGGGGCCTGCTGGCGGTGCCGGCTCTGCTCCTTGGACTGGTCCTGGGGTTGCCCGTCGGCCGTCGCCTCAAGCGCCCGGCCTGAGGCCGGCCTAACTCGGGCCGCCGGCCCCCCGGTGCGCCTCGGGCACGTCGCCCGCGGCGCACATCGGGCAGTCCTCGGGAGCCCAGCTCTCAAAGGCGACCTCGAGGCAGGCGAAGTAGGGATGCGGCACCTTGACCTCGCCGCCGCTGCGATCGGCCATGACCCCGACACCCACGATCTCGCCCCCCAGCCTGGTGACAGCGTCGAACGTGTCCTGGAGCGAGCCGCCGGTGGTGACGATGTCGTCGACGATCAGCACCTTCTGCCCCGGCTTGATCTCAAAGCCGCGCCGGAAGACCCGCCCGCCGGCGGGGTCCTTCTCGCAGAAGATCCCGGGCAGTGCCATCAGGCGCCCAACCTCATAGGCCAGGATGATGCCGCCCGTGGTCGGCCCGGCGACGATCTCGGCGCCGCTGTCCGCAAAGCGGTCGGCAATCATTCGGCAGAGCCGCTCGGTGTACCGGGCCTGCTCCAGGACGCGGAACTTCTCCATGTAAACGCCCCCATGGCGCCCGCTGGTGTAGACGAAGTGGCCGTTCAGGATCGCCCCCGAGTCGGTAAAGATGCGCAGCGCCTCCTGCTGCCGTGCCTTCGCGGCCGTGTCCGTCTCGGTCTGCGTCATCGCACCGCTTCCTGCGCCGAGGGCTGGTTCTCCGCCGGCCGGATCTCGCTCACCGAGCGTACGCCGATGCGCTGCATGTGCGACTCGATGCCCTGGAGCACGAACCGCCCCGCGTCCGGGCGGAGGAAGTTGAGCGTCCCCACCTGCACCGCCACCGCCCCGGCGAGGAGGAACTCGACGGCGTCGTCGCCGCTCATCACCCCGCCGGAGGCGATCACCGGCACCGAGACCGCCCGCGACACGGTGTAGACCGCGTGCAGCGCCAGCGGTCGGATCGCCGGCCCGCTGAGCCCGCCGGTGACGTTGGCCAGCACCGGCTTACCGCTCCGTAGGTCGAGGGTCATGCCCACGTAGGTGTTGACCGCCGAGAGCGCGTCGGCGCCGGCGTCGACGATCGCCTGGGCGATCGAGACCAGGTCGGTGACGTTGGGCGTGAGCTTGACGATCAACGGCCTGGCGGTGGCCGAGCGCACCGCGGCCGTGACCGCGTGGGCCAGCCCGGCGTCGACGCCGAACATCAGGCCCTTGGCGCCGACGTTGGGGCAGGAGATGTTGAGCTCGATGCCGGCGACGTTGGACGCCGACTCCAGGCGCTCGACGACGGCGACGTAGTCCTCGACGCTGTCGCCGACCACGTTGACCACCACCGGCACATCCCACTCCTCCCAGCGCGGGGCGTAGGTGCCGGCGACCACCTCGACGCCGGGGTTCTGCAGGCCGATGGCGTTGAGCATCCCCGCGGGCACCTCCGCGATCCGCGGCGGCTCGTTGCCGACCCGTGGCTCGACCGAGGTGCCCTTGCTGATCAGGGCACCGTAGCCGGCGTGGCCGCCGACCTTCTCCATCTCGAAGCCGAACCCGAAGGTGCCCGAGGCGGCCATCAGCGGCGTCGCCAGGACCAGGTCGTCGGTGATGCGGACGGAGAGATCGAGCTCGGCCATCAGTCGCCCACCTTGACGTCGGCGCCAACCCGCGGCGCGGGGGTGCGGTGGTGGATCAGCTCGCCCATCGCAGCCAGCCGGATCCAGTCGACCGTGCGCCAGTCCATCACCGCGCCCTCGACGCAGACGCGGGCGTAGCCGCCGTCGGTGGAGGGCACCACGCAGCCCAGGCAGGTCCCCAGGGCGCAGCCCATGGGCGCCTCCAGCGACATCTCGCAGGGCGGGGCCGAGCCGCCGTGGTCGAAGAGGATGTCGGCCAGGGCGCTGAGCATCGGGGTGGGACCGCAGGCGTGGATCATGGTCGCCTCCTGGAGCTCGGCGCGAACCAGCTCGGTGACCCGACCGCGGAGCCCGGCGCTGCCATCCTCGGTGGCGAGGCGCGCCTCGACGGCGCCGGGCAGCTGTTCGACCGGGAAGAGCTGGTTGGCGGTGTAGGCGCCGTTGAGCCAGCGGAAACGCACGCCGCGCTCGGCGGCGAAACGCGCCACCAGCGGGAAGGGCGCCACCCCCAGGCCGCCGGCGACGGCGAGCAGGGTGCCATGGTCGGGGATGGTGAACGGCCGCCCCAGCGGGCCGAGCGCCTCGAAGGCCTGGCCGGCCTCGGCGGCAGCGAGGATCGCGGTTCCCTGGCCGGTGACGTTGAAGAGGATGTCGTAGGTGCCCGCGGCGGGGTTGATGTCGCAGAAGCTGAAGGGCCGGCGCAGCAGCGGGTCGGCGGCCTGGGCGCACTGGATGTGGACGAACTGGCCCGGCCGTCCCAGGGCCGAGATCCGAGGCGAATGAAGGCGCAGCTTCCAGACGCCCGGCATCACCTCCTCGCGAAGGCTGACCACGCCGCGCTCGAGGAGCCCGGGGCTCAGGGTCGCGGTCGCGCTCACAGCATCGCCTCCTCGCGGTCTTCGGGCACGTCCAGCGGTATCTCGGACGAATCATGCGGCGACGATGGCGTGTCCGTTGGCGCTGCCCTGCGCGATGCCGCCACCCCAGCGCCGAGATCACCGGCACGACCGCGAGAGATGTACTCGTCGAGGGTGGCGACATCGAAGGCGCCGCCCAGCGCCAGCATGTTAAGCGACTCGACCAGCGCCGCCGCGGTGTCCAGCGACGTCAGACAGGGGATGCGACGCTCGACCGCGGCACGCCGGATCTCGAAGCCGTCGCGGATCGCCAACGGCTCCCCGCTCATCCCTGGCCGGCCGGGGGAGGTCTCGTTGGAGATGGTGTTGATCACCAGGTCGACCGACCCCTGCTTGATCAGGTCGACGATGTTGGGCGAGCCCTCGGTGATCTTGGCCACCTCCGTGACGCTGATGCCCGCGCCCCGCAGGGCCCGCGCCGTCCCCGCGGTGGCATGGACGGTGAACCCCATCTCCACCAGGCGGGCGATTATCGGCAGCGCCTCGGCCTTGTCGGAGTCGGCGATGGTGCAGAGGGCGATGCCCTTTACCGGCAGCTTGTCGAGCGAGGCCAGGAACGCCTTGAACATCGCCGGGGCCAGCTCGTTGTCAATGCCCATCACCTCCCCGGTGGACTTCATCTCGGGGCCGAGATGGCTGTCGACCTCCAGCAGCTTGGACATCGAGAAGACCGGCGCCTTGACCGCGTAGGCGCCCGGCCATTCCCAGAGACCGTCGGCGTACCCCTGCTCTGCCAGCGACCTGCCGGTCATGACACCCATTGCCACCCCCACCATCGGCACGCCGGTGACCTTGCTGAGGAAGGGCACCGTACGGCTGGCACGCGGGTTGACCTCGATGACGTAGATCTTGTTGCGGTGGAACACGTACTGGATGTTCAGGAGTCCCACGATCTTGAGACGCAGCGCGATCCGTCGGGTGTAGCCGATCAGCTGCTCGATGTCGCCAGCGTCCAGGTGCTGCGCCGGGTAGACGGCGAAGGAGTCGCCAGAGTGGACCCCGGCACGCTCGACGTGCTCCATGATCCCGGGAATCAGGACGCCCTCGCCATCGCAGATGGCGTCGACCTCGAACTCCCCGCCGACCAGGTACTTGTCGACCAGGATGGTGCCGCGAGCCAGCGCGTCCCGCGCCCCTTCGAGGTAGCGCTCCAGGTCCTCCGGCGCGTGGACGATCTCCATGGCGCGTCCGCCGAGGACGTAGCTGGGCCGCACCAGCACCGGGTAGCCGACCCGGTCGGCGATGGCGCGCGCCTCATCGACGGTGCTGGCGGTGGCGCCCGGCGGCTGAGGAATCCCGATCTCGCGGAGGGTGGCCTCGAAGCGGCGGCGGTCCTCGGCCAGGTCGATGGCGTCGACCTGCGAGCCCAGGATCACGGCGCCGCGTTTGGCCAACGGCTCGGCCAGGTTGATCGCGGTCTGGCCGCCGAACTGGACCACGACTCCCGACGCCGACTCGACGCGGACGACGTTGGCCGCGGACTCCTCGTCCAGGGGGTCGAAGTAGAGGCGGTCCGATGTGTCGTAGTCGGTCGAGACCGTTTCGGGGTTGGAGTTGAGCATCGCGGACGCCCAGCCGCCGTCACGCAGCGCCAGCGCCGCTTGCACCGAGCAGTAGTCGAACTCGATGCCCTGCCCGATCCGGATGGGGCCGGAGCCGAGAACCACAACCGAGGGGGCCACCCTGCCCGGCTCGGCGCGCCCGCCCCGGGGCGACTCGTCCTCGGTCTCGTATGTCGAGTAGTAGTACGGCGTGGCCGCCGCGAACTCGGCGGCGCAGGTGTCGACCAGCTTGTAGGCGACCTTGAGGCCCGCCTCGAAGGAGGCCGCGCGGACGTCCTCGACCGACTCCCCGCTCTTGTCGGCGATGGTGCGGTCGGTGAAGCCGGCAACCTTGGCCTCGCGCAGCAGCTCCGGGGTCAGCGGCTCGCTCAGCCGCCGCTCGATCTCGACGATGTGGGCCAGCCTCCGCAGGAACCAGGGGTCGATGCCGGTGAGGCCGTGGATCTCCTCGACCAGCGCCGCCTTGCCGGCGGCGGCGTTGGCCTCGCCGTCGCCGGGGAGCCGCTGCCGCAGCGTCGCCAGCAGCGCGTAGAGGCGGCGGTCGTTGGGCTCCGACAGCAGCTCGACCGGCACCGGCGCACCGTCGAGCGCCGGCGGCTTCTGCTCCATCGAGCGCAGGGCCTTCATCAGGGCGCCCTCGAAGGTTCGCTCGATCGCCATCACCTCGCCGGTGGCTTTCATCTGGGTGCCGATGCTGCGGTCGGCGTCGGGGAACTTGTCGAAGGGCCAGCGCGGGATCTTGACGACGCAGTAGTCGAGCGCCGGCTCGAAGGCGGCCAGGGTGCGGCCGGTGACCTGGTTGGGGATCTCGTCGAGGCGCTTGCCGATCGCCACCTTGGCGGCCACCCGCGCGATTGGATACCCGGTCGCCTTGCTGGCCAGCGCCGAGCTGCGCGAGACGCGCGGGTTGACCTCGATGACGAAGTACTGGAACGAGTCGGGGTCGAGCGCGTACTGCACGTTGCAGCCGCCCTCGATGCCGAGGCCGCGGATGATCTTCAGCGCCGAGGAGCGGAGCATCTGGTACTCCTTGTCGCTCAGGGTCTGCGACGGCGCCACCACGATCGAGTCGCCCGTGTGGACGCCCATGGGATCGATGTTCTCCATGTTGCAGACGGTGATGCAGGTGTCGGCGGCGTCGCGCATCACCTCGTACTCGATCTCCTTCCAGCCGACCAGGCTGCGCTCCAACAGGACCTGGTGGATGGGGCTGGCATCGAGGCCGCGCTGGACGGCCTCGTCGAACTTCGCCTCGTCGTGGATAAAGCCGCCGCCGGTGCCACCCAACGTGTAGGCGGGGCGAACGACTAACGGGAGACCAACCTTTGCCAGGAAGGATCGGCCGGCGTCGACCGACTCCACCGTTTGGCTCTCGACCACCGGTTCGTTGATGCCGACCAGGAACTGCTTGAAGGCCTCGCGGTCCTCGGCCTTGCGGATGGTCTCCAGCGGCGTCCCCAGGAGCCGCACGTCGTGGTGGTCCAGGACGCCGGCGTCGTGGAGGGCGACGGCGAGGTTGAGCCCGGTCTGGCCGCCCAGGGTTGGCAGCAGGCCATCGGGCTTCTCGCGGGCGATGATGCGCTCGATCACCTCGACCGTCAGCGGCTCGACGTAGGTGCGGTCGGCGACCCCCGACTCGGTCATGATCGTCGCCGGATTGCTGTTGACCAGGACGGTCTCGATGCCCTCCTCGCGCAGCGCCTTGCACGCCTGGGTGCCGGCGTAGTCGAACTCCGCGGCCTGGCCGATGACGATCGGGCCGGAGCCGATCACCAGGACTTTCCGGGGCCGGACCGACGGCGCGATTGACGGCGCTCGCGTCGCTCGGCGGGGTTCTGCGATCAGCGCAGCAAAGCGGTCGAAGACGTACTGGTTGTCGTGGGGCCCGGGGGCGCCCTCCGGGTGGTACTGGACCGAGAACACCGGCAGCTCGTTATGTCCCAGGCCCTCCACCGAGCCGTCGTTGAGGTTGCGCTGCGAGACGTAGAACCCGGAGCCGGCGGGAAGGGTGTCGCCGAGAACCTGGAACTCGTGGTTCTGGGACGTGATGTGGACCTCGCCCGTGTCCTCGTCCTTGACCGGGTGGTTGCCGCCGTGGTGACCGAAGGGCAGGCGCCCGGTCTGGGCCCCGGCCGCCTGGCCGAGGATCTGGTGGCCGAGGCAGATCCCCAGGATCGGGATCTTGCCGACCAGCTCGCTCACCACCGCCACCTGGGCGGGCAGCTGCGCCGGGTCGCCGGGACCGTTCGACAGCAGCACCCCGTCTGCGCCGACGCCGAGGATGTCGGCGGCGCTCGACGACGGCGGCAGGACGATCACCCGCGCCCCGCGGCTCACCAGAGAGCGGAGGATGTTGCGCTTGACGCCGTAGTCGACCACCGCGATGGTCCTGCCCTCGAGGCTGCGCTCGATGCCCCGCGCGTAGACCCGCAACTCGAGCGGCTCGTCCCACTCGAAGGGCTCGCTGACAGCGGCCGCCGTGACCAGGTCCTGCTCCTCGATGGGGGTCACCAGCCGGGCCCGCTCGACCAGCTCGTCGGCGGCGCCCCGGGAGACGGCGTCGCGGCCATCGTAGGGCTTGTCCAGGCCGGCCAGCACCGCCCGCCGGGCGCCCGCGCTTCGCAGGTAGCGGGTCAGGCTGCGGGTATCGACCCCGGTTATGCCGGGCACCCCGGCATCGCGGAGGCGAGCGTCGAGGGAGGACTGGGAGCGCCAGTTGCTGGGGTCGTCGGCGATCTCGCGGACGACGAGCGCCCGGGCCCAGACCTGGCCTGACTCGG
>JBARRR010000018.1:0-11549 GCA_049644325.1 Candidatus Dormiibacterota bacterium
ACCCTGTGGGATCCGCACTGGGTGCCCGACTATCTCCGCAATGTCGGCGAGTACCGCTTCGGGCTGCCTGCCGTGCTCGGTAGGTCCTTTGGAGCCGCCGGCGTGGTCCTGCCGCAGTTGGTCGCGGTGGGGTTGTCGGTCTACTGGAACCGGCGCGAAGCCGGCAGGCCGCTGGACCTCGACCGCGCCGCCGCCGTCATGGCGCTGAGCGTGCTGGTGGCGCCATACACCTCGGCGTACTCGGCGATGTTCGCGCTGCCCGCGGTGATCAGGCTGTCGTGGCGACCCGGGATGTGGGTGGTGTGCCCGGCCTTTGCGCTGCTGCCGTGGTTCGGGCTGCTGGCGGGCATCGGCGACAGTCCGCTGTCCTTCTACATCCTCGGTCCCTCACTGGTCGGGGTCTTTGTTCTGGCGACTATCCCTGTGCTGCTGCGGCGCCGGAACAGGACGTGACCACGCTGGCGTGGGTCCTGCTCGGCGTCACCGGGGCGCTGGCGGTGACCGATTGGCTCGCCGTCGCCAGCGGCCGAAGGCGTCTGGAGTACATCGCCAAGCCGGCCACCATGCTGGCGCTGGCAGCGGTGGCGGCCGCGCTGAGCGTGCCGAGCCCCCAGCAGCAGCGGTGGTTCATCCTCGCGCTCCTCTTCGGGGCGCTGGGCGACGTCTTCCTGATGCTTCCCCGCAACCGCTTCCTCGCCGGCCTGACCGCGTTCCTGGTCGGCCATCTCGCGTACGTCGCCGGCTTCATCGCCGGCGGCGAGGACCCGGTGCGGATCCTGGTCTATGCGGCGGTCATAATCCTGCCCGCTTCGGTATTGCTGCCCGCGGTCGTCCAGGGGATACTGGCCAAACGCCAGCGCCTGCTGGTTCCGCCGGTGCTCCTCTACTCGCTGGTGATCACGGCCATGGTTGGCGCGGCGCTGGGCAGCAGCAAGCCGCTGGCCGTCGCCGGCGGTCTGCTCTTCTACGCCTCCGACACGATGATCGGCTACAGCCGTTTCGTCTTCCAGCGGCGCTGGCTGCCGCTGGCGATCATCGTCACCTACCACCTGGGCCAGGCGGGCCTGGTCCTCTCGATGGCGCAGCAGGCCTAGAGCATCTCCCGCCAGGCCGCCTCGGTCAGCTCCGCCGTGAGGTCCCAGTCGTAGGCGGCGGCGTTGCCGATGCCGCGCTGCCCCAGCTCCTGGCGCAGTTCGGGGTCCCCTAGCAGCTTTCGCGCCTGGGCGGTGATGTCCTCGATGCTGTCGGCGTCGGCCAGGGCCGCCGCCCCGCCGCCGATCTCCTCGATCACCGTGCCGCGGCTGCCGAGGACGGGGCAGCCGCAGGCCATCGCCTCCAGCACCGGCAGGCCGAAGCCCTCGCTGACGCTGACGTAGATCAGCATCTCGGCGCCGCTGTACAGCGCGGCCAGGTCGTCATCGGCCACCCGACCGGTCTCGACTACCGGCAGCGATGCCGACAACCCGGGGTTGGCCCGGCCGACGATGACCAGGCTGAGCCCGGGCACGTCGCCGGCGACCCGCGAGAGTGCGTCCATCATCCCCGGCTGGTTCTTGCGCCGCCCGTAGGGCGAGACCATCAGGACATACGGCCGGCGGATGCCACGGCGGGCAAGGGCGGCCTCCACCTCGTCCGGGTCCCGCGGTCGAAAGACGTCATGGTCCACGCCCCAGGGGGTGACGTGGATGCGGCTGCGGATGGCGGGCAGGCGGTCGGCGATTGCCTTGGCGGTCGACTCGGCGCCGGTGATGGCGCCCCGCAGGTAGGGCGCGGCTCGCTCCAGGTTCCGCCGCATGTAGACGCGGTTGTAGAGACGCGCGGTCGGCGGGTGGTCCCACGGCGTGTCGTCATGGATGGTGACGCTGGTCGCCAGCAGCGGCGTGGCCGGCACCTTGAACCCGACGCCGTGCCAGAGATCCGGCTCCAGCGGCTTCGCGGTCTCGACGGCGCCGGATCCGATCCAGCGCAGGTCGTGGACCAGGATCCGGGAGGCGCGCGGCAGGCGCTGGGTCCAGGGCCAGGCCCGCGCCATGCTGACCTCGACCACCTCGACGTCGGGCCGGGCCTTCAGCCGGGGCAGCAGCGATTCGACATAGCGGCTGGTCCCGCCCCGGTCGAAGTCGGTCACGGAGGTGTCGACGGCGACGAGCATGCGGCCTATTCTCTTCGTCACGGCCATCAATCCCGAACTTAGGTGGGATTATCGCGAACGGGGGCGCGGTTAAAATTCGTACGTGGAAGCACTTCCCGTCTACACGCTGAGCACCGAGGGGATCCGGCAGACCAGCGCCGAGATCCGCGAGATGGCTGCGCGCCGCAATGCCGTCATCCTGGCTCACAACTACCAGGTGCCTGAGGTCCAGGATGTCGCCGACTACGTGGGCGATTCGCTGGGCCTCTCCCAGCAGGCGGCTAGGACCGATGCCGACGTCATCGTCTTCTGCGGCGTCCACTTCATGGCCGAGACGGCGGCCATCCTGTCACCCACCAAGCGTGTCTTGATCCCGGACCTGGAGGCGGGCTGCAGCCTCTCCGACACGATCACCGCCGAGCAGCTCCGGTCTTGGAAAGCCGAGTACCCCGGCGCCATCGTGGTCAGCTACGTCAACTGCACCGCAGAGGTGAAGGCCGAGTCGGACTACTGCTGCACCAGTGGCAACGCCGAGAAGGTAATCCGCTCCATCCCCGAGGACCAGGAGATCCTCTTCCTACCCGACATGTTCCTGGGCGCCCACCTGGAACGGGTCACCGGCCGCAAGATGCACGTCTGGATGGGGGAGTGCCATGTCCACGCCGGCATCGAAGCCGATGACGTCGACACCGCCCTGGAGGCCCACCCCGGCGCCGAGCTGCTGGTTCACCCCGAGTGCGGGTGCACCACCTCAACCATCTATAAGTACGGCGACAGTGGTCGCCTTCGGGTCCTCAGCACCGAGGGCATCATCAAGCGGGCTCGCGAGTCCGACGCCGAGGACTTCGTCATCGCCACCGAGAACGGGATCCTCCACCGGCTGGCCAAGGAGGTGCCCAACAAGCGCTTCCACCCCGCGTCAGAGCACGCGATCTGCCGCTACATGAAGATGATCACCCTCGAGAACCTGCACGAGTCGCTGCGCGACGACGTCTACGAGGTCAAGGTTCCCCAGGATGTCGCTGACCGCGCCCGACTGGCCGTCGAGCGCATGGTGGCTATCGCCTAGCCGTCACCGGCCCGAGAGGGGGCCGGAAAGTGGATCCACATCCACCTCGCGGACGCGTCGCTTCTGGCGCTTCTGCTGCTGGGCCACCACCTCACCGCTCTTCTCCCAGTCCTGCTTGGCCTGCTGCCAGCGGGCCTTGGCCGTGTGCTGGAAGGGATTGACCAGGCCTCGGACGGACCCGCCGATTGCGCGGGTGGTGATCCGGCGCGCCTGCCGCAGGTTGTAGCGCTCCGGCTCGTCGATCTGGACCAACCAGAGGATTGACTGCGTCACCAGGTGCTTGAGGCTGCCCTGGTCGGCACTGGCGGTCGGTCCGCCGGGCAGCAGGGACTCGGTCTCCTCAGCGGGCGCTTCGACCGGCACCGGTGGGACCAGCGTGTCGACCAGGGGGGCTGCTGGCTGGGCGGCCGTGGCGGCCGGTGGCGTCGGCGCTGGAGTTTGGACCGGCGTGGTCGGGCTGGGAGCCGCCGATGGTTTTGCCGGAGGGGTGGGCAGGGTCGCCGAAGCCACTGGCGCGGGTGCCGACCCGAACGGCGTGCTGGGGTTTGGCGCATAGGTCTGGACTGGCGCTGGGCTGGCCGCGCTGTGGACGGGCGCCGGGCTGGCCATGCTGTGGACGGGCGCGGGCACTGCCCCAGGCTGTGCGGTCGCCGGCGTGGCCCCATGCCGGACGGGCGCGGGCGTTGCCGCGGGCTGGGGGTTGCGCTGACTGTCGACCCCGCGGGCGGCGGGCAGTTCACCGACAACGGCCGGCATGGTTCCGTTGGACAGCATCTTGAGGGTGGCGTCGAGGCCGATCTGGTAGAGGGGCTGAGCCACCGGCCAGCCCTCGGCGATGGCGTACGTGCCGCTGCTCAGCTGGGCCGCGGCGACCAGGGCGTCGGTGCCGGTCTGCCCCTCACCGCTGACGTTGAAGGGGCCGCCGCGATCGACGAGCACGGTGTAGGCAACGGCCGTCGGCGACTCCGCGGTCAGCGTGAAGCGGCCACCACGGTCGCAGCAGTCGCGGATCACGTCGAGGAAGGTCAGGTGAGCGCTGAGGTCCCCGGTCTGCGGCCTGTCGGTGGTGTCGGGCTTGCCGGACTTGTGTCTCAACATTCCAGATATCACGGCGGTTACTGAAGAGTAACGCAGCCTCGCGGCCGCTCCCACAGGTTGTCGTACACCCGGCACAAGAGTTCACATGGCTGCATGCGGGGGCGCCGGCGGCGTAAAATACTAGTAAATGAGTCGGATTTTGCAGCGCGAGAGCGTGAGGGTGCCATGCTGAAGATATCGAGTCGCGGCCACTACGGTCTTCGACTGATGACGTCGCTGGCCGGGGCCTACGGCAAGGGACCGCTGTCTCTGACCGAGATCGCCAGGATGGAGGCCATGCCGCTGCCCTACCTGGAGCAGCTGGTCGTGCCCCTGCGCAAGGCGGGCCTGGTCAACGGCACCCGTGGTCTCCACGGCGGCTACACGCTGCCCCGGGAACCCAGGGAAATCACCGCGGGCGCGGTTCTCCGGGTCCTCGAAGGCCCGGTTTCGCTGGTGGACTGCACCGCCCTCGACTATCTCCCCGGCGCCTGCGAGCGCGAGGGTGAGTGTCTCAGCAGCGGGCTGTGGCACCGCATCAAGGTCACCGTCGAGGCGATCCTCGACAGCACGACCCTCGACGACCTGCTCAACGACCCCGGCTTCCAGCCCGGCGTGACCCAGGTCCCGGCGAGCTTCGCCAGCCTCGTCCCGGTGCTGCAGACTGCGCCGGGCACCCCTGCCGGCAAGTAGATGGCTGTAGGCACCGCCACTGGCGTTCTCGGCATCAAGGACCTCCATGCCAGCATCGAAGGCAAGGAGATCCTCCGCGGCGTCGACCTCGAGATACCCCAGGGCGAGGTCCACGCCCTGATGGGCCCCAACGGCTCGGGCAAGAGCACCCTGGCCTACACCGTCATGGGTCACCCCAAGTACGAGGTCACCTCGGGCGAGGTGCATTACCGCGACCGGAACATCCTCGAGCTCGCCCCCGACGAGCGGGCCAAGCTCGGGCTCTTCCTGTCGTTCCAGTACCCCACCGCCATTCCCGGTGTGACCATGCACAACTTCCTGCGAACCGCCACCAAGGCGCTCAAGGGCGACGAGCTGCCCCCGCGCGAGTTCCGCAAGCTGGTCTCGGACCAGATGGAGCGCCTCAAGATGGACCCCTCTTTCGCCACCCGCTACGTCAACGACGGGTTTTCCGGTGGCGAGAAGAAGCGTGCCGAGATCCTCCAGCTGGGCGTGCTCCAGCCCGAGATCGCGATCCTCGACGAGACCGACTCCGGCCTCGATGTCGATGCCCTGCGCACCGTGGCCGAGGGCGTTGAGGCGCTGCGCGGCCCCGACCTGGGCGTCCTCCTGATCACGCACTACCAGCGGATCCTCAACTACATCACCCCCGACCGCGTCCACGTCATGTACCGCGGCCGCATCGTCAAATCGGGCGGCGCCGACCTGGCGCTCGAAATCGAGTCCAACGGGTACGACAAGATCATCAGCGAGCTTGGTGAAGAGGTGAGCGCGGTTGCCCCGGCAACCGATGGCGTGAGCCCCGCCGAGCGTGCCTTCGCTGAGAGCCACACCATGGAATCCGGAAGGGAAAATAACTGATGGCAATCGAGATCACCTCAGAGCAGGGCGGGGCGCCCGACAAGGTCCGAGCCGAAGACCTCGACAAGGACTACAAGTTCGGCTGGCACGACGAGCTCAAGGCCGCCTTCAAGTCCGAGCGGGGGCTGTCGGAAGAGGGTGTCCGCCAGATCTCGGCGATGAAGGGCGAGCCCGAGTGGATGCTCAAGTTCCGCCTCAAGGCCCTGCGCCATTTCAACAACCGGCCGATGCCCTCATGGGGCGCCGACCTCGGCGACATCGAGTTCGACAACATCTTCTACTACCTCAAGCCGCAGGGCGAGCAGGGCAAGAGCTGGGACGACATCCCGCCCGACATCAAGAACACCTTTGACCGCCTCGGCATCCCCGAGGCGGAGCAGAAGTTCCTCGGTGGCGTCTCGGCGCAGTACGAGTCCGAAGTCGTCTACCACTCCATCCGCGAGGACCTGGAGAAGCAGGGCGTGATCTTCACCGACTGCGACTCAGGCCTGCGCGAGCACCCCGAGATCTTCCAGAAGTACTTCGGCACCATCATCCCGCCCAACGACAACAAGTTCGCCGCCCTCAACAGCGCGGTCTGGTCCGGCGGCTCGTTCGTCTTCGTCCCCGCAGGGGTCAAGGTCGAGATCCCCCTGCAGGCCTACTTCCGGATCAACGCCGAGAACATGGGCCAGTTCGAGCGAACCCTGATCATCGCCGAGCCCGGCAGCTTCGTCCACTACATCGAGGGCTGCACCGCCCCGATCTACACCTCCGACTCGCTGCACTCCGCGGTGGTCGAGCTGATCGCGATGGAGGGCGCCCGGATCCGCTACACCACCATCCAGAACTGGTCCAACAACGTCTACAACCTGGTCACCAAGCGGGCCATCGCCGAGAAGAACGCCACCGTCGAGTGGATCGACGGCAACCTCGGCAGCAAGGTGACCATGAAGTACCCCGCCGTCTACCTGATGGGTGAGGGCGCCAAGGGCGACGTGCTCTCGATCGCCTTCGCCGGCCCCAACCAGCACCAGGACGCCGGCGCCAAGATGATCCACGCCGCGCCCAACACCACCTCCACGATCGTCAGCAAGTCGATCTCCAAGGGCGGCGGCCGCACCAGCTACCGCGGCCTGGTCAAGGTCTACCCGGGGATGAAGGGCGCCAAGTCGTCCGTGCGCTGCGACGCCCTCCTGATGGACGAGGACTCGCGCTCCGACACCTACCCCTACATGGACATCGAGGAAGACCAGGTTCAGATCGGGCACGAGGCCACGGTCAGCAAGATCGGCGACGAGCAGCTCTTCTACCTCCAGTCCCGGGGCATCCCCGAGGAGGAGGCGATGGCGATGATCGTCAACGGCTTCATCGAGCCCTTCACCAAGGAGCTGCCGATGGAGTATGCCGTGGAGCTGAACCGCCTGATCCAGCTCCAGATGGAGGGTTCCGTAGGCTAGACGGCCATCGCCGCCCTTGCTACCAGCCTGAGACAGAGGCGGGGCGGCCAAGTCCTTGTGGCGCCTCCCGGGTGCCTTATTCTGTGGCGAGATGCCGGTAGCAGCAGACGTTCAACTCGGCGCGGGGGTTGTGATCACGCACCCGGAGCTCAGCAACCTGTACGGGTGCTCCATTGGCGATGGCACCCGCGTCGGCCCATTTGTCGAGATCCAGAAGGACGCCCACGTGGGCCGGCAGTGCAAGATCCAGTCGCACACCATGATCTGCAGCGGCGTGACCATCGAAGACGAGGTCTTCGTCGGCCACGGCGTGATGTTCGTCAACGACATGCGCCCCCGCGCCACTAACAGCGCCGGCAAGCTGGCCACCACCGACGACTGGGAGATGGCGCCGATCCTGGTGAAACGCGGGGCGACGATCGGCAGCAACGCCACCATCCTGGGAAACGTCACCATCGGGTCCAACGCGATGGTGGGCGCCGGGGCGGTGGTCACTCGTGACGTCCGCGACGGTGCCACCGTGGTAGGTAACCCTGCGCGCGAGGTGAGCTCGGTGGGAGCGCGTCGCTGATGCGGGAGCGTCGCGGCCAGAAGCCGAACCTCGATTTGCCCCGCCTGGCCCTCATCGGCTGCGGCCAGTGGGGGCTCAACTACCTGCGCGCCTTCGGCGAGCTCGAAGGCTGCGTCGTCACTCACGCCTGCGACATCTCGCCCGAGCGCCTGCATGAGGCTGAGCGGCGCATGCCCGGGGTGGCGACCACCGGGCGCGCCGAGGAGGTCCTTGCCAACCCCGACGTCGACGCCGTGATCGTCGCCGTCGAGGCAACCCGCCATTTCGAGGTGGCCAAGGCCGTCCTGGAGGCGGGCAAGCACGTCCTGGTCGAGAAGCCGATGACCATCGAGGTCGCCGACGCCCGCGCCCTGCGCGACACAGCCGCCGCCTCCGGCCGGGTCATGATGGTGGGCCACGTCTTCCGTCACAACCCCGCCATCAACTACGTCCGCGATGTGCTCGGCAAGGGCCAGCTGGGCGACCTGCTCTACCTCTATTTCACGCGCACCAACCTCGGTCCTATCCGCTCCGACGTCAACGCCGTGTGGGACCTGATGACCCACGACATCTCCATCCTTCTCCACTTCCTCAACGAGAGCCCGCAGTGGGTGTCGGCGCAGGGCGCGCGATACCTCAGCCCGGAGGTCGAGGACGTGGCCTTCGCCACCCTTGGGTTTGGCAAGGGGGTGATCGCCAACCTGCGGGTCAGCTGGCTCGATCCGCGCAAGGTGCGCGAGATCACGCTGGTGGGCACCCGAAAGATGGTGGTCATCGACGACCTCGCCGGCGAGCCGGTCCGGATCTACGACAAGGGCGCCCTCCTGGAGCCGGCCTACAACACCTTCGGCGAGTTCAAGCTGGTCACCCACAGCGGTGACGTCACCATCCCCGCGATTCCCACCGTCGAGCCGCTGAAGGCCCAGTGCCAGCACTTCCTCGACAGCGTCCGCAGTGGGCGGGTCCTGGTCGGCGACGCCGACGATGGGGTGCGAGTGGTCGAGGTGCTGGACGCCATCAACCGCTCGATGGCCCAGCTGGGCGCGCCCGTGCAGTTCGCCGCCGCCGGCGCCGCGGCCGGATGAAGGCAGGCGCGCGGGGCGTCCGTTTCGTCGACCTCAAGGCTCAGATCGCCGAGCTCCAACCTGAGGTCTCCGAGGCCATCGCATCGGTCGTCGCCAGCGCCGCCTTCATCCTTGGCCCCGACGTGGCGCGCTTCGAGGAGGAGTTCGCCGCCTACTGCGATGTGCCCCACGCCAACGGTGTCGACAGCGGGCTGAGTGCCCTCGAGCTCGCCCTCAGGGCGCTGCAGCTCCGGCCCGGCGACGAGGTCATCACCCAGGCCAACACGTACGTAGCGACGGTCAGCGCCATCGAGCAGGCCGGTGGGCGCCCGGTACTCGTCGACTGCGACGAGGCCGGCGGCATCGATACCGCGGCCCTGGCGGATGCCTTCACCGATCGCACCCGGGCGGTGATGCCGGTGCACATGTACGGGCGGATCTGCGACATCGATGACGTCGTCCGCATCGCCAGGGCCCACGATGTCGTCGTGATCGAGGATGCCTGCCAGGCCCACGGCGCGGTCCTCGACGGCCGCCGGGCGGGAAGCTTCGGCGACGCCGCCGGCTTCAGCTTCTACCCCGGCAAGAACCTCGGCGCCTTTGGCGATGGCGGCATGACGGTCACCACCAGCTCGGAGATAGCCGACTGGGTCCGCAAGGTGCGCAACTACGGCCAGGAGACCAAGTATGTCCATGAGCTGCCGCCGCTCAACCGCCGCCTTGACACCATCCAGGCGGCTGTCCTCAGCGTCAAGCTGAGGCGGCTGGACGATTGGAACCGGCGCCGCGAGTGGGTGGCAGACGCCTACCGGGAACGACTCGCGGAGGTCCCCGTGGAGCTGCCGCAAGAGGGGGCCCCGGGCCGCCATGTTTATCACCTGTTCCCCCTCCAGACCGATTCCCGGGACGCGCTCCAGGAACACTTGGGGGAGGCCGGCATCGAGACGGGGATCCACTACCCGATCCCGGTCCATCGCCTGCCCGTCTACGAGTCGCTGGGTTACCCGGAGGGGGCCTTCCCCACCGCCGAAGCCGCCGCCCGGCGGATGCTCTCGCTGCCGATGTACCCGGAGATGCCGATCGAGGCCATCGACCGGGTCAGCGAGGCCGTAACCGACTTCTTCTCGGGCTGATGTACAAGGGCAAGACCATCCAGGTCATCCTGCCCGCGCTCGACGAGGCGGGGAAGATCGGCAAGGCCGTGGAGCGCATCCCCGGCGACATCGTCGACGACGTGGTGGTGGTGGATGACGGCTCCACCGACGGCACCGCCGCCGAGGCCCGCGCCGCGGGGGCCACCGTCCTGGTCCACGACGTCAACCAGGGCGCGGGCGCCGCCATCCGCACCGGCATCTACCACGCCCAGAAGACCGGCGTCGACCTCTGCGGCATCATCGCCGGCGACGACCAGGACCGCCCCGACGAGATCGTGCGGCTGGGCGACGCCATCATCGACGGCGGCGCCGACTTCATCCAGGGGTCGCGGTACGTTCCTGGTGGCGAGCGCCTCAACCAGCCCACCAGCCGGACCGCCATGACACGCTCGTACTCCGTCTTCTTCAGCGCCTGCGTCGGCAAGCACATCACCGATGCCACCAACGGCTTCAAGCTCTTCCGCACCGAGGTAACCCGCAAGATGCACCTCGACCAACCGTGGCTCAACCGTTACGAGCTGGAGCCGTACCTGCTCTTTTCCGCGATCAAGATGGGCCTTGATGTGCGTGAGGTGCCCGTGACCAAGTACTACCCGCCCGACCGGCAGGTCGGCTACACCAAGATGAAGGCCTACCGCGACTGGTGGGGGATTTCGCGGCCGATGCTGCTCCTGGCGCTGCGCATCAGGAAGTAGTGCTCACCGCCGCGGCCCGCCGGCGACTGGCGGTCGCCCTCTTCATCTTCGTCTGGTTCGCCTACCTCGCCACGGCGTCGGGCCGGATCAAGACCAGCGACATCCAGACCGAGTTCAGGGTCGCCACCTCGCTGGTCCTCCATGGCAACCTCCAGGCCGACAAGACCCACGACACGCGCGTCGGCCTCGACGGCCACAACTACAGCGACCACGGCATCGGCGCCTCGCTGCTGCTGGTGCCCGCCGTCCTTGTCGACGGCGGCGTCGAGACCTCGCGGGCGGTGTTCGTCATCGCCATGGTCAACCCGCTGCTCTCCGCCGGTACGGCCGTGCTGCTGCTGCTCCTCCTCCTCGACCTCGGCTTCAGCCCGCGGGCGGGGCTGGTGATCACGCTCCTCTACGCCTTCGCCACGATCGCGTGGCCCTACGCCCACGATTCGTTCGATGTCACCGCCGCCGCCTTCCTGGGGCTGCTGGCGCTGTGGGCGGCGCGGCGGCGGGGGGAGGGTGGCGGCTGGCGCTGGGTGCTGCTCTCGGGAGTGGCCCTCGCCGTTGGCGTGCTCATTCGCTACTCGACCGGGCTGGCCGTCCTTCCCATCGCCGCCTACCTGGCCTGGAAGCGGCGCCGCCAGGGGCCGGCGGCGATTTTGGCCGAGGTCGCGGGCTGGCTGGGCCCCATCCTGGGCGTCACGGTCCTGGTGGCATGGCTCAACTGGGCGCGGTGGGGCGACCCCCTCCAGCTGGGGCTGCCAGAGGCGGCGCAGAAGTATGTCCAGCCGTTGGCCGAGCAGGCGATCTCGCTGGTCGGCCTCCTGG
>JBARRR010000019.1:0-2362 GCA_049644325.1 Candidatus Dormiibacterota bacterium
TACGCGCCCCACCGCGAGGCCGCAACCCCGGAGGGCATCGCCGCCGACTCCAGGGCCGCGATCGACCACCTGAGATCGTCCGAAGGGGGGTCCGTCCGGCACGTCTTCACGCTCGGCTTCTGCTTCGGCGGCTCCAACTCCTGGCGCCAGTCAGCGCAGCAGCCCGACCTCAGCGGCGCCATCGGCTTCTACGGGCGGCCGGAGCTGGTCCGGCCGTGGCTGGCACAGATGAAGGCGCCGCTGCTGATGCTGGTGGCGGGCGCCGACTTCACGCCCATGGAGGAGTTCCAGCGCTTTGACGAGGAGCTCACCGAAGCTGGTGTCGAGCACCGCATGGTGGTCTTCGAGGGCGCCCCGCACTCGTTCTTCGACCGCGGCTACGCCCAATTCCAGGAGGAGTGCAAACAGGCCTGGGAGGAGGTCCTCGGCTTCATCGAGGCCAGCGTCGCGCTGGTTCCGAGCTAGATCTCAGGGCCGCCTCGCCCGGCGATCAGGCCGCGGGCTTACCCAGGGGTACCGTCTCGGCCGGCGACCGCGGGGCCGCCGGGGATGCGGCTCGGGCCAGCGTGTACCAGCCGAAGAGGCCGGCGACAATGGTGGCGAGCCCTCCCAGCGCCAGGGCGGCGCGGGGATCGACGGCCTGGCCCACAAGGCCGACGATGGGCCCACCGATGGGGGTGCTGCCCATGAAGGCGATCGCGTAAAGCGCCATGACCCGGCCCCGCATCTCGGCCGAGGCCGCCAGCTGGATGCTGGTATTGGCCATCGCGGCGAAGAAGATGCTGGCGGCGCCGGCGCCGGCCATCAGGACCAGCACGATGGCGAAGTTGGGCGCCGCGGCGGCGAGCACCAGCGACCCGCCGAAGAGCAGGGCGGCGATCGCCAGGCGCTTGGCGCTGGGCCGGGCGCGTGCCGCGGTCACCAGGCCACCCACGACCGCACCCCCGGCCATCACCGAGTTCATCAGCCCCAGCCCGCCGGCGCCGACGTCGAACGTGTAGCGCGCCAGCAGCGGCAGCGAGACGGTGAACTCGTAGGCGAAGGTTCCCACCAGCGCCATCATCAGCAGCGGTGTGCGGAGCTCGGGGTTGCCCCAGACATAGCGGAGGCCCTCCATCAGCTGGCCCGGCGTCCGCGGCGACCGAGGC
The DNA here is from genome assembly GCA_049644325.1 of Candidatus Dormiibacterota bacterium. Classification (GTDB taxonomy): domain Bacteria; phylum Chloroflexota; class Dormibacteria; order DASZGP01; family DASZGP01; genus DASZHA01. The sequence goes on from JBARRR010000019.1 coordinate 1,149, forward strand.
GTCCGGTGGAGGTCGGCACCCCGGATGGCGAGCAGCCCCACGATCACCGCGGCATACGAGAGGGCGTTGGCGAGAAAGGCGAAGCCGATGCCGACGGTAACTATCAGGAGGCCGGCGATCGCCGGGCCGACGACGCGTCCGGCGTTCATGACCACGCTATTCAGGCTGATGGCATTGGTCAGGTGCTCCTGGTCGACCATTTCCATCACGAATGCCTGCCGGGTGGGGATGTCGACCATGTTGACGCAGCCCAGCCCGGCGGCCAGCAGCACCACCATCCAGAGCTGGACCGTGCCGGTGAGCGTCAGGACGCCCAACGTCAGCGCCAGCACCGCGGCCACGGACTGCGTCAGGACCAGGAGCCGGCGGCGGTCGACCCGGTCGGCGATGACCCCACCCCAGGCCCCGCCGATGAGGACGGGGAGGGTCTGGGCGGCGATCACCAGGCCCAGCGCGGCGCCGCTGTTGCTCAGCTTCAGGACCAGCCAGGCCTGGGCCACGATCTGCATCCAGGTGCCACTGACGGAGACGATCTGGCCGAAGAAGAAGAGGCGGTAGTTGCGCGCCGTCAGCGCCCGGAACGTCTGGCCCGCGGCCAGCCGCGCGCGGGTCATCGCCCGCCCTCCACGGGGATTTCGCGGTGCTCCAGGATGCGCTCGATGGCGGCGATGCCGCGCTCCAGGTCGGCGGCCTGCCTCGGCGTCAGCTCGCCGATGCGCTCTGCCAGCCAGGCGTTGCGCTGGTTGCGGATGCTGGCCAGCACCCGCTTGGCCCTGGGCGTAAGGCTGACCCGGGCGGCGCGCCGATCGTCCTCGACCGCCTCACGGGAGACCAGGCCCTCGTCCTCCAGGCCCCGGACCGTGCGCGAGACTGCCGGTGCCGAGATGGCCTCAGCCAACGCCAGCTCGCTCAGGGTCAGCGGCCCCAGCCGCTCCAGGCTGCCCATCAATGCCAGCTGCGAGGGGGTGACGGCGCTGGACTGCTGTCGCAGCCGACGGGCCATCTGCATCACGGTCCTGCGGACCCGGCTCACGTCCAGCTCCTGGGTCGGAGCGGGGGACGGGCGCGCTTGAGGAGGGGTGGAGGAACTCATTACTTAACTATGCTAATACTTAACGGCGCTAAATAATTCCACCGGCGCCGCCAACGCCGGCAGTGGCCGCGCCGCCGACGTCCTCGGCTGCCGCCGCCCGCTCCGCGCGCATTTCCCAGCG
>JBARRR010000020.1:0-2136 GCA_049644325.1 Candidatus Dormiibacterota bacterium
CGGTCGCGGCGACGCTTCTGGCCGCGGCCGGCGCCGGGATCCCTGTCGTCAGCACCGGGGGGATTGGCGGCGTCCACCCGGGCGATGGCCAGGATGTCTCCGCCGACCTGATCGAGCTGAGCCGGCGGCGGGTAGCGGTCGTCTGCGCCGGGCCCAAGTCCACCCTGAACGCCGGCGCGACGTTGGAGCGCCTGGAAACCCTCGGCGTGCCGGTGGTTGGCTGGCGGTCCGGTCTGCTGGCGGGGTTCCTGGCCACGTCGGCCGGCCTTCGCCTTCCGGTGCGGGCCGACAATATCGAGGAGCTGGCCAGGCTGATCCGCCGCCACTGGGAACTGGGCGGGGCCGGATTGGTCGTCAGCCAGCCGCTCCCGAGCGAGCTGGCCATTCCGCTTTTCGAACTCACCGCGGACCCGGGAGGCGCCGAGCGCGGGCCCGACCGAACCCCCGCCGAGCTGGCTCGGCTGCAGGCCCGCCTGGGTGACCGCGTGGTGAAGGCCAACACCGCACTGCTGGAGCGCAACGCCGTCCTGGCGGCCGAGCTGGCCGCGGCGCTGGTCGGCGATGCCTGAGACGGCGCCCACCGAGGAGCAGCTCCGGCGACTGAAGAACACGGTCATGGGCGCCGGCCATCGGCTCTCCCAGATCGCGCAGTCCCGGGAGTTACATCCTGGCGCCGCCACCGAGCTCGCCTCGATCACCCGAGAACTCGAGGATGCGGTTGGACGGCTAGAGCGCCTGCTGGCTAGCCTCCGGCGAGGCCGGTAGCGGATCCGGCTGAACCGCGCGGAAGACGGCCCCGGCCGCGGCGATCGCGAGGATCAGGCAGGCCGCGGCGGCCGTGAAGAGCGCGATCACGATGAACGGGGCGCTGTTGTGGCCGGCGGTCAGGTAGAGGGCCGCCGCCAGCGTCCAGAAGCCGGTCAGCGAGACGGCGAGCCGGGCCCACACCGGGGCCGCCTTCAAGTAGCGCTGGTGGGTGCCGAGCTGTAACGGCAGCCGCTCCGCCCAGTTCGGTCGGTACGACCACGCGGCGGCCAGCGCCGCCCAGCCGGCGGCATTGAGCAGCGCGAACAGACTCAGCAGCCAGCGCAACAGGTCCACGCCAGAGCAACGCCGGACTGCCCTGCCTACATTGGGCCTGGCGAGATTGCTACTAAGCCGCTACTCGAGGACGCCTCTGAGGCGGTCCGCCGATTCCTCGGCGAGTGTGTCGTTGATGAAGACGCCGGCTCCCGACTCCGACCCGGCCAGGTACTTCAGCTTCCCCTGGTCTCGAAGGACCGGATAGAGCTCGACATGCAGGTGCGCCGCGGCCCCCGCGTCGGCCGCCGCCTGGTGCATCGCCATCATGTAGGGCATCGGCAGGTCGAACAGCCGGTCGTAGGCGCGGGTGACGCGCTGCATCGCCGTCAGCAATGCGAGGCGTACCGCGGGCGGCAGATCCGGGAGCGCGGGCCGATGGGTCCGGGTCGCAACGTGCACCTCATACGGCCAGCGCGCGTATTCCGGGACGTAGGCCACGATCCCCGAATCGTTGATCAAGACGCGGCGGCGTCCATTGAGCTCGTCTCGCACCAGCTGGCACTGGAGGCATTTCCCAGGCTGCCCGCGCAATTCTGTCGCGGCCACCGGGGGGACGAACGGATAGGCGTAGATCTGCCCGTGGGGATGATGCAGCGTCACCCCGACCTGCTCCCCACGGTTCTCGAAGATGAAGACGTACTTGATACCGCGCCGGGAGGTGAGGTGGCGGTAGCGATCGGTCCAGACCCCGGCGAGGCGCTCCAGCCGCTCGGGCGCCAGGGTCGCGAAAGATCCTTCGTGCTCCTGCGTGTAGACCACCACCTCGCAGGAGCCGCCCGCCGGTGGCCAGGGCACCATGGCCGGGAAGCGATTCTCGAACACGGCTGCCTGAAATCGGCTCGCTGGAATCTCGGTCGAGTGACCCGCCCGCGACGGGCAGAGCGGACAGTCGTCGCGGTCCGGCAAAAAGGTGCGCGCCTGGCGCGACGCCGCCACCAGCACCCACTCGCGACGCAGGGGATTCCAGCGGCGCTCGTAGACCCCATTGGGCATCGCCGGCGCCTGGTAGCCCTGAGGGGCAGGGTCGAAGTCGCCGTACAGGTACACGTGCCG
>JBARRR010000021.1:0-18866 GCA_049644325.1 Candidatus Dormiibacterota bacterium
GGCCGAGGTGCTCACATGGCCGTCGCCGAGGGGGAGCGCCTTTGGGTCGACGGTCGACTGCCCTGGGTTGGTCGAACTCGAGGGCGATGGGGTCGGCGTGGACGGCGCGGTGGTGGTGCTGCTGGTGCCGCAGGCGACCAGGAGGGCACAGCAGAGCCCTAGCAGCGGTAGCCGGCGCCCGGGCGTTCTGGCCACGGGCGCATCGTAAGGCAGCCGCTGCGCCCGGTGTTGAGCGACTTCCTTACGCGCTCCCGGGGATCCTCGCGGTGACGCCGGTCGCCTCCGCCAGCATGTCGACCTGGTCGACCTCGGCGATGGTGGGGAACCAGATCAGCTCGTCGATTCCGATGTCTTCGAACGCCTTCTGTCTCTGCTGGATGGCCTCTGGCGACTTGGGGGTGTTCTGGGTGATCATCTCCGCCACCGGGCCAATCCACTCGTAGTAGTGCATCAGGTCCTTCCGGGCCCCTTCCTCGGCGTTTGGTCCCAGGGCGTAATAGCCGAGCACCACGATGCGCGGCTGGCCCTCGCGGCCCGCCTCCGTCCAGGCGGCGCGCAGCTTCTCCGCGAACGGGGGGATCATCTCCGGTGGCGCCCCTCCCACGGTCCAGCCCTGGCCCCATTTGACGATGCGCGGGATGACCGCGTCCTTGTATCCGCCGATTAACATCGGAACGCGCTCGCCGTCGGTCGGCGTCGGCGTTACCGGGTACTCGGTGCCCTCCGGGGGCTCGCCCCTCCAGAGCCGGTGCATTAGCTCGATCGCCTTATCCCAGCGCCGGCCGCGGTCCTCGAAGCTGCGGCCGGTGACGGCGAAGTCGTCGGTGCGGTTGCCGACCGAGGCGCCCAGGGTGAAACGGCCACCGGAGAGCTGGTCGAGGCTGGCGGCGTCCTTGGCCAGCAGCACCGGGTCATAGAGAGGGCCCAGAAGGATGTCGGTCATCAGGCCGATTCGGCTGGTGGCGCCGGCCGCCGCGGACAGCGCCATCAGATCGGTGTAGCTGGGGTAGGCCACGCGGCCGATGGTGCCGAGGGTGGAGAAGCCGCGGTCCTCGGCCCGGCGGGCCCAGTCGACCAGGGTCTTGCCAGGAGTGCCGACGATGGCGTTGGGGAGTCCGATTCCTATCTTCATTGCACTTCTAATTCTGCCCGCAGGGGCCCGAATTCCAACTCGGGCAGGCCAGTGCCGTTACGCGGGATGCAGGTCCCAGAGCGGGTGCAGCTCCATCCAGCCGTGGACCGTGTCCAGCACGTATGCGCCGGTGGCGCTGTAGTGCGTCCCGATCACCGGCCGGGGGACGCTGGGGTTGACGCCGGAGCAGGCCGAGATGGCGTCGCGCTGGGTCACCCGGATCTCGCAGACCGGCTCGAGCACAAGGTCGCCGCGCTCGCTGGCGATGTTGCCGTTGTTGACGAGGTTGGCGAAGGCCGGGTCGAGGCGCATCAGGATGTGGTAGTCGCCGTCAGCCTCAGACCTGATGACCTCGACGGTCCCACTGATGGTCATGCAGCGATCGACAAGGTGGAGCCGGTCGGGGTTGTAGACGTGCTCGTGGGGATCGCGGCAGGCCGACGCTGCCGGCGGGTTGGTGGGCGTGGGTGGGCTTGCCGGCTGGCTTGGCGATATGTCGCCGGAGCTGGGGGAGGGCGATGGCTGCGCGTCGGTCGTGGATGACGCGGTCGCGGACGGCGTCGGGTTTTGCTGCGCCTGGCTGGAGGCAGAGCTGCAGCCAACCAAGAGGGCGGCGGCGACAACCAGGCCGGCGCGTGTCATCAGGTCGGGGTCAACACCGGCAGGTTGTGCTGCCGCGCGGCGCCGGCGAGGCGCTCGTCGTAGGTGATCACCGCGCCGACGTCCTCGCCCAGCGAGAGCAGGGCCGCCAGGTGGATGGCGTCGACGGTTCGCAGGAACACGGGGTCGGTGGCGGCGGCCGCGTGCATCAGGTTCATGTCGACCTCAAGCATGGCAATCCCCGCGACCACCGACTCGGCGCGATGGACCAGCTGCTGCCCGACGGCGCCGGGGAGGCCCCGGGCGGCGGCGAGGCGGCAGGCACGAATCACCTCGGCCCGGGTGATCGACGCCGAGATCCACTCGTCCCACTGCGCCAGCTCCCGCTGCAGGGCCTCGGTCTCGGGCTCGCTCACCACCAGCTTGACGATGGCGGAGGAGTCGAGATATGCGAGGCTCAGCGCCGGTCCTCGCGGAGCTGCTCCAGTGTTCGGCTGAGCGGCTCCTTCAGTTGCAGGCGAAGCGGGGGACCGAGCCCGCCGCTGAGCGGGGTCGGCGGGGTGGCCCTGCCGGCGGCGACTAGGCGCTGGATCACGGTGGACTGACCCGGCACGGGCGCCAGGACGGCCACCGGGCGGCCATGCTCGGTGATCTCGAGGGACTCGCCGGCCTTGACCCGGTCGAGGTAGATTGAGAGGTTCTGGCGGACCTCCCGAACCCCGATTTGAGTTCGATTTGGCACGTAGCACAAGGTAGCACTTTTGGCCCTTGGCTAGGGGTACCAGATGCGTCCCTCAAGCCTTTCGACCTCGTCTCGGGCTTCGGGGAGTTCCTCCAGGGTATCTTGCTGCTCGGCCATCACCAGGGCGGAGATGCCGGCGTCGAAGGCGTCCTCGGAATCCGCGGCGAGCTCGCGCAGGGAGGAGTGCATCGACCAGCGGTCATGGTCGAGGAAGGCCAGGCGCGCCACGCGATGGGACTTGGTCACCGGGCCGGTCAGCAGGCGCGGGTAGATCTCGACGATCCGCGGCCAGCCCGGCGGGTCGAAGGGCCAGATCGAGAAACCCGCCCGGCTGAGGCGGCCGAGGAGGGGCAGCCCGCGGATGGTGCCGGTGCCCACCGCGCCGGCCCCGGCGACCTGGAACACGGACTTGGGCCCGATGCCCGCCACGCGGGGAATGGTCGGCTCGTCGCGCCGGAAGCGTTTCTCCGGCTCGGGCGGATGCGTTCCCACCCGGCCCCAGAACGGCGGCAGGCAGCTTGCCAGCCACTCCTCGCCCTCGGCTGCGGCCAGGTCCCAAAGCTCGTGCGCCGACGACAGGCCCCGCTCGGCGAGAAACCAGCTCGGCATCGAAAAGGCGAAGTCGATGCCGATGACGGTGTGCTCGTCGGCCGCGGCCAGGTTGGCCAGGTGAGCTGCAAGCTCCTCGCGGTCCCTGCCGCTGGACAGGTCGGCCAGCTCGCCATCGCGGACCACGCCGGTCCAGGTGTACTTGCGCGCCTGCTTGGCGTTCCCTGACCAGTCCACCCCCACGAACTGCATCCGGCGCATCGTCGCACACCGACCTCGCGGTCGCCAGGACCGCGACAGACACCTGTCCCACCGCTCGCGCAGACTTGGCTCATGCAACTCCTTGAGGGGCAGCTGATCCTCAGCCCCAGTGACCTGACCGGATTCATCGCCTGCGAGCACCTGACCCAGCTGGAGCTTGAGGTGACCCGCGGCGAGCGTGAGCGCGCCACCCGTGACGACCCAGAGCTGGAGATCCTCTTTGCTCGTGGGGAGCAGCACGAGAAGGCGCACTTGGCCATGCTGCGGGACCTCGGCCTAAGGGTGGTCGAGATCGAGGCCGACGGTGGCACCGTCGCCGGTCTCGAGCAGGCCGCGGCTGAAACCATCGAGGCCATGCGCGCCGGTGTCGACGTGATCTACCAGGCGACCTTCTTCCACGATGGCTGGCGCGGCCACGCCGACTTCCTGATGCGGGTCGACCGCCCCAGCGATCTCGGCGCCTGGAGCTATGAGGTCGCCGACACCAAGCTGGCCCGCAAGGCCAAGGTGCCGGCGGTGATGCAGCTCTGCGCCTACTCCGAGCACGTAAGCCGCATCCAGGGGCTGGAGCCCGAGCTCATCCACCTCGAGCTTGGCACCGGCGAGCGCGAGTCGCTTCGCCTGCGCGACTTCATGGGCTACTTCCGCCTGGTCAAGGCCCGCTTTGACGCCACCGCCCGAGGTGTTGCTCCCGCGGGGCTGCCCGAAGCGCTGTTGCCCGCGTTCCTTCGCGCCGGCGCGGCGCCGGGAAGCGGCCCGCAGACGTATCCCGAGCCAGTGGAGCACTGTCGCTCCTGCCGCTGGCTCGACGTCTGCACCGAGCGTCGGGTCGCCGACGACCACCTCTGCCTCGTCGCAGGCATGCGCCGCGACTGGATCCGCCGGCTCCGGGCCATCGGCATCGCCACGGTGGAGAACCTGGCCACCTCTGACCCCGAGCTCGAGGTTGACGGCATCCAGCCGCACGTCGTCTCGCGACTGGTCAACCAGGCTCGGATCCAGGTGGAGCAGCGCCGTACCGGCATTGTGACCTCCGAGCTGCTGCCCTTGGAGCCGGGGGTGGGGCTGGCGCTGCTGCCTGAGCCATCGGCCGGCGACCTGTTCTTCGACATGGAGGGTGACCCGTTCGCCGGCGCCGGCGGCACCGGCCTGGAGTACCTCTGGGGCGTACTGGAGCCAGGTGCTGTGGAGGGCGGCACCTGGCACGCCTTCTGGGGCCACGACCCCGAGCAGGAGCGCGCCGCCTTCGAGGCCACCGTCGATCTCTTCATCGACCGGCTCGACCGTAACCCCGGCATCCACATCCATCACTACGCCAACTACGAGCGGAACCGGCTGCGCACCCTGGCCGCTCGCTACGCCAGCCGCGAGGCCGACGTCGATCGCCTCCTCCGCGGCGAGGTGCTGGTCGACCTTTACAGCATCGTCAGGCACGGTGTCCGGGTATCCCAGGACTCGTATTCGCTCAAGCGGCTGGAGCCGTTGTACATGACCCAGAGCCGTGACGCCGTCATCAAGGAGGCCGGCAGCAGCATCGTCGCCTATGAGCGCTGGCTGGAGTCACGCGACCGTCACCTGCTGGAGGACATCGAGGCCTACAACCGCGAGGACTGCGTCTCGACCTTCGAGCTGCGCGACTGGCTCGAGGGTCGTCGCCGCGACGCCATGCGCGACTTCGCCGTGATGATCCCTAGGCCCGAGGTCCAGGAGGCCTCGCCCAGCGAGGAGGTGGGTCGCGCCGAGTCCGAGACCGCGGAGCTGGTCGCGCGTCTCACCGCCGACATCCCAGAGGCGGAGGCCGAACGCAGCGACGACCATCGCGTCCGCCTGCTCCTGGGCCACCTACTCAGCTGGCACCGCCGCGAAGAGCGGTCGGCGTGGCAGGAGTACTACAGGCGGCTGGAGATGACCTCGGACGACTTGATCGACGACCGTGAGGGACTGGGCGGGCTCGAGTATGAGGGCGTTGTCGATGAGGTCAAGCAGTCACTGGTCCATCGCTACCGGTTCCCCGCGCAGGAGAACAAGATCCGACCCGGCGGCGACGCTGCGGATCCGGCCACCCGCGCTTCGCCGGGGACCGTCGTCGCCATTGACAACACCGCCGGCATGATCGACATCAGCCGGGCTCGAGACTCCGACAAGCCTCACCCTCGGGCGCTGGTGTCAGGTAGGCCCGTCGACACCACCGAGCAGCGCCTCGCGCTGTATCGGATGGGAGAGACGGTGGTGGCTGGTGGCCTGGGCGGGGCCATGAGTCACCGCGCGGGCCTGGCCTTGCTCCAGGGACTGCCGCCTTCGGGCGAAGCCATAGGCGCGGGCGCTGTCCAGCACCCCGGTGAGGGCCAGCTTGACGCAGCCATCCGCCTGGGGCTCGCCATCCGCGGCTCATACCTCCCGATCCAGGGTCCTCCAGGATCGGGCAAGACGTGGACCGCAGCCCGGATGATCGTAGCCCTGGTCGACGCCGGCAAGCGCGTCGGGGTGACCGCAACCAGCCACAAGGTGATCTCCAACGTCCTCGACGGCATCGGCGCCCACTGCGACGAGGTCGGCCGACCCATGCCGCGGACTCTGCAGAGGGTAGGGGAGGCGGACAAGTCCCAGCGCCCCGAGGTGGAGCGTGCTACAGGCAACGCCGCTGTCGACGAGCGGCTCGCCGAAGGAGAAGTCGACATCGTCGCCGGCACCAGCTGGCTCTTCTCACGCGAGGACATGGAGCGCAGCATCGACGTGATCTTCGTCGACGAGGCTGGGCAGATGTCGCTCGCCGACGCGCTGGCGCTGAGTCAGGCCGCGCGCAACGTCGTCCTCCTGGGCGACCCGCAGCAGCTGGCCCAGCCGTCGCAGGCAACCCATCCCCCTGGCGCCGGGGCATCCGCGCTGGGGCACGTTCTTGGGGCCAACCCCACGGTGCCGAAGGAGCGAGGCATCTTCCTGGCGACCACCCACCGCATGCACCCCGATGTCTGCGCCTTCATCTCCGAGATGGCCTACGAGGGACGGCTGCATTCCGAGCCGGCAACCGCCCGCCAGAGGGTGCTGGGCGAGGCCCTCGTCAGCGGCACCGGCCTGCGGTATATCGCCGTCGAGGCTGAGGGCAATCGCACCTCCTCACCCGAGGAGGTCGAGGTGGTGGCGCGCGAATATCAAGGCCTGCTGGGGCGAACCTGGATCGACATGCAGGGCGTCGAGAAGCCCATCACTGTCGATGACATCCTGGTGGTTGCGCCCTACAACGCCCATGTGGCCCGCCTCACCGAGGCCCTCCCCGAGGGTGCCCGCGTCGGCACCGTCGACAAGTTCCAGGGGCAGGAGGCGGCCGTAGTCTTCTATTCGATGGCGTCGTCGAGCCCTGATGACATGCCGCGGAACCTGGAGTTCCTCTACAGCCTCAACCGGCTGAACGTAGCGATGTCGCGGGCTCGCTGCCTGGCGGTATTGGTGGCGTCGCCTGCCCTGCTCGGCCTGCGCGCCCGCCGCGTCAGCCAGGTCCGCCTGGCCAACGCCCTGGTGACGGCCGCTACCACTCCCGTCCTCGACCCCGCACTGCGCTAGGCCGTCTCTTCCGCGATCAACGCAAGACGCGGCGGGTTCGGGCGTCTTCCCTGTATGGGATCCGGAATCGGAGGGAGCTGATGGACGGGTACGCGGTGTCTTTCATCGCCGTCGGCCTGGCCCTGGGCCTGGGAGCCGCCAAGGACTCGCTGCTAACCGGCGGCCGCGCCGGCACCCGTCGCGAATACCACCGGCTCGAGACGACAGCCAGCGCAGTGATGATGAGCAGGATCTTCGGCGCCATCGGCATGGCCGAGCTCGCGGGCCCCACGGAAGCGGTCCAGCCGCCGCAGATCTACCGCGCGCCCCAGGTAAGCCAGGTCCCGCCCGAGCTGGTCGAGCGGGCCGCCGGCTCCAGCGGTCACGTCGGCTACCTTGTCGCCGAGGCCTACGACCACGACAACAGCTCGGGGCTCCCGCCAATGGCGTTTGAGCAGCCGCCTCCGGCCATTCGCCCGCCCGAGCTCACCCGCAAACGCAACTACAGCAGACCCCGATCTCCGGCCTTCCGGCAGAAGGCCCTCGCGATCCTTACCAGCTAGAGCTTGTAGCCGATCTGCCTTAGCAGGTCCCGCCGGGCGGCCTCATCGACCGCGGTCTCGACGCCCAGCGGGCTGCCGCCGTCGACGACGCCTACGATGCCTCGGCCGGTCTCGGTCTCCGCCACCAGCACCTCCACCGGGTTGGCGGTGGCGCAGAAGACGTTGCAGACCTCGGGCACCATCTTCACCTGGTTCAGCACGTTCACCGGGAAGCCCTCGCGGAGGAACACGATGAACGAGTGCCCGGCGCCGATCGCCTGGGCGTTGCGCACAGCCAGGTCGACCAGCTCATCGTCATTACCAGCCTTGCGCACCAGGCGGGGGCCCGACGCCTCGCAGAAGGCGATGCCGAACTTGAGGTACGGCGACGCCCCCACCAGCGCCTCGTAGAGGTCCTCCACCGTCTTGATGAAGTGCGACTGGCCGAGGATCAGGTTCATGTCCTCGGGCTTCTCGATGGCGACAGATTTCAGCTCCATCGGCCTAGGTCACCCGGCCGCGTTGACGTAGGCGGCCAGGACGATGTCCATGACGCTCTCCAGCTCGGCCTCATCGCGGGGGCCATAGACCATGACGTTGGTAGGCGGCATCACGCCCTGCTCCACCAGGGGGTGAAACTCGCCCCAGCCTTTGGCGATCACCTCGCGCGCCAGTGGCTCGGGCAGGACCAGGTGGAGGCTGCCGTCAGAGGCGGGGTGGAGGTGGGCGAACTCCGTTCCCACCATGAACGCCTCGGGGGGGCCGCCGGCGTGGTCGGGATCGAGATGGAAGGCGCGGGCGCCAGGAACCGACACGTGGCTGGGCCCCACAACGACGCCGTTCAGCGAGGCGATCTGCTCGAACAACCGCTCCTGCAGGTCGGCCCCTGCGTTTTGGGAGAGCTGCTGGTGCGGCATCTGATGGTGGGTTTCGGGCCGCGCCCCCTGGCGCTGCGGAAGGGTTGACAGGTCAGCGGCCCCAGTGCTCATGCAACAACACTAGCCTGTCGGCGGGGGATTAAAAACGAGCCGGGCCGGCGAAGAACGCCGGCCCGCCTCGTTAAGGGTTAGGGATCGTAATTGAGCCGGTTCCCGATCCCCCTTAGTGGGCCAGTTACTGTTACGTAACGCCAGCCCAAATCTGCACTAAAGGCGTGCTAGACCCCGTAGAACACGGTATATCACCTATGGGTGGTTTGCGCAACCACCTCAAACCCGTCCGACCAGCCATCAGGAGGAACAAAAGCATCAGCCCCTCCGACCCGGCCAAACCGCCGGCGCCGGTGTTTGGCAGCGACAGCTGTGGGGTGCTGGTCACTCCGCCACCCCCGAAGTCCACCGCCTGGCCCCACGTCCCTCGGTTCTCCCACGGGATGCTTGGGATGTTCGAGACATCGAGCGAGAAGAAGTCGATGGTCGGCATGGTGGCGCGCCAGGTCGCGGGGTCGCCACCCTGCGCCGCGGACAACGTCGCCACAGCGGTGTCGAGGGCCATCTTGGAGATATCCGACGCGCTCTTGCCGCCGAACCAGTCGACCCCCGAGGTGGTGCGGCCCGCCATGACGTTGTAGAGGAAGGCGTCGTAGTCGTCGAAGAACTCGAACTCGGGGCTCCCCGCCGCGTGCTGAGTGAACGTCAGCACCCCGTTCTTGGTGTCGGCGTTACCCGTGGCCGGCTGAAACACCGGCCGGCCGGCGAGCGATTCCAGGGCGTGGAACCATGCCGACATGACGGCGAAGGCCGGATACTTGACCTTCCCGGTTTCCGCACCCGAGCCGTCGTGCTCCATCCCATCGGGGTAGAACGCGGTTCCGTCCCAGGCTGCCACCTGCGCGAGAGCCGCTCGCTCCGTCGGGCTAAGGTCACCACGCGACAGCAGGTAAGTGAGGAACGGCCGGAACCCCAGCGTGTCGCGCAGGTCCAGCTCGCCGGTCCGACGAGCCACCTGCCAGAGCGTGTCCTGGTTCAGCCGCCCGGACGCCTGCAGCAGGGCCATCGGCTGGGCCACGCGCTGCTGCGCTCCCCACAGCGAGCCGTCACCCGGGTCCGGCCAGCTGAACTGTGGCTTGTTGTTCCAGGAGGCGATGAACCCCTGCGCCGGGTCCACGACGTGCGGCCACAGCTGCGGGTCGAGATAGCCGCGCCAGTCGAAGGAGCCGTCGCCCGGGGCGGGAAGGCGGGGATCGTGGCCCGGGACCCGAATTGGGATCCGGCCGGTGTGCCACCAGGCGATGTGGCCGGTGGCGTCGGCGTACATGAAGTTGAAGCCGATCACCCCCTTGCGCAACGCCGCCCCGGCCTGATCGAGGTTGGTGGCCTGGCCCAGGCCGACGACGGCCAGGCCGGTCAGCAGCTCGGTGTTCCAGAACGACCGCGCCTTGCAGTAGGCGACGCTGCCCTTGGTGTCGATATAGAGCACCGTGCAGGGCGTTTCCTGCCCGGGCGGGCCGTGCATGGTGCGGTAGTACGTAGCCGTGCGGGTGGTGTAGACGACTGGCGGCGCCGGCAGCGGGCCTGGTCCCGCGGTGCGGGTGCGGATGGTCTCCGTGCGCTGCTCCACCGGGTGCCAGTCGCCTCGCCAGAAATACTGGTAAGTCGCGCCGCCATCGAGGGTGCGGATCCGGTCGGTGTAGGTGTCGACCTGGTCGTCCTGCGCGGTGGTGATGCTCCAGCTCAGGTGAGGCGAGTAGCCGATGACCACCGCCGGCCCTGAGCCGGGTACCGCGACGCCACGGACATGGGTCAGGCCGCCCGAGATCTCCATCTCGTCCAGCACCTGGGGAACGAAGTAGCTCACCTGGGGAGCGCCCCAGAGCATCGCCCCGCCGGTGGTGGATTTTGAAGGTGCCACCGCCCAGGCGTTGGAGCCGGGCATTGGGATTCCCAGCTGCCGGGCGGCGGTGTGCTGCGCGTCCGTGGCGGTGGCGACGGCCTGCGCCGCTGCCTCGGCCGATGCCGGGACCTCATTGATCCGGGCCTTGGTGTCGGCGGCGGTGTAGCTGATGAAGTCATAGGCGAGGCCGTCCGTGGTCAACGCGGCCGGCTGGCCATGGGGGACGCTGGTCGGGGTGAGCGGGTCATGGGTGAACTGCAGGTCGTTGAGGATCGCGGCGGCCTTATCGACGCCGTACTGGTCCTTGAGCCGGCGCGCCAGCGCTCCGTATCCAAGCTCGTTGCCGGCCGACTCACCCACCTGCTTGGCCTCGAGGATCTGGATGGCCAAGACGTCGGTTGGCGACCAGGTCGGGATCGGCAGGTCGCTGGTCAGGACGAAGCCCGCGGGCAGCTCGGTGGGGTGCAGGGTGAGGTAGCTGATATAGGCGTTGATGCCATCGGTGTAGCGCTGCAACGACTGCTGCTGACCGGGGGAGAGGATTGCCTCGATCTGGGCGATGCGCTCGGCGTTGGTTTCGGAGTCGCGGCGGACGACGAAGTCCATGGTGGCGTTGGAGTTGTTGGTCCCCGGACCGACCAGCTCGGAGATGGTTCCCTCGGCGGCACGTCGCAGCACCTCCATCTGGAACATGCGTTCCTCCGCCTGGGCGTAGCCGGTACCGAACCCGACGTTCTCCTCGATCACCTGTTCATTGGCCCCGGAGGCGAAAACATGGGGTATGCCCCAGCCGTCGCGCACGATGCGCACGCCGGCGATCGGCGTCTCCGAGCTGACAGCGCCGTTGACGTGGTCTGCATCGGGGGAGAGGGCGCCGTCCTTGAACTGCCAGTTCTTGTACAGGTCGAGCTGGTCGCACGTATGGGGCCCGAGATCGGCGCAGCTGGAGCTGGCCTGATTGACGAGGAAGCGGTCGACGGTAATGGTGCTGCCCTCGCCCGGCGGAAGGATGGTGATGGCCCGCGGAGAGGGAGCCGGGTCGGCGGCAGCCGGCACCGCCATCAGGCCGAACAGCAACACCGCCGCGGTCGCGGCCAGACCCTTCCCCGCCGACATCTCGCGTCTGATGCTATGCCTTCGCGGAAATAGGGCGAACACCCGATGGCGCCGCGGCGCTGGCGGCGGAGACTGGGCTGACCGCCGGCAAGTCGCCGGAGGACAGCCGGCAGTCAAGCCGGACAGGAAAAGGAACAGTCAATGGCGAAGATCAGATTCAGCATCGACAGCGACCTCCCCGCCGAGAGGGTTTTGGCGGTGGCCGCCGACTTCTCGGATAGCAGGCCGCGCTACTGGCCGACCATCGACCCGGCGGTCTACCGGGTCCACAGCCGTACGGCCACGGCTGCCGACGTCACCGAAGGCAGCGCCATCATGGGCGGCATCTGGGCGCGAGAGGCCTACGATACGTCGCAGCCGGGCGTCGTCCGCGCCCGTGTCCAGGAATCCAACGTCTTCCAGCCGGGCGGCCTGTGGGAGCTGCGGGTGGAATCGCGCCCTGACGGGGGTTCCCACATCGAGGTCGTCAACCACCGGCAGGCGCACGGCTTCAAGGGCCACGTCCTTGGCGCCATGATGACGCTGATGGGCGGCAAGCACCTGCCGGCATCATTGCAGGAGACGCTGGACATCGTCAGCCGCGAAGCCGGCGCCGGCTCGATCGCCGCAAGATCGTAGGCGCCTATCCTGACGGGATGAAGCCGCCCGAACAGGGAGTGCGGCTCTCAGAGCTGATAGCCGCACTCTCGCTGGCCACTGACCTGGGGATGGGCCAGCCGATGGAGAAGGCGATGCGGGGGTGCCTTTTGGCGCTTGCCCTGGCGCGGCGGCTGGACGCGGACGCCGAGACCCTTCGCGACCTCTACTACCTGGCGCTGCTGCAGCACATCGGCTGCACCTCCCACGCGCACGAGTGGGCCGGTTATGTGGGCGGCGACGAGATCGCCATGCGCACCCACGCCGTCACCTTCTCCAACAGCCCGCCGTCCGAGTTCCTGGGCGGCTTCATCCGTCATGCCGGCGAGGGCCTGCCGCTGCCCAAGCGCGCCGCCCTGGTGGCGGCGATGATGCGCGAGGGAAGCAAGCGCTTCGCCTTCATCGCCACGACCCAATGCGAGGCCGCGGTCTGCCTGGCCCAGCAGATGGAGATGTCGCCAGGGGTGCTGACCGGTCTCGCCCAGGGGCTCGAGACATGGAACGGCAAGGGGGGCCCGGCGCGGCTCAAGGGCGACGACCTCAGCCTGCCCGTCAGGGTCCTGGCCGTGGCCCACGACGCCGAGGTCTTCGAGCGCGTCGGCGGGCTGGACGCCTGCATCGCGGCCGTCCGCAAGCGCCGGGGCGCTGCCTACGACCCGGTCGTGGCTGACGCCTTCCTGGCCGACGCCGGCGGGATGTTCGACGCCCTGCCTGAGGCGTCCCTCTGGGATCCCGTCCTCGAGGCTGAGCCGGAGCCGCACGTTCGCGTGACCGAGTCCCGGGTTGATGCGATGGCCCGGGCCTTCGGCGACTTCATCGACCTCAAGCTGCCGTTCACCATCGGCCACTCCAGCGGCGTGGCAGCGCTGGCCGAGGTTGCCCTGGTGCAGATGAACGGCGGCGGCGCGGATGCCGGGACGCTGCGCCGCGCCGCCCTGATGCACGACATCGGCCGGGTCGCCATCCCCAACGGCACCTGGGAGAAGCCGGGGCCGCTGAACACACCGGAGTGGGAGCGGGTCCGGCTGCACGCGTACCACGGCGAGCGAATCCTGTCGCGGCCGCTGGCGCTGCGCGAGGTCGCGGCCCTGGCGTCAGCCCACCACGAGCGCCAGGACGGCTCTGGCTACCACCGCGGTTCGGTGGCGGCGCAGCTGCCGGCGCCGGCCCGAGTGCTGGCAGCGGCCGACGCCTACCAGGCCATGACCCAGGAGCGGCCTCACCGGCCGGCGCGGGCCGCCAACGAGGCCGCTCTGGAGCTGCGGGGCGAGGCCGAGGCCGGGCGGCTGGATCGTAAGGCGGTGGAGTGCGTACTGGAGGCCGCCGGCCACGCGCGTGAGCGCATCCGCGCCGAGCTGCCCGCGGGCCTCAGCGAGCGCGAGGTCGAGGTGCTCCGGCACCTCTGCATGGGTCGCACCAACCGCCAGGTAGCCGAGCGCCTCAGCATCGCCGAGAAGACGGTCGGCCACCACGTGGAGCATATCTATAACAAGATCGGGCGCTCGACCCGCGCAGGCGCCGCGCTCTTCGCGATGGAGAACGGGTTGGTCTAGTCCTCGCCCTTCCCCGCCCCCGCTCGCAGCGCATCCACTACGCCGGGGTCGGTGAGCGTGGTCGTGTCACCCAGCGCCCGCTCCTCAGCGACGTCGCGCAGCAACCGCCGCATGATCTTCCCCGACCGCGTCTTGGGCAGCTCCGGGGTGAAGTGGATCTGCCGCGGCTTAGCGATCGGCGAGATGAGCTTGGCAACGTGATTGCGCAGCTCCTCGCCGGCCGCCTCGGAGGGCTCGAAGCCAACGCGCAAGATCACGTAGCAGACGATCGCCTGCCCGGTGGTGGCGTCGGTGGCGCCAACCACGGCGGCCTCGGCCACCGACGGATGGTCGACCAGCGCCGACTCGATCTCGATCGTGGAGATCCGGTGACCGCTCACGTTCATCACGTCGTCAACGCGGCCGAGGAGCCAGAAGTCGCCCTCTTCGTCGATCTTGCAGCCGTCGCCGACGAAGTACTTGCCGGGGTAGCGCGACCAGTACGTCTCCACGTAGCGGTCGTGGTCACCATATATACCGCGCAGCATCGCGGGCCATGGCCGGTCCAGCAGCAGGTAGCCGCCACCCCCCGGGCCGACCGGGTTGCCGTTCTCATCGACCACCGCTGCCGAGATCCCGGGCAGCGGCTTGCCGGCCGAACCCGGCTTGAGCGTGGACACCCCGGGCAGGGGGCTGATCATGATCGAGCCCGTCTCGGTCTGCCACCAGGTGTCGACCACCGGCACCCGGTCGCCGCCGATGTGCTTGCGGTACCAGAGCCAGGCCTCGGGGTTGATCGGCTCACCGACCGTCCCCAGCAGTCGAATCGAAGACAGGTCGTGCTTCTGCGACCACTCCTCGCCCCACTTCATGAAGGTCCGGATCGCGGTGGGCGCGCAGTAGAGGATGTTGACCTTGTAGCGCTCGATGATGTCCCACCAGCGGTCCTTGTTAGGGGTGTCGGGCGTGCCCTCGTACATCACGCTGGTGGCGCCGTTGGTCAGCGGGCCATAGACGATATAGGTGTGCCCGGTTACCCAGCCGACATCAGCGGCGCACCAGTAGACGTCGCGGGGCTTGATGTCGAAGACGTAGTGATGGGTCGACGCCGCTCCCACCAGGTAGCCGCCGGTGGTGTGGACGATGCCCTTGGGCTTGGCCGTGGTCCCCGACGTGTAGAGGATGTAGAGCAGGTCCTCGGCGTCCATCTGCTCGGGCTCGCACTCCGGGGACTGGCCTGGGACGATGTCGTCCCACCAGACGTCACGCCCCGCCTCCATGGTGGTGTCCTGGCCGGTCCGTCGCGCCACCAGGACCTTCTCGATCGAGGGGCAGGCGCCATCGGCAATGGCCTCGTCGACCGCCGGTTTGAGCGCCGCCGGCGCGCCCCGACGGTTGCCACCGTCGGCGGTGATCACCAGCTTGGCGGTGGCGTCCTGGATGCGGCCGCGCAGCGCCTCGGCGCTGAAACCGCCGAAGACCACGGTGTGGGCAGCGCCGATGCGGGTGCAGGCCAGCATCGCGATGGGCAGCTCGGGGATCATCGGCATGTAGATGGCGACCCGGTCGCCGCGCTCCACGCCCAGCTCCTTGAGGGCGTTGGCGGTGCGGCAGACCTCCTCGAGCAGCTCCTGGTAGGTGATGGTGCGGGCGTCGCCCGGCTCCCCCTCCCAGTGGTAAGCGACCTTGGTGCCCTTGCCCTCGGCAACGTGCCGGTCGAGGCAGTTGAAGCTGACGTTGAGCTTGCCGCCGACGAACCACTTGTAGTCGGGCGCCTCGCCTTCCAAGGCCGTCTGCCACGGCTCGAACCAGACCAGGCGTCGGGCCTCCGACTCCCAGTAGGCGACGAAGTCACGCTCGGCGCGGTCGTACACCTCGGCGGTGGCGTTCGCCCGCTCGGCGAACTTGGGATCGGGCGGGATCTTGACCCCGCCGCCGTAGAAGATGTCGATCCCGCTTCCCTGCTTTGTCTCAGCCATTTTGGGTCAACCTCCTACACGCCTGTGCCCTGTCCCGACATCCATTCTTGCACCGCCGGCGACGGCCGTGTGACGCCCCAAGCAAGACTGACTCTCGACGGATGGCGACAGCAGTGCTATAACGAATCCCAGGCCGACTAGTCTGGTTCTTTGGAGGGAACATGATGACTGATGAAGTTAGGCCGGCACCTCCACTGGCGGACCCCGCTCCGCTTGGTCTAGGCGCTTTTGCCCTAACCACTTTTCTGCTGAGCGCGCACAACGCGTTCGGCCCCACGTCAGTCCCGCTGCTGGCCTTCTTCGGTGTCGCCATCTTCTACGGCGGCCTGGGTCAGTTCCTGGCGGGCATGATGGAGTTCCGCAATCGCAACGTCTTTGGCGCCACTGCATTCTCGACATACGGCGCCTTCTGGATGGGCCTGGCCGCCTTTGTTGGGCTGGTCCTGCTGGGCAAGGTGGCCACCGCTGAGGTGGCGCCGTCGCTGGCCTGGATCCTGCTGGCGTTCGCGATCTTCAACACTTACATGCTGTTGTGGAGCTCGCGCGTCAGCGTCGCGGTTTTCATGGTCTTCCTGACCCTGGAACTCACCGAGATCCTGCTGTCGATAGGCAACTTCAACGGTGCCGCGGCCGGCTCGGGGCTCACCGCCCTGGGCGGCTACATGGGCATCGTCACCGCCGCCGTCGCCTGGTATGCATCGGCGGCAGGGGTGGTGAACGGCATGGCCGGACACCCGGTCCTCCCGGTGGGGCATCCCTTCTGGGGCGAGACCGCGGCAGCCCCGTCAGCCATGACTCGACCAGCCGGCGCGTAAGCGCCGGCCCGGCCGGGCCCTGAGGTTCAGGTCCCGACCGCCGCCTTCAGTGCGTCAACGTCGTCGGCCCCCAGCACCAGGCGGGTGTCGGTGGCCACGTACATGTAGGTCAGGCTGATGCCGGCGTCGGCGGCCGCCCGGGTCACCCGCGCCAGCTCACCCGGCTGATCCTGGAGCGGCCCGACCACGACGGCCTCCGACGTGCCGCCAACAGTCACTCCGGCCGCGTCCAGGGCCGCCCGTGCCGTGTCGGCGTCTTCAACGAGCACGTGGATCACGCCGCTGCCTCCGGTTGCCACGCCGCAGCCCCCGATGACGTTTATCCCGGCCTTGGCCAGAGCCTCCGCCACGTCGGCCACCACGCCGGCGCGATCCTCGATATCGATCTGCAGGTCTGTTGCCATCGTCAGCCCTCCTTGCCGTCGATCCGAATCATCCGACTGGCATTCTGGCATGACAGCGAGGGCAACCTCCTGGCCGTGGTCCAGAGGAAGGACCCTGGCTCTACGTCAGCCGGCTGACTCCCAGCGTGTCGGCCAGCTCCAGGAGGTCGGCGCCCGCCTGGTGATCGCCGTTCCGGATGAACCCACCGGCGGCGCCGCGAGCCACCTCGACTGCGGCTGCCAGCATCCCACCGTGCGCCAGGCCGCGGACCACACCCCGGACCAGCTCCGCCACCTCGGGGCCGTGAACCGCCTTGACGACGTCCAGCAGTGAAAGGGCCAGTAGCGGCCCCAGCGACCCGTCGACGACGCCCATCTCGAGCTGCCACCGCAGCTGGGTCAGGTAGTCCAGCGCCACCGCCTCGGTCTGCTCCGCCGCGGGCCGGCGCACCACCTCGCGGCGGGTGAAGTTGACGTGGATCAGGTTGGGCGTCTCATCGGTGTTCACAAGACCATAGTCGAGGTGCCCTGGGACAACTATCTGTCGCGCTTTTGCTCCCCGGCGTAGGTCTCGGCCATCCGCGCCGCCACCTCGGCGACCTCGCGCCGCAGCGACGCGGGCTCCAGCACCTCGCAGTCAGCTCCCCAACTGAGGATCCAGGGCAGGATCTCCACCCGCCCGCGCACTGAGACCTCCATCCGCACCCCACCGCCGCGCACCGCGCCGAGCTTCTGCGACGAGTGCCAGAACGACTCCCTGACCCGCCCAGCGGCCGCGGGCCTGAAGTGCAGCACCACCCTCTCGATCTTGTCCTTGCTCCATATCCCCCATGAGTGCCGGAGGTATCGAGCCAGGTTGAAGTCCGCGGGGAGGTAGTACGGCGTATCGAGCAGCTCCGCCCCGGCGATCCTCTCGACCTTGAAGCTGCGGACCTCGCGCGAGAGCTCGTCGTAGCCGATCAGGTATGTGCCGTGGCCGGTCATCGAGGCCGGCTCCAGGTAATACGGCCGCAGCACCCGCGCCGACTTCTTGCCCACTGCGTCGCGATACTCCAGGCGCACCTTGCGCCGCCCCAGCCAGGCGCGGACCAGCACCCCGAAGACGTCCGCCTGCCGCGCCGACCGCGGTTTGGCCGAGAGCTCCCCGGCGGTCTCCTCGAAGAACCGCGCCACCAGCTTGGCCTCCTCCGGCATCGCTCGCGCGATCTTGGTGAGCGCCATCCCCAGCACCGGGTCGTTGTGGTCCGCGTGCTTGACCGCCAGCCGCCCCGCCATCAGCATCGCCACCGCCTCGGGCTGGGAGAACTCGATCGCGGGCATGAAGTAGCCCTCGCGGATAAACCAGCGGTGGCCGTCCTCGTAGACAGGGACACCGATCCCCTCCAGCGCCACGATGTCGCGCAAGGCCGTCTTCTTGTGCGTACCGGTGCGCTCACCCAGCTCGCGCGTGGTTATGCCGCCCGCTCCGCCAATGATCTGCGCCACCTTGAAGAGCCGCGCCGCGCGGTCCTGCTTCTCGAATTCGGCCATGCTGCTCGCACTCTAACGACCCGGGGCAACACGGGCACCGCCCGCTCGTCATATAGTGCGTGCCAAATGTCCAGCCTGTCGCTCCCGGTCCTGCTGGCAATCTTCGCGGCGTCCGCGGCTGTGATCTGGATCGCGGGGATCCAGCTATGCAACCAGACCGACGTCATCGACGTGCGCTTCGGGCTGGGCCAGGCGCTAGGCGGCCTGATCATGCTTGCCTTCGCGACCAACCTGCCTGAGATCGCGATCGTGGGCACCGCCGCAGTGCGCCAGAACTTCGACATCGCCACCGGCAACATCCTTGGTGGCATCGCCATCCAGACCGTGGTCCTGGTGATCATGGACGGCGTCGGCGTGCCGCGGCGGCCGCTGACCTACGCCACCGCCTCGCTGGTGCAGGTGCTGGAGGGCGCGCTGGTGATCGCGGTGCTCGCGGTGGCGGTGATCGCAACCATTCTTCCCGGCTCCTTGGTCGTCTTCCGCATCGACCCCAGCGCGCTCCTGATCGTTGTCTTCTGGATCGGCGGCCTCTTCCTGGTCCGTAGGGCCTCCAAGAACCTGCCCTGGAAGAAGGCGCGGGAGGAGGCCGACCCGGACACGCCCCGGCGCAGGCGTGGCAAGGCTCACGAGGTGAAGCGGTCCACTGCGGTGGTACTTGTGATCTTCATCGTCGCCGCCAT
>JBARRR010000022.1:0-24174 GCA_049644325.1 Candidatus Dormiibacterota bacterium
ATAGCCCCGCCCCGCAGCAGCCCGACCCGCCCGAACGGGCAGCCTGACGCTCCAGCCCAACCCCGTAAGATCGCTACGATGGTGGCCGCATGAAGACGAGGCGCCCGGCTCGCTCGACTGGAACGCGCACGTCGCGGCCGCGCCCGCCGATGACCGGCCCCGACTCGATCAAGCTCCTGGCCTACGGGAAACCCCGGGGAAGGCGGGCTCCCGAGACCAAGCGATTGCTGGAGTGGTACCGCCAGATGTACCTCATCCGACGCTTCGAGGAGGCGGCGGCCGAGATGTACGCGCTCGGCAAGGTCGGCGGATTCCTGCACCTGTACATCGGCGAGGAGGCGGTGGCGGTGGGGGCGATGGCCACACTGCAACCGCAGGACCACCTCCTGACCCACTACCGCGACCACGGCTACGCGCTGGCCCGCGGTTCCGATCCCGGCGCGGTGATGGCCGAGCTGTTCGGACGTTCGACCGGCGTCACCCGGGGCATGGGCGGGTCGATGCACCTGGTCGACCCTGAACGCAACTTCTGGGGCGGGCATGCCATCGTCGGCGGCCACATTGTCATTGCCCCGGGGCTGGCCCTGGCGGCCAAGATGCAAGGCCAGAAGCGCGTGGTCGTCGACGTCTTCGGCGACGGCGCCACCGCCATCGGGGAGTTCCACGAGGGTGTCAACTTCGCCGCCATCTGGGACCTTCCCGTCATCTTCCTGATTGAGAACAACCTCTACGGCATGGGCGCCCGGCCCGAGGAGCAGTTCAAGGTCCCGGAGATCTACCAGCGCGCCAGGGCCTACGGGATTCCGGGCAAGCGCGTCGACGGGATGGACGTGGTCGAGGTCAACCGCGTCGTCGGTGAGGCCGTGACGCGGGCCCGCGCCGGTGGCGGCCCAACCATCATCGAGGCCATGACCTACCGCTTCCGGGGCCACTCGATGGCCGACGCCGAGAGCTACCGGGAGAAGGCCGAGGTCCGCAAGTGGCACAAGCGCGACCCCATTCGGGTGTTGGATGCGACCCTGGTCAAGGGCGGCCACGTGCATCGCCGGGAGCTGCACACGATCCAGCGCCAGGTCGACATGCAGATCCAGGATGCCGTGGTCTTCGCCGACAACAGCCCCTTCCCCGCCCTCGACACGCTGTTCCAGAACATCTACGCCTCGCCCCTTGAGGAACGCGGCGGTGCTGTCAGCGGCCCCGAGGTGGTGATACCGAGCCTGCTGACACGGAAGGCCGAGCGCCTCACCGCCCGCGCTGAGGAACGGTCGCGCCAACAGCCCGCCCTGATATCGCTGGACTCCGCCGACGCGGGTGGACCTGGTGGGCGTCCCACCGCCGAGGCCCCACCGGACTTCGGGGCCGCCGAGGAGGCGCCGCCGGCCGCGGCTCCTGCCGCGGCCGATGGGTCAGAGGGTGCAACCGCGGCGAGCGAAGATGGCAAGGCGCCGGCCAAGAAGGGCGCCAAGACTGCGGCTGTCCGCAGCCGGCGGCTGCCCCAGCCGGGACGTCCCGGCAGCAAGGCTGGCTAGCCGCGATGGCGGAGCTGACCTACCGCGAGGCACTGCGCCAGGCGCTCAAGGAGAAGATGGAGGGCGACCCCCGCGTCTTCATCCTGGGGGAGGACGTGGGCGCCTACGGTGGCGCCTACTCGGTGACCAAGGGCTTGCAGGAGGAGTTCGGCCCCGACCGCGTGCGCGAGACGCCGATCGCGGAGTCCGGCATCATCGGCGTCGCCATCGGCGCCGCGATGGGTGGGATGCGGCCGGTGGCAGAGATCATGACGATCAACTTCTCGCTGCTGGCGATGGACCAGTTGGTCAACCACGCCGCCAAGTTCCACTACATGTTCGGCGGCAAGATCCGGGTGCCGATGGTGATGCGCACCGTCAGCGGCTGGGGCCAGCTGGGCGCGACCCATTCGCAGACCTTCGAGAACTGGTACTCGTCGGTGCCCGGCCTCAAGGTGGTGGCACCGGCGACCCCGCGCGACGCCAAGGGCCTGCTCAAGGCGAGCATCGAGGACGACGACCCCGTGATCTTCATCGAGCACTCGCTGCTGTACGGAGTCAAGGGCGAGGTGCCGGCTGCCGACTTCCGCGAGCAGATCGGGCGCGCCGCGGTCATGCGGCAGGGCACCGACGTGACCATCGTCGGCTACTCCCGCATGCTGCAGGCGGCGCTGCGGGCGGCGGCCTCGCTTGAGGAGTCGGGAGTCTCCGCCGAGGTGATCGACCTGCGTACCCTGCGGCCGCTGGACATGGACACGATCTACGAATCGGTGCGCAAGACCCATCGCCTGGTCGTGGCCGAGGAGGACTGGCGCACCATCGGCCTGGGGGCGGAGATCGCCGCCGCCACCGCCGAGGCCTGTTTTGACGACCTCGACGCGCCTGTGCGTCGGGTTGCGATGCCGGACGTACCCATGCCGTACGCCAAGAACCTGGAGATGGCGCTGGTCCCGGGCGAGGAGGAGATCGTGGCCGCGGTCAACTCGGTGCTGGGCGGCAACTAGGGAACCGGCGGTGGCCAAGGACATCCTGATGCCGCAGATGGGCTACGACATGACCGAGGGCACCATCGTCCGCTGGCTCAAGAAGGTCGGTGACAAGGTCAACCGTGGGGACATCGTGGCCGAGATCGAGACCGACAAGGCGACCGTCGAGATTGAGGCTTTCGACAGCGGCACCATGCTCCGGACCCTGGCGGAATCCGGCGACACCGTCCCTGTGGGTCAGCCAATCGCCACCCTGGGCGAGAAAGGCGAGTCATTGCCCGAGCCCGGGCCTAAGGCGGCGCCGGCGGCTGAGGCGCCCGCCCCCGCGGCCGCAGCCGCAGCGCCGGCTCCAGCTGCCGAGCCTCAACCGGCGGCCCCGGCCCCGGAACCGGCGCCCATCAAGGCAGCGCCGGCGGCCGCGTCGACCGTGGCGCCTGGTGAGCGCCCCAAAGCCTCGCCGCTGGCCCGGCGGCTGGCCGAGGGTTTGGGGGTCGACCTGGCCATGATCGCCGGCACCGGCCCGGCGGGACGGATCACCGCCGAGGACGTCGAGGGGGCCGCCGCAGCCGGCTCGAACGCGCCCGCCGCGGCCCCGGTTGAGACGCCCCCCGCCGCCCCCGTTGAAGAACCGGCAGAGGCACCTGCCCCCGCAGCGGCCCCTCGGCCCGCTCCGGCCCAAGCAGTGGCCCCGCCGCCAGAGGGCGCTGAGGACATCGAACCGACCCGGCTGCGCAAGGCAATTGCGCGGCGGATGTCGGAATCCAAGCGCACTGCGCCGCACTTCTACGTCAGCGTCGACATCCGAGCCGACGCCATGCTGGCTGCGCGTAGGAAGCTGGTCGACGCCGGCACCAGGGTCAGTGTCAATGACTACCTGGTGCGCGCCCTCGCGCTGGCGGCCAAGGAACACCCCGAGGTCAACGCCGCCGCCATCGATGACAAGATTCGGCGCTTCAGCCGAGTCGACGTCGGCATCGCGGTGGCCACCGACAACGGTCTCCTATCCCCCGCCATCCTCGACTGCGCCAGCAAGCCGGTCGAGAAGATCGCGGAGGAGGCACGCGACCTAGCGGAGCGGGCCCGCGCCGGCCACCTTAAGCCGGAAGAGTACGGCGGTGGCACTATCACCCTAAGCAACCTGGGCATGTACGGCACCGACCAGTTCCTGGCCATCCTCAACCCGCCCCAGGCGCTGATCGTCTCCGTGGGCGCCGCCGCTGACAGGGCCGTGATCACCAAGGGCAAGCCCGCTCCCGCCAAGGTCCTAACAGCGTGGGCGGCCGCTGACCACCGCGTCCTGGACGGGGCCGATGTGGCCCGATTCATGGCGACTTTCAGGGAGCTGGTGGAGGACCCAGCACGGCTGGTGGGGAAGTCAGCCTGAGATAGAATGTCTCGACTTCGCCGCCGCTGACGGCTGCGAATCCCGCGCGGGAGTAGCTCAGTGGTAGAGCACTACCTTGCCAAGGTAGGGGTCGCGGGTTCAAATCCCGTCTCCCGCTTACTTTTGAATACGCAATTGGCTATCTCGGACGTCAGTTCTAGCGACTCGCAGCTGCCGATTGAGTCGACTACTTTGCACCAATTTCCCGTCAGATCTAGGGGGATTTTGTGAATGGTAGTCCAGGCGTCGATCCCTTCTGGTTGTGAGGCATGGACGCGGAAGTAGGGCGTCCAGCGACGGTCACCTTCGCCTGGCTCCGGGTGGTGACGCCGGATCAACTACCTTCTGACGACGAATCCATAAGCGGGCAAGGCAAACTCAGGATGGTCGGCCGAAGTCATCCCACTGTGTGGCGATAATGAGCATCAACCCTGCCGGAGAAGCTCGCCGGTCTTCCAATCGCGAGCGACGGCGCTACCGTCTGCCAGCAACACGGACTCGAGAGGCTGACGCCCGGTTATGAGCCGGCGCTTGACCTCAATGAAGCCATGTCGAGAACCATGACGTCGCCCGCGGCTGGCCTCGAGACGACTACGACCTGCTCATCGTCTGGCCACCACGGGGACCCGATGAAGTGGCGGAGGCCATCGCCCGCTCCACCGTCGTAGCTACGAGAAACCTGCCATGTGGTCGCGTCGACGCAGGCCAGCACGTCGTAGTCGGTGGCGAGAAGTTCCGGTGCACTGGATCGGAAACGTGGATCAGGATTGCCTACGTGGCCGCTCAGCTGGACCTTCCCGAGCACGCGTGCGCCATCGGTAGTGCAGCGAACCAACTGAGACGAGCGTTGCACACCGAACACCAACTCATCCGAACGAGGCGTTAAAGTCACGCCGACAATGGCCTGGTACCCGAGGTCGTAGTCAGCACTATTGAACCAGTCCAGCCGGGCGATCTTGGGTCGGAGGTCCTCGACGCGTAATACGTAGTAGCCCGAGGCCCCCGTGGCATCCCCATTCAGGTAGCCCACGAACGCTGAAGGAGCATGTGCCCAGGCGGCCGCGTCTCCCGTTGCTTTCGGAGCCCAGCCTCTTATTTCGATAGATGCAAGAGGAGCAGTGGGCTGCTCATACGTCTGCACGGTCACGAGCAGTCTCGACCCGTCGAAATGGTGGACAATCGCAAAATGTCCCTCGGCGCCGGACAGGATCGTCAGGTAACGGGCATCACTGACCCGCTCCAGCCGCTCCGAGCCCGTACGAACATCAAGAATCCAAAGGCCGCCATGGTCGACCCACCCCAGGTTGGAGTAGACGTGGTGTCGCTGCGGATCAGTGATCAACTCGCTCGCGGATTACGCCGACAGCTCGACGCCGGCAGATGTCACTTCCAAGTGGAAGTCGATGCCAAGGCCCCGCGAGAGCCGCAGCAGAGTGTCGATCGAAGGGGTCACGTCACCTGCCTCGAGCCTCGCGATGGCGGGCTGCTTCATGCCCAGCTTCTCGGCTAACGCGCGTTGGGACAGCCCCTGGTCAACCCGGTACCCAAGCACCTTCATCGCCACGTCGTTGGCGAACTGGGTGCGCTCGCGCTCGGCGCGGTATGCCGGGTCCTTCATGTGCTCGGCAACTACCTGCCGGTGAGTCTTGAACTTTGAATTCTTCATGGCTTAGCCGCCCGTAAGTTCCTTGAGCCGATGTTGCGCCGCCAGGACGGCCCGGCGGAACCCGCGTGCGTCCACATCGGCTTCCGGTCCGATCGAGAGCAGGACAAAGTCCTCGCCAACGCGCGCGTAGAACCCTCGCCAGGGGCTACGCCCAGCTCGTGGGCGCAACTCTCGGATCGGCGCGGCGCCTCGCACTGCACTTTGATGCGGGAAAGGTAGACGCTCACCAAACGCTTCGAGCTTCTCGATGGCACGGTCCAAGGCGTTCTGTTCTGGAGCTGGAAGCGCATTGAGCTCCCCTTCGGCGGCGGGATGATGACGAACAACGGGCAGTAATCACCTCCTGAATGCCTTCCCATGATAACAGGGATGTTATCGGCATGAGCTGTCCGGGAGCCGCTGTCGGCGGGGTCTTGACAGCCAGGCGGACTGCCCTCGTTGAGCAGTGCTTGAGATGGTCAAAAGGGGTCGCCGGGGATCCTCGGGGATCCTGGAGTGGTCGTTGGGGATTCTGGAATGATCTACGGGGAAATTGGAGCAAAGTAGTCCCCCCAGGGGCGATTTCAGGCCGTTTTGAATACAAACTCTGGGGACTACCTTGCCAAGGTAGGGGTCGCGGGTTCAAATCCCGTCTCCCGCTTACTTCCGCGTAGAGGAAGGTTGCCGGAGATCCGGGTGAACTGTCCGGGTTCGCTTGCGATAGCGAGCTCGCCCTCCAACGCATCGAGCCGGTCCTCCATGTTGGTCAAGCCGGCACCGCGCGCCGCGCGAGTGCTGTCGAAACCGCGTCCATCGTCGAAGACTTCGAAGCGCAGCTGCTGTTCGACTTCAGACAGCCGCACGACTGCAGCGGTGGCACCCGCGTACTTCTGCACGTTCTGCAGCGCCTCCAGCACGCAGAAGTAGACCGCGGCCTCGACCTCCTGGGGATAGCGACGAACGCCATCCGCCTCCACCGTTACCGGCAGCACCGCCTTGCGCGCCTGCGATTCGAGCGCGGCCTTCAGCCCTTGGTCCGCCAGTAGAGGCGGATAGATGCCGCGGGCAAGGTCCCGCAGCGTTTCCAGTGCTTCGTCGGTGTCCACCTTCAGGCTGCTGATCAGGTCGCCGGCTTTCGCGGGATCCTTGGCCGTCATCAGCTCCGCCAGGCCCAGCTTGACCTTGATCGCGACCAGGTTCTGCTGGGCCCCGTCATGCAGGTTGCGCTCCAGGCGCCTCCGCTCTTCATCTTGGGCCGCCACCAGGCGCTGCCGGGATGCCCGCAGCTCCTCCAGACGACGCTGCAGGTCGGCGGTCAGGCCCACGTTCTTCAGCACCAGGCCCGCCTGGTGGGCGAGGTCGGTGACCAGCTTCTCCTCGATCGGAGTGAGCGCTTCCCCGCGGCGTTTCATCAGGGTCAACACTCCGAGAACCTCGTCCTGGTGGCGGACTGGGACCGCTCGGCTGGCGTTGGGGATATCCGGGAGGACACCGTCGCTGATCGGAATTGGCTCGTATCCGACAACCGTGTCAGGGTGAGTCGCCGCCGGGTCCAGGTGGTCTGCGCCGCGCAGCCAGACGGTCGCCGCCTCCGCCCCTGTCCCCTCCTGGAGCACCTGCGCCATCCGCCTCAGCACATCTCCCCCGGCGTAGGACTCGGCGACGCGCCCGGAAAACTCGGACAGTACCTCGTACGGCGTCGCTCGCTTGCCATAGACAAGGCGGTTGGCCACCTTCTGGACCCGCTCTCGGACCGGCTGGAATCCAACCGCCACGATCGCCGTAGCCAGGATCGAAAGGACCAGGTTGGGCCTGCCGCCGCCCCCCACAAGGGTGCCGATGCCCACCACGATTCCGACATAAACGGCCGAAATAAAGGCGGCGAGAGTCCCGTAAACCAGGGCCCTGCTGATGACGACGTCGATGTCATACAGCCGGTACCTGAGCACCGCGATGCCGATACTCACCGGCAGCGCGGTGAACCCGATTGTCGCCGCGAGGAAGCCGTACGGCGAGAAGGTAGTGGCGATCGCGATGACCATAGCGACCACCGCCACCGAGGCTGCGGCGATAAACCACTTGAGCTGGTGGCGCAGGGCGGAGTCGGCCCTTCGATAACGAATGGCCAGCGACGCCACTGCTGCGACCATCAGAGGCACCGCGACTGCGGACCACACCGGCCCAGTAAGCAGAGTCGAGATGTCATGGCTTCCTGGCAGGCCGAGGGGATTCGTGACGTTGCGGTGTCCGTCGCCGATCGCGGCCGGATCAAGGCTTGAGGCAATCACCGCCATGATCGCTATCACCGCAGCCAACCAGATGAGAGGTCGCCATCGTCGCGAGAGGAGGTGGCCATCGGGGAAGACCAGAGGAAGCACAACGAGGAGCGTCGGGAACCCGGCAGCCCAGCCAAGCGGGCCGATCAGCTCAAGGGGTACCACGAGGGTCCCGGGCAGGTCGGGAGCATACAGCCAGTGGTCTCCGTAGGCGTTGGCCAGCAGCAGGAGATTGAGGACGACCATGCTGCCGCCGAGCAACCACCCAACCGGGTTCTCTGGCCGCCGCGCCGTCAGCAGGAACGCGATCACACCCCCTGAGAACAGGGGCAAGGACAACAGCAACTGGCCCGCGGTGTCGTCGCTCGGCACTGCGGTGGGCATGGCGACGACGAGGGCGACCCACGCGACAAGAAGCCCGGCGCTGAGCGCGGTCATGCTCACCGCCGCCGGCAGGGCCAGTCTAGACCAGCCTCGCCTTGACTTGACTCCCATGGCAGCATCCACTTGGGGACCTCGCGATGTCAGGCTCCTACGCGCTCATTCTGGGTCCCGCCCACGCCTAGCAGGAAGGGTGCCGCCACCTGCTCTCGGTCGTGCCAGCACCCCATTGGCGATCTCGCTGTGGCCATGGCACTTCCGCTCAAAAGGGATCGCCGGGGATTCCCGGGGATTCTGGAGTGGTCTACGGGGATTCTGGACTGATCAACGGGGAAATTCGACCAAAGTAGTCCCCCCATGGCCTAGTTTGAGGCCATTTTGAACTCAAACCAGGGGGACTACCTTGCCAAGGTAGGGGTCGCGGGTTCAAATCCCGTCTCCCGCTATTTTGAATACGAAATAGGCGTTCTGAGTGTCAGTTTTTGGCCCCTGAGAAAGCCTGTTTTCGTCGACTACCCTGCCCTATTTTCACCATACCCTAAGGCCGATATTCGGCCTGAGGGTGGTGGAATGGTGGGCCTTACGGTACGGCTGTCCAGGTGACCGTCGAAATGAGGTGGCCGAGGTGTCCGTCTACTACTGCGGACCTGTCAGGTTAGGCGTAAATCCGGCGCTGGACTGGTTGGCTGTCGCCGCACCGTCCGGGCCAAGCCACGGAGTCGGCAACCTGAGTGTTTGAGAGATTCACAAAGGTAGCGGAAGTCATCCGGAGGCCGTACTGGCCGGCCCTGGTTTTCCACCAGCTCTCTCGGCACTGGACCCGTGCCTGAGGGCTTCGTCGTCCCGATCTGAAGCTGTACCCGTGCTGCACGGGGGAAAGCGCGGCTTATTGAGCCCACAGGTACGCGGCGTGCCAGGACGCGATCTGCGCCCTCGAGTCGAAACCGAGGCGGTTCATGATCTGCCGCACGTGGTATTCGGCAGTGCGCTCTGAAATGAACATGCGCCGGGCGATGTCGCGGTTGGTGAGCCCATCGGCGACCAGTCCGGCGACCGTCAGCTGGCGACTGGTGAGGGCCCGGGAGGTCCGGCGGCTGATCGAGGAGAGCTCGCGTCGAGCGAGCTCGGAATCCCGCAAGGCGCCCATACGCAAGAATTCCTGCAGCGCCACCTCGAGCTCGACGCCTGCACCCTCAGTGTCGTTTTCGATCCGTCGGGCCCTCGACAGCAGCACCCTCGTCTTGGCCGCCTCATAAGGCGCATCGAGTTGCATCCAAACTTCTAGCGCGTGTTGCAGCGACGTGCTGGCCTGCTGGGATCCTCCCTGAGCCAGCAGGAGCGCTCCCCTCCCGCCTGCGGCGGCCGCCGCAAACACTGGGCGATCGAACGATGCTGCCAGGGCGTCAAGGTCTTTGCTAGCGTCCGCGGCGGCGGCGAGATCCCCGGCCGCGATAGCGATCTCAATCAGCGCTGGCAGGAGTTCGCCGCGAGCCATAAGGTTTTCCGATTCCCGCCTCAAAGCGCGGGCAACACTGGCCAGCGCTGCACGTCGGTTGCCCCGAGCGAGCAGCAGGAGTGCTTGGCCCGGCTCGGTACGATGGCCCAGCTCACGCGCCCGCCGGAACGCGTCGGCTGCCCCGTCCAGGTCTCCACGGCGCAGGCGCACCAAGCCCACCTCGTTGAAAGCACTGCCAGACCGGCGCAGCGCAAAGCGAGCAAGTTGCGCGGCGGCGGCCAGCGCTTCATCTTCCGCTAATCCCAGGGCTCCTCTCATGCGGAAGATCTCGGCCCGGTAAATGCGGCATATCCCAGGGAACGCGGGGATTGAGTTGTCATCGCACCACCGGATGGTTGCATCGGTCAGCTGGGCAGCCCGTTCGAAGTCGCCCAGATCGCGGCAAGCGGAGATAGTCCAGCAGTAAACCAGGCCGGTCTGCTCGGGACCGAGCTCGCCCCCGACGGCAGCCGCGCAGGCTTCGTCGATTAGTTCCAAACCGCCCGCGGCATCACCCAACCGGACCAGCGCCTGGCCGCGCAGGTGGAGAGCCATGAGGGCCATCTCGGGAGCGTCCCAGCGGACGGCAATTGCCTCGGCTCGCTCCGCGTGCTCGATCGCAACGCGGGGATTGCCCAGCTGCAGCGCGACGTAGGCGAGGCGAGTTGCGAGCATTCCCCTCTCTGGGCAGTCCGCTTCGTTAGCAAGGTGCCGCTCTGCTCGCCGCAGCCAGCCAGAGGCCAGAGCGGGCTTCGCCATATCCCAATAGTGGCGCGAAAGCTGAACTGCGACGTACGCGGCCTGAGGCTGATCTCGCCCGCCTACGAGGGCAGCATGGGCTCGCTCCCAGGCGCGCCGGCACTCGTCCGTCTGTCCACACCAATCGGCAGCTTCCGCGAGGTCCATGATCCCGCCAATGTCAAGCACACCGGCAGCGTCGGCAGCAACGAACAGCTCATACGCCTCCTGCCAGGCGTGCTTCGCTAGTGCCTTGCGGCCCCGAGCCGGTAGGTCGCGGGCAGACGTCGGCGGAGTGCGGTCATCGCGCCAGACCCGACTTATGGTGGCCGGGCTGACACCAAGGTGCCCTGCCAGACGCCTGCAGGTCCAGCGTTCGCCGTCCGGCGGTGGGCTCGCCATCGTCGCGGAGATTAGGCGGCGCAGCGTGGTTTCGTCGATCCGAGGTTTTCGTCCCCGCCCCGGGCGGATCGCGAGTACACCTTTCGGGCCTTCCTCGGCAAACCTCGTGCGCCAGTGCAGCACCGTGCCCCGGCTGGTAGAGAGGGCGGACGAAATCTCTTTGTTGGACATTCCATCCGCGGCCAGAAGCAGGATGCGCGCGCGCCTGCCGATGGATGCGGTCCGAGGCGTCGCCGCGATCTGTTCCAGGGCACGGCGCTCCTCTCCCGTCAAGCGCAGCGTGGCTTCCGGCACGGCCATTTTGTGAAGGTACCAATCGCGTCGTCGGGCGTCAAGTTATTTCAGAAACAGGCAAAGCCTAAGAGGGGTGTCGAAAACCCGTGGTCTCCGCGGGGGCAGCAGGTTGGCTGATACCTAGCCTGAGGGCATGACGTTTCTTTTCGAGAAACCCCGTTCCGCGGGCTCTGCGCCGTGGCACTCGGATCACAAAGGGCTCCTCATCCCTCGTCGTTTCTGCGGACCACCCGGTTTCGGTCAGGGTGGGTATGTCGCGGGTAGGGTCGCAGCGCTTCAGGGAGGGAGCGCTGAGGTGACTTTCCGGCGCCCGGTCCCGCTCGGCGTGTGGCTGCTCGCGAGCCAGACGGACGGGGGCCTGGTGGTAAGGCACAGGGAGGAGATCGTCGCCGAAGCTCGCTCTGTCACCTTAGAGATCGAGTCTCCGCCCAGTGTGGATTGGGCCGAGCTGGAGGAGGCCGAGCAACATCCATACCTCGGGGCCGAGGGGTTTGAGACCTGCTTTGTGTGCGGCCCGGCTCGCTCGGTCACTGAGAGCCTTGGGGTCTTTCCGCGTCTCATCGGGACCCGCGCCGTGGCGGCTCGTCTACGCCCACCGGCGTGGGCCACAGGCGCTGGTGGACGGCTGCGCGCTGAGTTCGTCTCGGCGGTGCTCGACTGCCCTACCGGTTTCGCTCTTGACCTCTGTGGCTGGCAGGGCACGGCGGTGACGGGCAGGCTCGCGGTGAACCTCCATGAGCGACCACAGTCGGACGCCGATTACATGGTTTTGGGTTGGCTGAGACGGGTCGAAGGTCGGAAAGCCTGGTCGAGTTCGGCTCTGCTCAGCAGGGAGGGCGAACTGCTGGCGCGCGCAACCGCCGTCTGGATCGGGTTGCCGGGAAATCCCAAGGCGTCGCCGGCGTGATAAGCGCGCCTCGGCCTTCGCGCCTCTCCCTTGCCGCGATCTGCGTAGCCGCGTTCGTGGCAATGCTAGACACCACGGTGGTGGGGCTAATCCTGCCGCGCATCGGTGTAGATCTGCACGCTGACGTCGCCGGGCTCGCGTGGGTTCCCAATGCCTACATCCTTACGTACGCACTTCTGATCGCCACCGCGGGCGTGTTGGGAGATCGGCTAGGCCGGCGGCGCCAGTTTGTCTCCGGACTCCTAATGTTCGCGATTGGCTCCGCCGGCTGCGCAACCGCCCCGGGCTTGCTGTGGTTGATCGCCGCTCGCGTCATCCAGGGAGCAGGCGCCGCCGCAATGCTCACCATGGCGCTTGCGTTGATCTCGACCACCTTCACGGAGCGGCGCCAATGGGCCGTCGCGATATACGTCATGGTGGGCTCCGGTGCGGCGGCCCTGGGGCCATTGGTCGGCGGACTTCTGGCTCAGTTAGGTGGCTGGCGTTTTGTCTTCCTGGTGCAGGTCCCGATCGCCTTGGCAGGTGTTCTCCTCTGCCTCGCCACGTTGTCAGAGTCACGTGGCATCGCCAGGCGAGCCGATTGGGTCGGTCTGGCCCTGGCGTCCCTCGCCTTGCTGGCGCTGAACGCCGTCCTCCTTCAGGGTGCGCGCTGGGGATGGTCGAGCAACATCACGCTCGGCGCAGCCGCCACGGGGTTTGGTGCTCTCGTGGCCTTCGTCCGATGGGAGGCGCGGGTGGACCACCCGATGCTCAGCATCGCCATTTTCGGGGAACCGCGACTGCTCGCCTACACCATCGCCGGAGCTTGTGCCTGGTTCGCTGTACTTGCGGACGTCATCTATCCCTCGATCTACCTGCAGTCGGACGCCGGCCTGGCCGTCGGGGTGGCAGGCCTCCTGGTGGCAGCCGCGGCAGCGACAAGCGTCCTTGTAGCTCCCGCCGTTGACCCGGTCGTGCGGCGCTTCGGACCTGAACGCGTACTGGTCGCTTCGATGTTTGCCCTGCTTGTCGCGGTGTCGCCATGGGCATTCACGCGGGCGGACTGGCCATTGTGGCTCACCGTCGGCCTCCTCGGCCTCGCCGCCATACCCTTGACCTTCGTGTTGGCGGTAAGCGCGGCCGGGGCGCTGGCGAGCTTCCCGGTCGCGGCCGCGGGGCTGGGTGCGGCGAGCTTCAACTCTGTCAGGCAGGTTGGCTCGGCCCTGGGTGTGTCCGTCCCGGCGGTGGCTCTGACCACCGTCCTCTCTGGCCGTCAACTCACGCTCGGCGTTCGTGGTTTGGATGGCGCCTTGGACGCTGCCTTTGCGGTCCGAGCGCTCGTCATCGCGATGGCTGCGGTTGCAAGCACCATCTTGCTGCTCCAAGCCGATCGGCAACGGCGCCTGACCAGCGTGCGCGCTCGGCCGGCTGCGATGACGCATCAGCAATCGACCCGTGGGTCGAAATAACCGGACCGAAGACCGGTGGTTCCCCGGGGGTAATCACGGCGGCCGGCACTTACGTTGATGGACACGTCGACGCCGACTTGAACTGTCAATGCTCGAGGAAAAAAGATGAAAGGACGACTGCGAGATCAGACGTTTCTTGTTCGATTCGCAATTTGGGAGACCGGTCGCGGTCGACAGCCGCGGCTCATGAAGAGGCCCGCGTTTCGCGGGACAGGAGGTGGCGTGGCACACGAACTGGAAGAGAAACGAGGTCGGGCATCCCGGTTCTATCGCTGGAATCGAGGAGGCGGGGGCAAGCTGTCGCGACGGACGATGACGATGAGCAGCCTTGTTGTGGGCCTGATGGTTGTCGGGATGTCCTCGGCGGGGGCCTCGTCCGGTCTTACCCAGGTCGACCCGGCAACGGTTCCCCAGGGCGAGCTTGCGCTCGAGTCGAAGGTTCACACGCCGTTCTCAATCGAGATTGCCGGCAAGGAGCACGACTTCCCCAAGGGCGCCGAGGTGACCGTGGAACATGATCAGTTCCCGGTCGGCACAACGTCTGGTTGGCATGCGCACAGCGGCCCCGTGTTCGTCACGGTGGTTTCCGGGACCCTGACCCTCTACGAGGCGAAGGACGAGAAATGCAGGGGCAAGCAGTACGCTGCTGGTACCGGCTTCCTTGAGCCGGGATACGGCAACATCCACGACGCTCGCAACGAAGGCAACGTACCGGTCGATATCTACGCGACGTATGTGTTGCCCCAGGGAAGCGGTGACAACGGGATCTTCATCCCCAAGCCGGACTTCTCGAACAAGGCGTGCCCGTTTCCCAACTAAAGTAGGCGAGAAGTCTTTAGGAGTCGAAGGCCCGGCCTCAGCGCCGGGCTTTCGAAATTTTAAGGGGCCTTGGACGCGCCGCTGAAAGGGTGAGCAGCCTTCGGCCTCGGTCGACCTCTTCGTCAAGGCGCGGGTCGACGCACAGTAACTCCGAGAGGCTCTGTCACGCGCTCGCGGGGGCGCCGGACGTGATGTGCTCGATCACCCGCCGGAATTGGTCGGTCGGCGAAAAGTCCACATACTCTGAGTCCTCGAGCGCCTCAGGGGCATGGCCCCGGGCCCAGTAGAAGGCCTCGCCTGCGACGAAGTCCTTGTGACCGTCCACGGTGTGCATGCGCACCCTGCCCTTGAGCATGTAGCCCCAATGGGGGCAGGGGCAGAGGTCCTCCGGAAGCCCTTTGGTAGCGGGGCGCAAGTCGGCGCCCGCGGGCAAGTGGACGAAGCCGACCATGATCCCGTCCTGGTCGAGCACGCGCACCTCGACGCCGCCGTCGGCGATGACCACAGGAACGTCCTGACGTGGGATGGAACGCATTGGGAACCTCCTTTAGTGGTTGGTGGAAACGGATTCACCGCGCGAGCGCGGCGACTCGCCTCATCCTTCCAGGGAGGTGTTCCCGAAATGTTCCCTAGCCGCCCGCCAGCTCGGCGCAGCGGCGAGCGTCGAGCGGCTGCCCCCAGGTCCGGAAGCCCTCGGCGGCCTTACTGAAGCGCTCGCGGGCGTCGTCGGGCCGCGCGGTGGCGCGCGCGAGCCAGCCCTGCGCCTCGTCGACCGCCGCGTGCCATGCCGGCGGAAGCGCCACGATCTCCAGCGCCCGCTCGCAGTCCCGTGCGTAGCGATGAGCCCGTTCGAGGTCCGAGGCGCGGGCGGCGGCAATGGTCGCCGGGACGAGGAAGGCTATGCGGCACGTGGGGCAAGTCTCCGCCGGCCCCTGGATGGCGGTCTCTGCTTCTCGCAAGACCTGCAGGCCGCGACCGCTGTCCGCAGCGGCTTCGATCATCGCCCCGTAAATGCGATCGAGGGTGTGATGACCCACCTCGGATTCGCGTGCCATG
Organism: Candidatus Dormiibacterota bacterium; assembly: GCA_049644325.1. GTDB lineage: Bacteria > Chloroflexota > Dormibacteria > DASZGP01 > DASZGP01 > DASZHA01. Next base: position 15,340 of record JBARRR010000022.1, read on the forward strand.
AGGAGCGCATCGGTGAGGAATGGGTTGGCGTGCTCCGGCCGACCGCGGCGAATTGCGACCTGGGCGCGGCCCAGCAGCGAAAGCGCCTCGCCGGCCACCGCGCCGATCTGGCCGTGCAGCCTCGCGCCCTGTGCGAAGTCGCCGTCGGCCGCATCGAGTTGCCCGGACAGTAACTCGGCTTCGCCGCGCACAGTGATGGCGAACGCGTGTCCCCGAACAGCGCCAATGCGCTGTGCCTCGGCGGCGAGGCCGTCGGCGAAGGCGATGATCTCGTCGTTGGGGAGTCCGCCGTAGAGCATCCGCTCGGTGACGCACAGCTGGCCGTCGAAAATGCGAATCGCTAGGTCAGGCAGTTCGTGTGTGGCGCGCAGGAATTCGCGAAGTCGCACAGGCAGCTGGCCTGTTGCGTGCGCGGCCAGCGCGTACGCCCAGGTTGCGTCGAGGATCGCGCCTTGATCACCGAGCTGCACGGCGAGCTCGTGCGCCTCCCCCGCCTTGAGGGTCGCGGTTTCGGCGTCCGCGTAGCGACCTATCGCCGCCGCGGCGCTCAGCGTCAGCGCCTCCGCCAGCTTGCCGGCTGCAGACGTCGGCGTGATGCCGGCGAGCGTACGCAGAGCGCCCTCGGGGTCGCTCGCCTTGATCTGTGCGAGCGCCTGCCGGGCCCGCAGATTCTGGGCCTCCGGATCTCCGACGGCGTCCGCCGCAGCCCTGTAGGCGTCGGGCGCGCGGCCGTCGCCAAGAGCATCGAGGATCTCTGCCCGCAGGCGCAGCGCATCCGCGTGGCGTGGCGCCTCTACCAAGAGGCGCTCAATCGGGGCGAGCGCGTCGGCGAAAGCGCCAAGATCGAGGGCCCGCCGGGCCGCGCGCAGCAGCCAGTCGACGGCCTCCCCGGGCCGCTCGCCCTCCAGCCAGTGCCCCGCGATCAGCTCCGGAGGGCCGCCGGCCGTCGTGAGGCGCTGGGCGGCATCGCGGTGCAGCCGCAGGCGTCGATGGGCAGGCAGGTCGTCGACGAGCACCTGCCGCACCAGTTCGTGCTGGAACCTGTACCGGGCGCCCGACACGAGGAGGGTCCCGGTGTCCAGCGCAGCGTCCAGCAGCGCAAAGGCATCGTCCTCCACCAGGCCCGTGAGCGCAAGGACACTCGAGAGGTCAAGCTCCTCGCCGGCAATCGCGAGCGCTGCTAACGCGTCCATCTGGGTCCTGTCGAGACCCGTCATCCGTCGCATCACCGCCTGACGCACCGTGCGAGGCTGGATATCCGCTCCGCCCACCGGGTTCGCGCGCGCCAGCTCGAGCGCGAAGAACGGGCTCCCCTCGGCCAGCTCGACGATGCGCGCGACGGCCTCTTCGGGCAGCGGCAGGGGGACGTTGAGCGTAACGAGTTCGGCGAGTGCGTCATCGCTCAGCGGGCCGAGCTCGATTGCAACCGCGCGGTCGCCGCTAGCGAGCTCAACTATGCCGTGTGGCAGGCTGGTCCGGATCCACTCCGCGCGGTACGCCGGCGTCACGAGGAGCCGACTGTTGCCGCCCGCCACGAGCTGGAGCAGGGCGTCCGCGGTCGCCTCGTCGAGGAGGTGCGCGTCCTCAACGCACAGCATCGTCGGACGACCCGTAGCCGTGACGTCCAGGGCGCGCTGCACGGCGGCCACGACCTGGTGGCGCGTCAGCGCCCCCTTGTGCGCGGGCGCCGGAGGTGCAAGCGGGGTCAGCCGGGCGAGGATCGCACGGCTCCGCTCTGGGAGCTCGTCGAGGGCGGCACGTCCCTGGACCAGCAGCTGCTCAACGGCGGCGCCGAGGGGTCGATACGGCTGGCCGGAGCTCTGCGCCGAGACAGAGATGACTCGCCAGCCATCGGCTCGCGCGCGGCCGGCGATCTCGTGCAGAAAGGCCGATTTCCCGATCCCGGACGGACCGCGAACGAGCAGCGCCGACGTCCGACCCTCGGCGACCGCGCGCAAGTGGCCGGCGGCGAGCGCCAGCTCGACCTCGCGCCCGACGAACACGGTTTCGTCCGTCCGCAGGCCTGCGGTGCACTGGTCATACAGCGCCCGCGTTTCTTCGTCTGGCTGTACCCCCACGTCGCGGACCAACGCAATCCGAATGCGCTCGTAGAGGCGGATCGCCACGTGCCGCTGGCCGTTGTCGATCGCCCCTTGCATCAGCCGGCGGCAGGCAGCTTCATCGGTTGGTTCGAGCTCGAGGAGTTGCTCCCATTGCGCAGCGCAGCGCAGCAGCTCGCAGGCGCGCGCATGCGCCCTCCGGCGCGGCTCCTGCGTCCACGATTCGTACGGTGAATCCGGCAGCAGCTCGCCGGCGTACGCGGCGGCGGTCTTCGCACACACTTGGGGGTCACCGTCGCGCAACGCCAGCTCAGCATCGCGCAGGAACCGCGCGACGTCGACGCTGATCGATTGCCGCGGAAAAAGCTCGACGCGCTCCGCCCGAAGAGCGAGCGCCTCCGGGTCGCCCAGAGTCTTGCGCGCGTGGTGGATCGCCTTGCGCAGGTTGGCGGCCCCAGCTTCCGGTTCGAGCTCCGGCCAGAGCTCCTCGATCACCCGGTCGCGTGGCAGCCGATGGCCGTCGGCGAGACATAGCAGCGCGACTAGCTCGCGTGCTCGCCGGGTCGGCCAATCTCCCGCTGCGACCTCGCGTGCCCCGGTGACAACTCTGAATTGCCCCAGCACTTCGATGCCTACACCGTCGACGGAATCCTGCATGACCACCATATTCGCAGACGCTCGCGCCGACCTCGCTTCGCGCCCAAACCCGGGGTCATTGCAGCCGCAGCCTGTGAATTCATACCCGCTCGCCCGTCGCGAACATCCGGTGACCTGCCGGCCGAAGTCAGCTGCCGTGATCAGTGTGGTGGGCTTCTGCTTGGGGCGCGGGTCAGGTCGGGCGGCGCGTCCAGGTTTGGAAGATTCGCGGGCCCACGATCAACCAGCCACTGGCGTCCGTCAGGCGCTCAAGATCCCGGAGCGCAGCCTCTACCTCTGCTCTCGTGGCGATCGAGGCCGCGTAGAAGTTCAAAGGAAACGGCTAAATCCGTGGCGCGAGCCGAACCGAATCTGCAGTCCGCCGACAGCAACACTGCACCTATAGCCACGAGCGCCCTTGGTCGCCTTCTTCTCCCTAGGTAGGGGTCGCGGGTTCAAATCCCGTCTCCCGCTTTCTTTCCTTTCTCAGGACATCCCCGACACCTGTCTCAAGACATCGTGGACAGTATGGGCCGGCCCGAGCGGTTGGTAATCTTGCCCGCTTCGTTCCACAGACCAATTGCTGCAATTGTTATGGCGTCTGGACCACGCTGGAGCCACGCCAGACGCTTGTTCGCGCCTTGGCATTGGCAGTCCTGATCGACTCATCCCGAGGTTAGACAATGGCAGCTGAGATCCAGACTCCCGCACCGGGCAGTCGCACGGTCGTAGAAACCCAGGCCGAACCGGCGACCCACAACTACCGCGCCGTCCAGGTCATCTGGTTCGTGACCAGCGTGGTCACCACCCTCATCGGCATCAGGTTCGTCCTGAAGGTGCTCGGCGCGTCGCTGCAGTCGGGCTTTGTGACCCTCATCTACGGCCTGACCGATGCGATGGTGGCGCCGTTCCGGGCCATCTTCCCCGCAGCATCCGGCCAGAGCTCGACCCTCGACATCGCGTCGCTCGTGGCGATCGTGGTCTACGCACTCGTCGGACTGGGGCTGGTTTCGGGGGTGAAGTTGATAACCGCGCCCAGGGGTGCCCGCTCGATCTCCTAGGGACGTCTCAGGCTGATCTCGTGTCGCGTTGCGGACTTTGTTACGACTGGGAGTCCACGCGATGGCCGATGTCTCTTAGGACACCTGGGTCAACCTGATGGCATTCGCCAGGGAAGCGACCAGTGGACAGCAGGTGGCTGCGCGCCAATTGTGGGCCCGACGGGTCGAGCGCAGGTGCAATCCAGCCTTGCGGCAGTCAGTCGGCGATCTCAAAGCCCACCGCGCTGACCTTCTGAACCAACTTGGCGAGTTGCGTGCCGAGGATGGCTTGAAGGTCCTGCAGGGCATCGCTGAAGTGGACCAGGACATCTGGCGCCTCGTGAGGACTGCCACCCTCGCCGGCGAGGCTACCTGACGCAGTAGTTGTAACTCGCGGGCCAGCGCACAAGCACCATCCACGCTGCTGAGCGTATAAGTCACGGGTGTCGACCAAGCCTTTTATCAACGAAGCCCTGGTGATCGCCTTCGGCGACGCCGCGCAGTTCGAAGCTTGGTTGGACGCGCATCTCGACCTGCGGGTTGGTGTGTGGTTGAAGATCGCCAAGAAGGGATCGGGCGTCCCCTCACTGACCGCTGACGAGGCGGTCGACATCGGCCTCTGCTACGGCTGGATCTCCGGCCAGCGCAGGTCATACGACGAGGTCTATTACCTGCAGAAGTACGTGCCTCGCCGGCCACGCAGCCGCTGGTCGCAGGTTAACGTGGCCAGGGTCGAGGAGCTGACCGCGGCCGGGCGGATGCGACCGTCAGGCCTGGCCGAGGTCGAGGCTGCGAAGGCCGATGGTAGATGGGCCGCCGCCTACGTTTCCCAGCGCCACGCCACCGTCGCGCCAGATCTGGCCGCGGCCCTGGCGGCAAGCCCGGAGGCGGCGCAGGTGTTCGGCACGCTCAGCAAGACTCAGCAGTACGCCTGCATCCTGAAGCTTGTTACGGCCCGCACCGCCAGCGCCCGCGCCGCCCAGCTCGACAGGACGATGACCGCGCTCGAAGCTCGCGGCTAAGGCACGCTCCGGTGCAGGCGAATTCCTAGCGATCCGACCCTGCTCCAACAGGTCCGCCCCCGAGCGTTGCGCTAGCCTCTGCCCATGGCAATCGACGGTCTGGCCCAGGTGACCGACCAGCTCGGCCGGCCACTGCGCGACCTGCGCATCTCGGTCACCGACCGCTGCAACTTCCGCTGCCCGTACTGCATGCCGGCGGACTTTTTCGGCAAGGACTACGCCTTCCTGCCACGCGACGAGATCCTGAGCTTCGAAGAGATCGTGCGTATTGTGCGCGTCGCCGCGGCGCATGGGGTGACCAAAGTGCGGCTAACCGGCGGCGAGCCACTGGTGCGTCGCGAGGTCGAGCGCCTGGTCGCGATGGTGGCCGCCGTGGATGGCGTCGACGACATCGCCATGACCACCAACGGCGCCACCCTGGCAGGCAAAGCCCAGGCGCTCAAGGAGGCCGGTCTCACTCGCATCACGGTGAGCCTCGACTCCCTCGATGACCTGGTCTTCCAGGCCATGAACGGGGTCGGTGCTTCCCTCTCCCGCGTACTCGACGGCATCGACGCCGCCAGCGCAGCGGAACTGGCCCCGATCAAGCTCAACGCCGTGGTCCAGCGCGGCGTCAACGACGCCGGCGTCCTCGACCTCGCCCGGTTCGGCCGGGAACGGGGGTTCGTGGTGCGATTCATTGAGTACATGGACGTGGGCACCACCAATGGCTGGAGGCTTGACGACGTGGTCCCGGCGGCCGAGATCGTGGAGAATATCGGCGCCACGTACCCGCTGGAGCCGTTGGGAGCGCAGTACCCCGGTGAGGTGGCGCGCCGCTACCGTTATACCGACGGCGAGGGCGAAATCGGCGTTATCTCGTCGGTGACCCAGCCCTTCTGCCAGGGCTGCACGCGGGCGCGCCTGACCGCCGAGGGGAGGCTCTACACCTGCCTGTTTGCTACCGCGGGCCACGACCTGCGAGCCCTTTTGCGCGCGTCCAGCGACGACGCTGGCCTGGAGGCGCTCCTCAGCGGGGTCTGGCGCGACCGCGATGATCGCTACTCCGAGGAGCGCGCCTCATTGACGGCGCCGCGGAAGCGGATCGAGATGTCGTACGTAGGGGGCTGACCCGGGATCGATACCGCCGCTGCTGTGCTAAATTTCGGCCCGGAGAGGGTCAAGGGCCTTCGGCCACCTCGTCGGGAAGGGTAACTATTTGAGATTGCTCGGTAAGGCCCTGTTGGGCCTGTCATCCGTCCTCGCGTTGGCGTTATTGAGCCCTGCATCTCTCACCCGGGCCGGCACGCCCCCGGCATATAACGTCCACCGTGTCGGGGTGTACGGCGGCGAGCCGTCGATCACATCCGACGTCAACGGCGTCTTGTATTCAACCTACCTGGGCACCAAGAGCGTCTACCGTTCCACCAACCGCGGCGCCAGCTGGACGCTCAGGACAGTCCCCGACCCCAAGACGGGCGACGATTGCGTCGCCACCGACCAATCCGGCGCCGTCTATTGGTGCAACCTGAACGGCAGCGCCTCGACGGTGCCGCTGCAGGCCGACGTCTGGAAGTCCATCGACCAAGGCCAGACGTGGATGTTCGGCCAGAACGCCATCAACGAGGGCACGGTCTGCAGCACCAGCTGCATCCCCTTCGGCGTTGACCGCCAGTGGGTCGACGCATATATCGCGCCTGGCGGCACCACCGCCAGCGCCGAGGTGGTGCTCTTCTACCACGACTTCTACGGGCCCAGCCACGTGTGGGTCAACATCTCCCACGACGGCGGCATGACGTTCGGAGCACCGCAGGACATCCTGCTGAACCTGAACACGTTGGGATCCTCGGGTGGGCAAACCGCCCTGCTGGACTCGGCCTGCAGCACCATCCCTACCGGGGTGCAGATCGTCAAGCACGGACCGCACAAGGGTCGCATCTTCACCTCCTGGTTGGCCGCCGACCCCACCAGCTTCCTCAACGGGTGCAACATCACCCAGGCGCAGGCCTTCCACAACCTCATCATTGCCTGGTCTGACGACAATGGCGCCACCTGGATCCCACAGGTGGCATATGACGCTGGTCTCTTCCACGACGCCTCGAGCCCCTTCGCCTCGTTCACCCTCGACGACCAGGGCAATCCCTACATTGGATTTGTCAACAACCTCAACTGGACTCCCAACTGCGCCGTCCCCGCCAATACCACCCCCGGCCCGGCGTGCGAATTCGACATGTACGTCGTCTGGTCTCCTGATGGCGGCCCCACCTGGAAGGGTCCCTTCAAAGTGAACTCGAGCACCGGCACTCACTGGTTCCCGGCGATCGCGGCCGGCGACCCAGGCATGGTCGACGTCGCCTGGCTGGAGACATCCACCGTGGTCCCGACCGGGCCCAACGGCAAGGACTGGCCAGGTATGTGCTACCCGACGGCGACGTGCACCAACACCAACCAATGGTTCCTTTGGGCCGGCCAATCGCTCAACCTGGCGAGCGCGAATCCCACCTGGACGACAACCAAGATCACGCCGAGTCCAATGCACGTGGGCGACATCTGCAACCTCGGCATCGCCTGTCCCCCGGGCCTCTCCAACCGCAACCTCGCGGACTTCATCATGGAGACCATCGACCCCCAGGGCTGCGCCCACATCGCCTTCGCCGACGACCAGACCACCAAGGAGGTCGACTCTGCGGACCAGGTGGCGGGGACGTGCCTCTCAACGTCGCTCCTGACAAGCCCGTCGCCGACCCCCTTGCCCAATACCAATTCCGGGCCAGGCACTTCATGGCCCACAGCCTGGTGGGCGCTGGCACTGCTGCCGCCGGCCGCGATCTTAGCCGCGCTGGGCTCGAGAATGCGCCGGCGGCGGAGGTCAGCCCAGGCTCAGTAGCGCTCCGGGATCCAGTTGAGTGACTCCTTGGGCGGCCGCTTGTAGCCCGGGTCCTTCTGCCTCGCCGGTAGCTTGAGCTTGGGGTACTCGACGTCCTTGTAGCGCACCAGCGACAACAGGTGGGCGATGCAGTTGAGCCGGGCCCGCCGCTTGATGTCGGCGTCGACCTCATACCAGGGGGCCTCCCGGGTCGAGGTGTGCTCCATCATCACGTCCTTGGCCTTGGAGTAGTCGAGCCATCGAGCTCTGGACTGCAGGTCCATGGGTGACAGCTTCCAGCGCCGACTGCGGTCGTCAAGACGAGACTGGAAGCGCCGCTCCTGCTCGTCGTCGCTGACCGAGAACCAGTACTTGACCAACTGGATCCCCGACCGGATCAACATGTTTTCAAATTCGGGCACTGACCGCAGGAACTCCCAGTAGTCGTCGTCGCTGCAGAATCCCATCACTCGCTCCACCCCCGCGCGGTTGTACCAGGAGCGGTCGAAGACGACCATCTCACCGGCCGCCGGCAGCTGGGCGACGTAGCGCTGGAAGTACCACTGGGTCCTCTCCCGCTCGGTGGGCGCGGGCAGGGCCGCAACCCGGCAGAACCTCGGGTTGAGCGCGTCGGTGATGCGCTTGATGGTGCCGCCCTTGCCCGCGGCGTCGCGCCCCTCCATGACCACCACCAGCCGATGACCGCTCTCGCGGATCCAGTCCAGCATCTTGACCAGCTCCAGCTGGAGCTTCTCCAGCTCGGCCTCGAACTCCTTGGAGGGCATCTGGCCCCGTGTCGCCCCGTTCTGCGGGAGCGACGACGCCTTGAGGTCGGCGGCCCGCGTCGCCGGGATGGCCGCCCCACTGGCGCGCGCGCCGGGCTTCTTGGCCTTCGGCCTTGGTTGTTTGGCTCCGGATCCCTTCTTAGGCAATCTATCTCCCCCAGCTGAACAGCGACCTGGCGGCCAGCACGGATCGAGCCCTCAGTCTAGTGTCCTGAGCCGGCCACCGGGCGGCCGTCAGGTGAGCTTGGGCAGCTTCTGCTTCAGCTTCAGGACCGGCGCGAAGAGGTCGCCGTCCCGCTGCACTCGCTTGATCACCTTGTCGACGGTGAAGGCTAGCTCCTTGAGCTTGCCATCGCGGTGAGCCTTGACCTCGTCCCAAGTCACCGGCGTCGAGACCGTGGGGAGCTCCCGGGCCCGCAGCGAGTACACACAGATCGTGGTCTTGTG